>NZ_CP060010.1:650467-975700 GCF_017798205.1 Cognatishimia activa | reverse complement strand
CACGTCCAAAAGGGCGTCCTGTACGTCGACACAGTGGAAGTTCAGATCCGGTTGAGAGGCGAGGAAGTTGTGCAGAAAGTATTGCTCACGACGTGTGTCCCATTGCCAAGCCGAGCCACCAAAGATCGACAGCCAGTTGTTGGGCGGCGTGCCGTCCTCATTAGGATCGGCCCAGACGAACCAGTCAGATTTCGGATTGTCGCGCGACTTGCGGCTTTCGCCGAACCAGACGTGTTGATCCGAGGTGTGCGACAGGACCAGATCGATCATGATACGAATGCCGCGGGCGTGCGCCTTGTCGAGCAGTTCGTCGAAATCTGCCAATGTGCCAAACATCGGATCGACATCGCGATAGTCGCTGACGTCGTAGCCAAAGTCTTTCATCGGGGATTTGAAGAAGGGCGAAATCCAGATCGCATCGACCCCAAGGGACTCGATGTAGTCAAGACGGCTGGTGATGCCCTTAAGGTCTCCGATTCCGTCGCCGTTGCTGTCCTGGAAGCTGCGCGGATAGATCTGATAGATCACCCCGCCGCGCCACCAATCGGCGTTTGATGTGGATTTAACAGGTGCGAGTTCTGCTGCCTGAGTCATTCAATTCGTCCTATTTCACGGACCCAGCCAGCAAACCGCGGACCAGGTATTTCTGCATTGCAAAGAAAACAAGAAGGGGCACCGCCATGGACACAAAGCCTGCGGTGGCGAGGATCTCCCAGTTGCCGCCGCGTGTGCCCAGCATCTCGACGATGCGGTTCGTCATCACGGTGGTCTGGCCGGTGGCGTCGATCAGGAAAACCTTGGCGACCAAGAGGTCGTTCCATGTCCAGAGGAATTGGAAGATCGCGAAAGAGGCCAGCGCAGGAAAGCTCAGCGGTAGGATGATCTTGGTGAAGATCTGGAAATCCGTGGCTCCGTCAACGCGCGCGTTCTCGATGATGTCGCGCGGTAGGCCGACCATGTAGTTGCGCAATAGATAGATCGCGAGCGGCAGGCCGAACCCGGTGTGTGCAAGCCAAACGCCGAGGTAGCCTTTGCCGATGCCAATGCCGAGGTGCAGTTTCAACAAAGGGATCAGCGCAAGTTGCAGCGGCACGACCAAGAGGCCCACAACGAAGGCGATCAACAGCGGGCGGCCTGGAAATTCCATCCACGCCAATGCATAGGCCGCAAAAGCTGCGATCAAGATCGGGATGATGGTTGCAGGGATTGTCACCGTGAGTGTGCTGACAAAAGCGGTCCCCATATTTTCCGAAGGCGACCCACTGAAGAGGATCTTGTTGTAGTTGTCCAAGGTGAATTCTGGTGGCGTGGTCGCTGTTACAAAGACGCGTTGGCCGCGAGAGCCCGAGAACTCCTCGGTGTTTTCCATCCGGTAGTTGCCCGCTGCATCCACGGTAATCGTGCCGCCTCTTCGCAACTCTGCGGTCTCGCCGGGAACGAAAGCGTTGATGTCACGGGAACTGATGCCCCAGCTTGATACTGCAGCGTCAAAGCCTTCTTCGAAAAGCGTACCTTCGATCACGAACATGCCGTCGATATTGACCTGCGTGTCAGGCGCAGCCGCCCGGATCGTCAGGTTCTGCTCAGCCGGGAACAGGGCCTTCCACCAGCCGCCGGTCGAGATCTGATCCGTCGTGCGGAATGATGACACAAAAAGCCCAACCGTCGGGAACATCCAGAGCACCACCAGGGCAGCAACCGAAATATGTACGACCCAGGTGAGCGTCGATTTTTGGCCTGCAATATTGTCCATAGATCCGCCCTCCCTCAGCGCATTTCTCGGCGCGCGTTGCGCACGTTCCAGACAAGGATCGGCGTCACGAGCAGCATGATGATCATGGCGGCTGCCGACCCCATGCCCCAGTCATTGGCACGGAACAGCTTGTCGAACATGTAATTGGCCAAGACCTGCGTTTCCCATTGGCCGTTGGTCATGGCGAAAACGATGTCAAAGACCTTGAGCACGGCGATGGTGATCGTCGTCCAGACGACAAGGATCGTATTGCGGATCTGCGGAACTTTGATTTTGAAAAATATCTGGAACGGATTTGCGCCGTCCACAATCGCGGCCTCGACGGTTTCTTCAGGAATGCCTCGTAGGGCGGCCGACAGGATCACCATGGCAAAGCCCGTCTGGATCCAGATCAGAACGATCATCAGGAAGAAATTGTTCCAGAAGGGAACGGTCAGCCAGGTCTGCGGCTCTCCGCCGCTAAAGAAGATATAGAGCGCGTTGAGGATACCGATCTGCTCGGTGCCTTCGGGGCGCGCGTCATAGACCAGTTTCCAGATCACCGATGCGCCGACCAAAGAGATCGCCATGGGCATAAAGATCAGAGATTTCGCGATGTTGCCCCAGGAGATGCGGTCCGTCAGCTGCGCGGCCAGCAAACCAAAGCCGGTCGAGGCCGCAGGCACCACAAAGAGCCAGAGCATATTGTTGCGCATGCTTTCCCAGAACTTGGGTTCCGCGAACATCTTTGTGTAATTCTCAAGCCCCACGAACTCATAACGATTGCCAGGAAGGCGCTCGGTCAGCGAGAGGCGCAGAGTCTCAAACACCGGATAGGCCAGATAGAGCGACAGGGCGAAAAAGGCTGGAAACAGGAAAAGCCAAGGGCGGATCTGGTTGGCGCGGTTGATGTTGCGACCGGCGTTCGGACCCTTGGCAGGGTAGAGCACCTTATCCAGAAACAGGTTTGAAAAGTAGAAATATCCGACGCAGCCAATCACACCAATTGCGATGGTCATCACGCCTTGAAGCGCTGGATGCATGGGGCCCTCGTACCGTTGAGAAATTGTTAAGGAGAAGGATAGCCTAGGGGCGGCGGCTAAGTCATGCCGCCCCTAGAGCAGGAGGAAGATCTTACTTCAGAGCATCCCAGGAGGCCTGGATCTCATCCGCAACGGTCTGAGCGTCCTTGCCTCCAGTATAGTCGACCATACCGGTCCAGAAAGTGCCTGCACCCACGCCGCCTGGCATCAGGTCAGAACCGTCAAAGCGGAATGTGGTCGCATCGATCAGGATCTGACCCTGCTTGCGCAGCGTGTCGTTCAGATAGGCTTGCAGGTTGACGCCTTTATGTGGTGTCAGGAAGCCGGTCTGCGCCATCATGATCTCGTGAGCGATTGGCAGCTGCAGGAAGTTCATGAACTCGGTGGTCGCATCAGACGCATTGGTGATCGCCATCAAAGTACCGCCGCCCAGAACCGGGTTGCCGAGGTCTTTGCTTGCGTAGGATGGGAAGTAGAAGAAATCCGCATCTACGCCGAACTCAACATCTTCTGGGAAGAATGCTGGAACGAAGGACGCCTGACGGTGCATGTAGCACTGTGGCGGCGAAGAGAAGAGACCCTTAGGGCTGTCGCGGAAGTCGGTGGAGGCAACAGCGCCTGCGCCGCCGGACACTTTCGCGTCGTCACGTGCAAACCAGCCAAACTCTTCGATCGCAGCAACGACGCGTGGGTCGTTGAAGGCCATTTCGTTGCTGGTCCATGCGTCATAGACGTCTGCTGGCTGGGTGCGCAGCATGATGTCTTCGACCCAGTCGGTCGCTGGCCAACCGGTTGCTGCGCCAGAACCCAGACCGATGCACCATGGAGTTTCACCTTCGGCGACGATCTGGTCGGTCAGAGCGCGCAGCTCTTCCATTGTGGTTGGGATGTCATAGCCCGCGTCTTCGAAGTTTTCTGGGTTGTACCAGACCAAAGACTTTACGTTCACGTTATAGAAGAAGCCGAACAGCTGATCCGCGCCGTTTGCGTCTGCATAGGTGCCCAGATCAACCCAGGAAGACCCTGCGCCATAGTTGTTCGCAACCCAGTCACCCATGCCTGCTGGCAGTGGGCTCAGAAGGCCACGCGCCGCAAGGTCTGCTGCGAGACCCGGCTGCGGGAAGACCGCGATGTTGGGGGCTGCGCCTGCTTCGGCGTCGATAACGATCTGCTGCTCAAAGCTGTCAGAGCCGACGTAGGTCACATCCGCGCCGGTCGCTGCTTCGAAGTAAGCGATCATGTTGTCAAAGAAGCCATCCTCTGGGGCCAGCCATGGGCCAGAGATGGTGACGGACTGACCGGACAGGTCCGGAGCGCCATCGGAATAGGTTGTGTAGCTGTCCCAGCTGAAGGGGCCTTCGCCCACCGGAAATGCCAAATGGCCACCGGCAGAAGCAGCACCGGCGGACAGGGCAATAGCCGCTGCGCCTGCGTAAAGTGCAGATTTCATGGTTTTCCTCCCAAAATGCGCTCTCGCGCTAACTCGTAATTCGTTTCCAAAGGCTTTCAAAGCGCTTTGAATGGCATTTTTATAGCGCTAACGACGGCCCGGATGTCAACAAGGAAATTTCAGACTCTAAATAATCCCCTTTTAAATATGGACAAAATTAACTTTCTTGCGTGGTTCGCGAAAACCGATGTAAACCTTTGAGGCGAATCGTACGCCTTAGGAAATTTGAAACCGCTTTGGACGCAGTATGAACCTGAAAGAGCTCTCAGAGATCTTGGGATTGTCCCAAACAACCGTCAGCCGCGCGCTGAACGGCTATCCTGAGGTGAACGCGGAAACGCGCGAGCGGGTTGAGGCTGCGGCGCGCAAGCATAACTACAGTCCGAACCGGCGGGCGACGAGCTTGGCGACTGGCCGGTCAATGACCATTGGTCACGTTATTCCTGCCTCGACTCAGCATGAAATGGTCAACCCGATCTTTGGAGATTTCGTGGCTGGAGCAGCTGGCGTCTATGGCGAGGAAGGCTACGACATGCTGTTTTCGCATGTCACCGATGGGGACGAAGAACGCGCCTACACAGATCTGAAGCGCAAAGGGACGGTCGATGGCGTGATTGTGCAGGGCCCAAAAGTAAACGACGCGCGGATCGAGGTTTTGACGCGGCTCGGGCTACCCTTTGTTGTGCATGGCCGCTCTTCGGGCGCTGGGCAGGACTATAGTTGGGTCGATGTGAACAACCGCCGTTCCTTTAAGCGGGCAACAGAGTTTCTTCTGGATCTTGGGCATCGCCGCATCGCTTTGATCAACGGTCTCGAAGACATGGACTTCGCGCAACGTCGCCGCGCTGGATACCTTGAGGCGCTGGCTGAGCGTGGTGTCACGCCGGATCCTGCACTCATGCGCAGCGCCGAGATGACCGAGGTTTATGGTCACCACGAAACACGCGACATGTTGGCCTTGTCCGACCCGCCGACCGCAATCCTCGCGGCCTCGATGATTTCTGCAATTGGCGTGCGGCGCGCAATCGAAGAAGCGGGGCTGACGATTGGCAAGGATGTCTCGGTCATCACTCATGACGATGAGCTGTCCTATCTGCGTAACGGGCAAGATGTTCCGATCTTCACCGCGACCCGGTCGTCCGTGCATCAAGCGGGGCGGGTGCTGGCCGAAATGCTCTTACGGCGGATCGAGGATCCATCAGTGGTTCCAGAGCAAATACTTCTAGAAGCTGAACTTGTTGTTGGCAGGTCCACAGGACCGGCCCCAACTGGAGACTAAACATGCAATTCACACGACGCGATTTCCCGAACGGGTTTCTGTTCGGAGCGGCCACCTCTGCGTATCAGATCGAAGGTCACCAATTTGGTGGCGCTGGCGAAACCCATTGGGACACATTCGCCAAGGCTCCCGGCAATGTCGTGCGGGCCGAGGATGGCGCGCGCGCCTGTGACCATTATCACCTCTATGAACAAGACTTTGACCTGCTGCAGGACGCAGGCTTTGACGCCTATCGGTTTTCCACAAGCTGGGCACGGGTCCTGCCGGAGGGGACGGGAACGGTCAATCAACAGGGGTTGGATTACTATGATCGCCTAACGGATGCCCTGCTTGAACGCGGGTTGAAGCCTATGGCCACGCTTTATCATTGGGAGCTGCCGTCAGCCCTCGCGGACAAAGGCGGTTGGACGAATGGTGACATCGCCAAGTGGTTCGCAGATTTCACCGAGATCATCATGGGTCGCATCGGGGACCGCATGTATTCAGTCGCGCCGATCAACGAACCTTGGTGTGTCAGCTGGTTAAGTCATTTCCTGGGTCACCATGCGCCCGGACGTCGAGACATTCGCGCGGCCACGCGGGCGATGCACCATGTGCTTTTGTCGCACGGCACTGCGATCCAGGCCATGCGTGGGTTGGGTATGAAAAACCTCGGCGGCGTCTTCAATCTCGAATGGGCAGATCCCGCGGATGACAGTGCTGAAGCCGCCGAAGCAGCAGAACTTTATGACGGATATTACAATCGGTTCTTCTTGGGGGGTGTGTTTAAAAAAGCCTATCCCGAGAATGTGTTAGCAGAGCTCGAACGTTACTTGCCCGACGGGTGGCAGGATGATTTCGATACGATTTCCCAGCCATTGGATTGGTGCGGTATCAACTACTACACCCGCAAACTTCTCGCACCAAATGACGGCCCCTGGCCGCATCACGACGAGATCGAAGGCCCCTTGCCCAAAACGCAGATGGAGTGGGAAATCTACCCAGAAGGCCTCTTTAAATTTCTGAAGCGAACGGCTGATGAATATACCGGAGACCTGCCGCTTTTTGTCACCGAGAACGGTATGGCCAATGCGGATGTCTGCGTGGATGGGGTGGTGCCGGATCAGGCTCGGATCGACTATTTCAACCAGCACCTTGGTGCGGTCAAGCAAGCGATCTCAGAGGGTGTTCCAGTCGCGGGATACGTCGCATGGTCGTTGCTCGACAACTACGAATGGGCGCTAGGTTACGAAAAACGTTTCGGCCTCGTGCACGTGGATTTTGACACGCTTAAACGCACGCCCAAGGACTCGATGAAGGCCTTTGCGCAGATGCTGCGCTCATAGGCGCGTGGTCATTTTGTAGCCGGGGGCAAAGTAAAGCCGCGCGTGAGTCACCGGCTGCGCACGCAGCCAGGTGGTGCGCTGCGTGGTAAAGATCGGGTCGCCGTCGCGCGCGTCCAGAAATTCCGCGATATGCTTGTCGGCCTTGGAGGCGCTGAACGAGACTTCAAGATCCGTGAAGGGCAACTCCCGCGCAAGCCAAGCGCCCGGGCCGATTTGGGTGAAATCTGTATCCAAAGCGGCCGGGGCGCTCTCGACCACGATCCAGCGTACCTCGAATTGAAACGGCGTATTGTCGGCAAAATGCATGCATTCCAGATAGAGAACGGATTGCTCAGATCCCGTGGCCAGCGTCGCCGACAGCCAGCTTGGAATGTCGATGACCTCTCGTTTCACCAATGAATAGCGATAGGTCCGACCCGCCTCGATGATTTCGTCGCCCACTTGCGGAATGGTGAACTGAGCCTTGCGCAAGGGCGCGTTCAGGACGCGTGTGCCCGCTTTGCGTTTTCTTTCGAGAAATCCTTCTTCGGCCAATTCGCGCAAGGCGCGGTTCACTGTGGTGCGGGTGCTGCAAAACTCATCGGCCAGTTCGATCTCGCTCGGCAAAAGGCTGTCAGGGGCCCAAATCCGTTTTTGGATGCGGTCCAAGACAACGCGCTTGATGTCTTTGTAGCTCATGTTGTCACGTTGGGTCGCCATGCCGGGTGCCTGATTTGCCGAGGTTAATCACATTAATAGTGGACATAACCCAAAATAAGAAGCCAGAAGCTCTGTTTTTATGTATAGACATAAAATGTTAAAAAGCATACCTAATGTGTGAAGTGATGAAAGAGGGCTCATGTCGTCAGGGAAAATCTTTGCTGGAGGTCCGGTCGCAACCATGGATGGGGATGCGCCCTATGGGCTTTTGCCTGATGGGGCCGTTGCCGTTGCGGATGGTTTGATCGCGTGGGTTGGGGCTGCAAGCGATGTGCCTACAGCCTTTGAGGGATATGAAAAGCACGACCTAAAAGGCCGCCTGATCACGCCTGCTTTGATCGATTGCCACACGCATGTCGTTTACGGCGGCAATCGTGCGCGGGAATTCGAAATGCGCTTGCAAGGCGCGACCTATGAAGAGGTCGCGCGGGCAGGGGGCGGCATTGTCTCGACAGTCAAAGCGACCCGCGCTGCGCCGCTCGATGAACTCGTGCAAGACGCATTGGCGCGCGTGGATGCGATGATCGCCGAGGGGGTCTCTGCTATCGAGATCAAATCCGGCTATGGGCTGGATCTGGAAACAGAGTTGAGGATGCTGCGGGCCGCGCGCCAGATCGCGACCCTGCGCCAGATTGACGTTAAGACCACCTACCTCGGCGCGCATGCGACTCCCCCAGAATATAAGGGCCGAGAGGATGCCTATATCGACGAAGTTGTTCTTCCAGCGCTCAATGCCGCCCATGTTGAGGGTTTGGTCGATGCGGTCGACGGATTCTGCGAGGGTATCGCGTTCAAGCCCCATCACATCGCGCGAGTCTTTGACGCGGCAAAAGCGCTTGGCTTGCCAGTCAAACTACATGCAGAACAGCTCAGCAACCTTGGGGGCGCAAAACTCGCGGCGTCTTACGGTGCTTTGTCCGCGGATCACATCGAATACCTCGACGAAGACGGCGTGATCGCGATGGCAGACGCGGGCACAATTGGGGTGGTCCTGCCGGGGGCATTTTACACGCTGCGCGAAACGCAAAAGCCGCCCATCGATCTGTTGCGCCAACATAATGTACCGATTGCGCTGGCGACGGATTGCAATCCGGGCTCGTCTCCGCTGACCTCACTCTTGCTGACGATGAATATGGCGAGCACGCTGTTCCGATTGACTCCAGAGGAGTCTCTTGCCGGCGTCACGCGCAATGCGGCGCGGGCTTTGGGTCTGGAGGACCGGGGTGTCCTTTCACGCGGGTTGCGCGCGGATCTTGCGATTTGGGACGTCAGCCACCCGTCTGAACTTGCCTATCGCATCGGGTTCAACCCTCTACACACACGTATTTTCGGAGGTGACCTGTGCAGCGCATAACGCTCGTACCTGGGCAAGTGAGCATGGCCCAATTGGAGGCCGTCTATCGTCAAGAGGCGGTCGCACAGCTTGACGAAGGGTGCCGCGACGCAGTTGATCGTGCGGCGGCGCGGATTGCGGAGGCTGCAGATGGGGATGTGCCCGTCTATGGCGTAAATACCGGCTTTGGGAAACTCGCGAGCCTAAAGATCGAAGCCAAAGACACGGCTAAGCTCCAGCGCAACCTGATCCTGAGCCACTGCTGCGGCGTCGGCGAGGCAATGCCCGTTGAATTGGTCCGGCTGATGATGACGCTCAAGCTGCTTAGTTTTGGGCGTGGCGCGTCCGGTGTGCGATGGGAACTCGTTCAGCTTTTGCAGGATATGTTGGCCCTCGGCGTGACCCCTATCGTGCCCGCCCAAGGATCCGTCGGAGCCTCAGGCGACCTCGCGCCTTTGTCGCATATGACGGCGGTTTTGATCGGCGAAGGCGAAGCGGGTTTTCAGGGCGAAACACTCCCCGGACAAGAAGCTTTGGCCAAAGCGGGTCTCACACCCATTGAGCTCGGCCCGAAAGAAGGGCTGGCCTTTATCAACGGCACACAGTTTTCGACAGCCTACGCCTTGTCGGGCCTGTTTGAGGCATGGCGCGCGGCAGGGAACGCTTTGGCGATTTCGGCGTTGTCCACTGACGCGATTATGGGCTCCACCGCGCCGCTGCAGCCAGAGATTCATTCCTTGCGCGGTCATCGCGGCCAGATCGAGGCGGCCAGTGCGATGCGCGCGATCCTTGAGGGCTCGCAGATCCGCGAGAGCCACCGTGAAGGCGACAGCCGCGTGCAGGATCCCTACTGCATTCGCTGCCAACCGCAGGTCACAGGCGCTGCGATGGACGTCTTGCGCCAAGCCGCCGTGACTCTGGAAATCGAAGCAAATGCCGCGACGGACAATCCTTTGGTTTTGACCGAAGCAGGGTTGATTGTGTCCGGCGGAAATTTCCATGCGGAACCTGTGGGTTTCGCTGCCGATATGATCGCCTTGGCCCTGTCAGAAATAGGCGCCATCGCCCAGCGGCGCATTGCCTTGATGGTCGATCCTACGCTGAGCTTTGACTTGCCTCCGTTTCTGACTCCTGAGCCTGGTTTGAACTCTGGTCTTATGATTGCCGAAGTCACCACCGCCGCCCTGATGAGCGAAAACAAACATCTCGCCAACCCCTGCGTGACCGACAGCACGCCTACTTCGGCCAACCAAGAAGACCATGTCTCGATGGCCGCCCATGGGGCTCGGCGATTGGGGCAGATGTGCGAAAACCTGAACCACATTCTGGGCGTAGAGCTTTTGTGTGCCGCCCAAGGCGTTGAATTCCGCGCGCCTTTGGTCACGAGCGCGCCTTTGCAGAACGCTGTCGCGCGCCTACGTGAAGACATTCCGCCTCTGACGGAAGACCGCTATATGGCGCCCGATCTCAGCCGAGCGAAAGAGCTTGTCGCATCTGGTGCGATCATAGCAGCCATGGGCTCTGACATGCCGGAGCTTGGGTGATGCAGGTATTTGATGTCATTGCTGGCGATGGTCCGATTGTGCTGGGCCAACCGCACGGGGGAACCCATGTGCCGCCTGAAATCGCCACGCGGCTAAACCAGAATGGCGCAGCTTTGGCGGATACAGACTGGCACGTAACCAGACTCTATGAAGGGCTTTTGCCGTCAGCAACAGTGGTTAAATCCAACATCCATCGCTATGTGATAGACGCCAATCGAGACCCTGAAGGCGCGTCGCTCTATCCCGGTCAAAACACAACGACGCTGGTGCCTTTGACTGATTTCGATGGGTTGGCGATCTGGAAGGACGGGCAAGAGCCATCCGAGGACGAGATCGAAACCCGTCGCAGAACCTATCACGCGCCCTATCATCAGGCTTTGTCGGATGCTTTGAACAAGGCAAAGGCCCGGCATGGCGTTGCGATCCTGTTTGACTGCCACTCAATCCGTTCAAACATCCCGTTCTTGTTTGACGGAGAATTGCCGGTTTTCAACACGGGAACCAATTCGGGTGAAACATGTGCCGCGCAGATCGAGTCAGCAGTGCATGACGCCGCGCGATCCTCGGGTGTGTCTTCTGTCCTCAATGGCCGCTTCAAAGGCGGCTGGACCACACGCCACTATGGGCGGCCTGACAGTGGAACTCACGCTATCCAAATGGAGCTCGCACAGCGCGCGTACATGCATGAGGCCGCGCCTTGGACCTATGCCGAGGACCGCGCGCGTCATGTTCGCCCGGTGCTGCAGCACATGCTTCAAACCCTAAACGACCTCGCCCTGTCGGGCGCATTGACAAAGGAGTGACCCAATGAGCGATCCTCGCAAGAACAGTCGCGACGTTTTTCCGCCGACAGGCACCGAGCTCAATGCCAAAAGCTGGCTGACGGAAGCGCCGTTGCGGATGTTGATGAACAACCTGCATCCGGATGTGGCCGAGAACCCGCATGAGCTGGTGGTCTACGGTGGTATCGGCCGCGCGGCGCGGACATGGAAGGACTTCGATCTGATCGTAGACAGCCTCAAGGATCTTGAGGCCGATGAGACCCTGATCGTGCAATCCGGCAAACCCATCGCAATCATCAAAACCCACAAAGATGCTCCACGGGTCTTGATCGCGAATTCTAACCTCGTGCCGCATTGGGCGAATTGGGATCACTTCAACGCGCTCGATAAGAAGGGTCTTGCGATGTACGGCCAGATGACCGCGGGATCGTGGATCTATATCGGCTCGCAGGGCATCGTTCAGGGCACATATGAAACCTTTATGGAGGCAGGCCGGCAGCACTATGGCGGCAACCTCAAAGGGCGTTGGATCCTGACAGGCGGTCTTGGCGGCATGGGCGGCGCGCAACCCTTGGCGGCCGTTATGGCGGGGGCCTGTTGTCTGGCCGTGGAATGCGACGAAAAATCCGCCGAGTTCCGCAAGCGTACACGCTACGTCGATGAGATCACCCATGATCTGGACGACGCCATTGCTATGATCGAGCAATGGACAAAGGCAGGAGAGGCCAAATCCGTTGGCCTTATTGGCAACGCGGCTGACGTCTTCCCAGAAATCTACAAGCGCGGTATTCGCCCGGATATCGTGACGGATCAAACCTCGGCCCATGACCCGCTGAATGGATATTTGCCACAGGGCTGGAGTGTCGCCGAATGGCGCGCCAAGGCGGAGACCGCCCCGAAAGAGGTCGAGGCCGCGGCCCGCTCCTCGATGAAAGTGCACGTCGCGGCCATGGTGGATTTCTGGAACGACGGCGTGCCGACGGTCGATTATGGCAACAACATTCGTCAGGTGGCCTTGGAAGAAGGGCTCACGAACGCATTCGCCTTCCCAGGCTTCGTGCCCGCCTATATCCGCCCGCTCTTTTGCAAAGGTATTGGCCCGTTTCGCTGGGCCGCTTTGTCCGGTGATCCAGAGGATATCTACAAGACCGACCAGAAGGTCAAAGAGCTGCTGCCAGACAACACCCATCTGCACAATTGGCTCGACATGGCGCGCGAGCGCATCGCGTTTCAGGGTCTGCCTGCGCGGATCTGCTGGGTGGGCCTAGGGGATCGCCACCGCTTGGGTCTGGCCTTCAACGAGATGGTCAAAAACGGAGAACTGAAGGCTCCGGTTGTGATTGGGCGCGACCATTTGGATTCAGGCTCTGTCGCCTCCCCCAACCGCGAGACCGAAGCGATGATGGATGGATCTGATGCGGTGTCAGACTGGCCGCTTCTGAACGCACTTGTGAACACTGCGTCAGGGGCGACATGGGTTTCCTTGCATCATGGCGGAGGCGTTGGCATGGGGTTCAGCCAACACGCGGGCGTCGTGATCTGCGCAGATGGCACCGATGAAGCAGCGGAGCGTCTGAAGCGGGTCTTGTGGAATGACCCAGCCTCGGGCGTTTGGCGTCACGCGGATGCGGGATATGAGGCCGCGAAAGACTGCGCAAGGGTCAACGGTCTTCGGCTTCCGGCAATTTTGGGCTGAGGGGATGCGTATTCACGCCCGACATATGTTGATGGGGGACAAATGGGTTTCTGACGCGCTGGTGACCAGCGCCGCCGGTAAAATCGCATCCATCGATCTTGGCGTTCGGCCCGAACCTCAAGACCACCGTGTCGACATCTTATTGCCCGCGCTTGCTAACCTGCACAGCCACACGTTTCAGCGTGCCATGGCCGGAATGACCGAAGTGCGCGCGGCGGGCAAAGAGAGTTTCTGGACGTGGCGCGACCTCATGTATCGCTTCCTGAACCACCTGAAGCCAGACCACTACGAGGCCATCGCCGCCTTGGCCTTTATGGAGATGCAAGAGGCCGGTTTCGCCTCGGTCGGTGAGTTCCACTATGTGCATCACCAACAGTGTGGCGCGTCCTATGACGATCCGGCCGAACTCAGTGCGCGTGTGTTTTCAGCGGCCAATGAAACAGCCATTGGCCTGACGCATTTGCCGGTGCTCTACACCTATGGCGGGGTCAATCAAGAGCCCTTGTCAGGTGGTCAACTGCGATTTGCCAACGACGTCGAGGGCTTTCTCAAACTGCACGAGGCCTGCGCATCGCAGCTTGGCCATTTGCCGAAAGATTCCAATCTCGGCATCGCGCCCCATTCCTTGCGAGCCACCTCTCCGAGCGATCTGACGCAGGTTCTTGGGGCCAGACCCAGCGGCCCCGTCCACATCCATATCGCAGAACAAATGCGCGAAGTCGCCGAGGTGCAGGCCAAGCTAGGTGCGCGCCCCGTGGAATGGCTGCTTGATCACGTGGAGGTCGACGCGCGGTGGTGCCTCGTTCATGCAACGCATATGAGCGATGCTGAAACCGCCGCGCTTGCCGAAAGTGGCGCGGTCGCGGGTCTCTGCCCGATCACCGAAGCCAACCTAGGAGACGGAGCCTTTAACGGGCCCAGGTTTCTCGAGCACGGCGGAGCTTTTGGCATAGGCTCGGATTCAAACGTGCGGATCTCCGTGGCCGAAGAATTGCGAACGCTGGAGTATTCGCAACGGCTGCGGGACATGCAACGCAATCTCATGATCAAGGGGAGCGGATCGGTCGGCCAAGCCTTGTATAAATGGGCGGCACAGGGCGGCGCACAGGCCCTTGCGCGCGCGTCCGGAGAGATCAAGGTCGGGCTTTGGGCGGACCTCGTGGCGCTTGATCAAGATCATCCGTCTCTTTGCGCCCTAAAGCCAGATCAACTCCTTGATGGGTTTTGTTTTGCGGGAGGTAATGACCTTGTCACCGATTGCTGGTCAGCGGGCCGACATATGGTGAAAGACGGCCAGCATGCGCATCGAGAGGCAATCCTTTCGCGCTATCGATCTGCAATGTCGGACTTGGTCTCCGCCCTCTAGCTGGTGCGGCGCAAAACCAGTTCAGCAGTCACTAAAATTGCGTTTTCGCCGCGGACAAGTCGGCCACTCATGATCTTGCTGCCGTCAATCCCTACGATCACGATTTCCGGCGTTGGTGCGTCGGGACCAACGCGCGCGTCTGTGATCAGAAACTCGGTGGCATGGCTGTCCAAAACAGAGCCGTCCTCAAACACGGCGCCGATCAGGCTGCCCAATCCCACAACTTCGGCAGAGCCCCATCCGAGGTTGTGCACGGCAGTTTCCAGCGCGATTGTGACGTCTTGGTTCGGCGCTAATCTTAGCGCGGCATAGCCTTGGTCCCGCGCATCCAAGTCCTTCACAGAGAAGAGGTCAAAATTCGTCTCAGGATCGGGTTGTCGATCAAATTGAGCCCCGATCAAGCCGATGCCTTTTGCCACAACGGGTTCAGACAAAACGCTGGTGGGCGCGAGGATATGGCCGAAGGCGTCCTCGATTGCCGCATCGCCCCATAGCCCGTGGCCGTGCAGAAAGCTCTGACCTTCGTGCTGCCCAACGATCATGCCAAGACGCGTGATCAGACCGTTCTCAAGGCTGTGGGTTTTGGAGTACCACGCCACATGCTGGTCGTCCGGCGCGTGGTCAGGGATCACGTAGTTCAGACTCTCAAACGGAGCCCCGGAAAGAGTGAGCCAGGCACTGTCGACCTCTTGATCTTTCAGGGCTTCGGCGACTGCGGTTTCCAGTGGGATACGCGCCGCGAGGGTCACAGAGATGGGGCGGCCCTCGCCGGCCACGACCTGTTGACGTTCAACTATGATCGGCCCCGGATGTTTGATCGTTCGCATCAGGTTAAGCCCTCTGATTGACGCCGTTCCAGTTCCGCGCGCACGAGACGTTTGGCCATTTTCCCATAGCCTGACTTCGGGATCTCGTCCCAGATATGGAACTGACGGGGCATCTTGTAGGACGCGATTTTGTCCTTAAGAAAGGCCTCCAGTTCGGCTGTTTCAACATCTTCACCAGCGTCCAGCGCTACGACCGCAACGCCGATCTCTCCCCAGGTTTCATCAGGAATGCCAAAGATCGCCACCTCTGAGACCGACGGATGGGTCAACAACTTCTCTTCGATTTCGCGCGGATAGATGTTGGAGCCGCCCGAGATATACATGTCTGACGCCCGCCCGGTGATATAGACATAGCCGTCGGGGTCCATATGCCCAAGGTCGCCGGTGCGGAACATGCCATTGCGGAAACTCTCGGCATTGGCTTTCGGGTTTTGCCAATAGCCCGCAAAGACCGCAGGGCCGGTGACGCAGATTTCACCGGTGACATTCGGCGCGCAGTGGGTGCCGTCGTCGGCTTGGATTTCGACCTGCATGCCGGTGCGTGGATAGCCGCAGGTGCCGTCGCGGCTGTGATCGGTGGTGCTGTGGTCCTCGGTTGGAAAGACGGTAATCGCGCCCGTGACCTCTCCGAGACCGAAGTATTGGACGATCACCGGCCCCAGAGTTTCCAGTGCGCGGATCTGATCGGCCCGATACATAGGCGCGCCGGCATAGATCACATGCTTGAGCGTGCTGTAGTTAAACTTCGCGACTGCGGGCGCCTCGACCATACGCTTAAGTATGGTGGGGACCGTGAACATATTGGTGACGCCATATGTCTCAACCAGACGCCAGATTTCCTCGGTGTCAAACTGTCGCGAGGTGGTGAGGATCGTCGGCGCGCCTTTGGCCGCGATCATCAGATGATGCATGCCCGCGCCATGTGACAAAGGCGCGACCACCAAGGAGGCGTCCGCCTTTGTAGCACCGGGAACCAGATCGCAGAGGTGATTGTTGATCACGAACCCCAACTGTCCATGGGTAAGCATCGCGGCTTTGGGGCGGCCAGACGTGCCGGATGTAAAAAACAGCCAAGCCAGATCGTCGCGGTCAACCACGGCCAGAGGTGGCGTAGATGTGACCTCGCACATCAAGACATCAATGCTCGGGGCGAAATCCGCATCACCGATTGCGATGACGGTTTCGGGGCCTTTGACTTTCGCGTGCTCGGGAAAGGTTGCGTCGCACAAAAGGAGCTTGGCCCCTGACAGCTCGGCCATCCACGCCAGATCATCCGGTGCGCCGCGAAAATTCGCGGGCACCCAGGCCGCACCTACGCGAAAGCAGGCGTACATGCTTTCGATCATCTGGTTGCAATTGCGCGACTGCACCAGAACCCGGTCTCCTTTAGAGACGCCGTGATCTGCGAAAACAGCGGCCATTGCCTTGACGCGCACATCAAACTCGGCCCAGTTCCATACCTTGTCTCCCCAGATCACTGCAGGCAGGTCTTTAAGGCGACGGGCCTGTTGTTCGGGGAAATGGGCCAGGTTCATCGTCCGAGTGGAAAATGGCGGGATCGTCATGTGCTGGCCCTTTGCAACTGCTAAGCTGGGTCTAGGCTATATCTGAAATCCATCGCGGGCCAGAGATCTGATTGCACCTAGCGTCTGCTCAGCAACCAGACAAAGAAACACCCGCCAATAAGGCCTGTTACGATGCCGATGGGCATGTCTTCGGGTGCCATGATCGTGCGGGCGGCGATGTCGGCCCACAAAACGAAAACCGCGCCGAGCAAAGCTGAAACGGGGATGAGTTTCTGATAGTCGCCACCGACCAAAAGCCGTGCGATATGGGGCATCATCAAGCCGACAAAGCCGATCATACCTGAAAAGGCGACCATGACCCCAGTGATCAGTGCGCCAATCACAAAGACCGACAGGCGAAACCGCACGACGTTTAGGCCAAGCGTGGCGGCTGTTTCGTCGCCAATGGTCATGGCGTTCAAGTCAGCGGATCGGACATAGAGCCAACCCAGACAAGGGAGCAGAATGATCAGCGGATAGATGAGGTGGGACCATTGCGCGAGGCCGAGGCCTCCGAGCATCCAAAAGACGACAGTATGGGTTGCGCGCGGATCGCCCAGAAAAATCAGAATATTGGCGCAGGCCATAATGATGAAGGAAATCGCAACGCCCGTCAGGACGAGGCGGTCAGCGCTTGTGGCCGACGCAAAACTGGACACCGCAAGCACCAAGAGGGTTGCCACCAATGCGCCTGCGAAGGCCAACAGAGGCACGGTCAGAAGGCCAAGAAAAAGCCCCGTGTGCAGCAATGCAAGAATCGCTCCAAAAGCGCCGCCTGAGGAGATTCCTAGCAGATGCGGATCGGCCAGTGGGTTGCGTGTCACCGCTTGCAGCGACGCTCCTACGGCGGCCAAACCAGCGCCAACCATTAACGCCAGCAACGCGCGCGGGAAACGGATGTCCCAGACGATCGCGGTACGGCCTTTGGACCAGGTTGCTTCAATCAAATCAGGGGAAAACTTGTTCAGCACCACGCCCCAGACGGTGCTCGCGGGCACAGGAACTGCGCCCACGCTGACAGCTACGGTGACCGAAGCCAGCAGCAAAATCGCCGCAAGCACAATGTTGCGAGACAAAGAGCCTGCCCATTTAAACGGGCGGGCTTTGCTGGCTTCGGTGCGGACCATTAGTTGCTCCAGAATCCGTCGGCCAGTTTCTTGACTGCGTTGATGTTGCGTGGACCTGGGGTCGCTTCAACATATTCCAGAGTCACGAAACGGTCGTTTTTGACGGCGTCCAGATCTGCAAAAGCAGGGTTGTTCATCATGAAGGCGCGCTTTTCTGCGGCGGTCACATTGCCGTAGTTCACGATCACCACGACCTCAGGGTTACGCTCGACCACGGCTTCCCACGTGACGGTGCCCCAGCTTTTCTCGAAGTCGTTCATGATGTTGGTGCCGCCTGCTGCTTCGATCAGCGCGGTTGGCATCGCGTACAGACCTGCGGTGAAGGGGGTGTCTTCGCCAGAGTCATAGACGAACACGCGCAGAGGCTCGTCTGCGGTTTCCAGAGATCCGGTGAAATTGGCCAGCTCTGCTTTATAGCCGTCTACCAGCGCGTTGGCTTTGTCTTTGACGTCAAAGATCGCGCCGAGGTTCAGGATGTCATTGTACATGTCATCCATGCTGGCTTTGCCTTTTTCACTGATGTGAATGCAGCTTTCGGTCAGCTCATAGACGTCGATGCCAAAGGGCGCGAGGGTCTCTGGCGTGACTTCGCCGCCGACCTTCATGCCATAGTTCCAGCCCGCAAAGAAGAAATCCGCATCCGCGCCGATCAGCACTTCTTTGGTTGGGTATTTGGCCGAAAGCTCTGGCAGTTCTTCAACGCCCGCGCGCATCTCTTCGTCCAGCGTTTTCCAGCCAGATATGCCTGTGTAGCCAACCATTTTGTCCGCCAGTCCCAGCACCAGCATCATTTCAGTCAGGTTGACGTCGTTCGAGATCGCGGCCTGCGGCACGCCGTCAAAAGTTACCTCGCGGTTACAGCTTTGCACTGTAGTCTCAGCAAGCGTCATGGATGCAACGCAAGACAGCCCCATTGCGAGTGGGAGGAGTTTCATTGGGGAACCTTTCATGAATTCAATTGGAAAGAGAAGTGGTTGTTCTGGCTCTTGCTGAGCTTTTCAAGCTGAGCAGTCACGCTGAATGCGCCAGAGACCAGAGTTTCTGTCAGAACCTCTTCAGGAGGTCCGAATGCGATTGTGTGGCCGTGTTCCATAACCAGAATATCGTCGCAATAGGCTGCGGCTACATTGAGGTCATGCAAAGAGACGACGACCGTCACGTCCATATCTTTCACCAGCTGCAGAAGCTCGAGCTGGTGTTGGATGTCGAGGTGGTTCGTGGGTTCGTCCAGAACCAACAAGCGCGGCTCTTGCGCGAGAGCACGCGCCATCATAACGCGCTGGCGCTCTCCGCCAGACAGGGTGCCAAGCTGGCGATCCGCGAGCTGTGACAGGTCTGCCTGTTCCAGAACCCTGTCGATGATCTGCGCACAATTCTGGCCCGGCGAGGAAAATCCCAAACGATGGGGTAGGCGGCCGAGGGTCACGATGTCTCGGACGGTCAGAGCAAAGTCGTTGGGTTGTTCCTGCAAGACAGCGGCGACAATGCGTGCCGCGGACCTTGGCGCGATGGCCCAGATGTCTTGGTCGTCAACTTTGATCGTTCCCGTCGTTGGGGCCTGATAGCGATACAAGGACCGCAGCAGTGTGGATTTACCCGCGCCATTGGCTCCGACCACGCCAAGGATACGACCGCAGTCCAGCGTAAAACTGGTGGAATGCAGAATAAACGGCGCTTTCCGCGAAGGGCGCCAGCTGAGGTTCTCGACTGTGAGTTTCGCGTGGCTCAATGCGCAAACTCCTCTGTAGGTTCCAGCGCGATCATGCTCGAAGGTACCCGCGCGAGCGTCGACTTGCGCAGTTTGCCGGGACGATCGACCGAAGAACACCAGCCGTCGTGGAGATAGGCGTATTGCTGAGCGAATTCGACCAGGTCCTGAATGTCGGTGTCCGGGTCAATATCGCCGAACAGGTAGGTCGCCTTTTGCGAACCATAGTACGCCACGGTGCAGGGCCGGTCGCACCCTGCCATGCAGGCGACCCCAGAGATTTCAAAATCCTCGGGAATCGCATCACCTGCCATCTCGATGGCGCTGCGTAGTTTCTTGATGAGGTCAAAGCCCGGCTTACAGCTCGTGCCCTTGTGCTTGCAGCTCGTGCAAACTGTTATTCTATGAGACGTCGTTTTGCCCATGTCGCCCTCCGCGCATGTGCGAGGCGAAAAAGGAGCCAGATTTTTGAACGGCTACGGCCGAAAAATAAGTCATATTAGCTACCTTCCGAGCCACCCCGCCCGGGTTAAGTTACACGCTCGATGGCAGGTCTCCTGACTTACGGCTTGTATCGGTCTGTCCCTTCCCAGCCCGAATGAGGGCCAGTGGTTTGACAGAGCGCTTACCGTTCACAGTTGCGGGGGCAGTCGCTGAATTGGCACATTTATCGCGCCGCACAGCGTTCCCTTTTCATCCCTATGTGCCTTGGCACGTCGAGAACCATCACAAACCGACGTGCCTGTCCTTGTTGAGTCTGTCAAGTCGGCAATTGCTTGAGCGCAAGTTTGCGATCTAGTTTGTGCAAGTTTGAGTGGACTTGCTGCTGTGTCAATACAGCATTCTGCAGACCTGATCGGGGGTATTAGCCCACCAACATAAATGGGTCGGAGGTCGTCGAATTCGAAGTCAATGAACCCAAGTGCGAAAGGCACGCGTTGACGCTTTTGCCAATCTGGGAACAACTCAAATCGAGTTGAAAGATTTGGTGGAGCCTAGGGGGGACGCGTATTGGCTGTTAAAGTTATTAAAATACAGTATGTTACAGGCACTCTACTGTGTTCACTGTTGCACTCAAATGTAGCACTAAGCAAGCTTTAACTGATTAAATCTCTTGTTTCGTTCCCATCTAAAAATCCAGCATAAGGGTGCGAGCGTTTTCTTCAAGTTCTTCAAGGTCCGCCCATTCATCGTAGGCCTCCAGAGTGTCGCGAATCCACACGTAATCGGGGTCGCTTAACAGTACAGTCGCTGCAACCGCGCTAAAGGCGGCACTTGGCTGTGCCTCACGAAGCAGCCGCTCTACGCCGCGCTTGATTTTTGCCCATTTGCGAGCGGTTTGATTGCCCTGTTGGTATTCCTCCAGGTCAGCGCGGAGGCCCTCGAGAGCTTCGCAGATTGCTTCTCCCACTTTCAGGCGAACGCCCACCAGCTTTTGGGAATCGTTTAGGTAAAGAGCATCGATAATCGTCCTCCGTCCCAACTCGGTTCGCCACCTTAGCCGGTAGTCTTTAAAGAACATATGCGCTGATGGGTCCGCGTCATACGGGTTTAAGATCATACCATCAGTTTCAACATTGTAGGTGCCTTTCCTCCCGTTGCATCTTTTACAAGAAGGCAGGAGGTTCTCCCACTCGACGACCATTTCCGGAAATTCGTCTTTGTGTCGAAAATGCTCGACTTCCATATATTTAGACTCTTCGGCAATATTGACTTCGCAATAGGCGCACTTGTCAGAGGAGCTTGCGAGTAGAGGTGCTTTAATTTGTTTCTTGTTCCAAACAGACTGCCTAGTCTCGGCATATTTATCTGTTAATTCTTGAACGGTTTCTTCGTCTAGAAAATCAGGTTTTTGCGCTCTTGTGAGTTTAATCATCTTTAGCCTCTTCGGCCCTATCGTCATATGCAAATGGTGCAGATTGAATTTTAATAAGCTTTAATAATGGGTTATTTGGATGGAGCATTTTCTCTAGTTCGGCCAATGCTTCATTTCCTCGTTGAGAATCTTCCGCATCCAAGGCGAAGTCGAATTTCCGCATAGCATCGCGGAAAGTTTTGGTTCGTGTGTTTTCGACTCCCATAACTTCTTCAAGAATTTCCTCTATCGTCCAACCCGCAAATCCGTACTTCCCTGTCAAAGTGTTCTTGCATTCAACATTGCCCATTCGGTCACGCCTAAGCGAAATTACGTCGTTTGCGTGAGCGGCCTGCACAACGTGAGGGCTGTGTGTGGTTGCAATGATTTGCGCCATTGGAAAAGCGGTTGTGAGAATACGCCCGATCTGTTGCTGCCAAGTTGGATGAAGGTGAAGATCAATCTCATCAACCAAGATAACACCAGAAAACTGCTTGGCGGACACATCTAACCTGCGGAACTCAATTTCCTTAATAATGCTTAGAAGCAAAAAGTAGGTTGACCGAAAACCGGATGACATTAGCTCAAAAGGGATAGTGCCGTTGGGCGTTGAGACAAGTATGTCGAACGTAGTAACATCGACTTCTGCAAGTGAAATATCTTCGTCAAGGACTGAAAAAAGCCAAGTGGCAGTGGCAAGATTTTCAGTCATATGAGGCGTCCAGCTACTTTTCTCCGCGTGCGGAGACAGCAAATATCTATTGGTGAGCCAAGACTTAATCTCGTTGGCACTGAGATCAGCGGCGACTTTCTGATTGATTTGCTGGAGATCAAATTTAGGGTCGCGCGAAATGGCATTTTGAACAAAATACTTGAGGTCTCTAGAGGCCCTGACATGGATTAAATTCACAGCTTCTGGCAAATTAGCCCTAGTGAACTCACCTTTCTCTGGACTCATTTCATTAAAGTCGTTCCTGAGCTCATTTCCGGAACCTAACGTCTTGTACTTAAGCGCAACCGAGCCACTCTCAGCAGCTTGGCGTCTTTTTATTCGATGATGTTCACCACGGCTCCATGAAGCTGTAATGGCTTCCAGGATCGTAGTTTTGCCAACTCCATTTTCTCCACAAATTAAATGAATCCCAGCTTGATCTCCGAAATTCATATCCAACGAAGGAAAAGGGCCAATATTTGACAGATGAAGTTCGTTTATTCTCAAAGCTGGACTATTCAAAATCACTTCCCGCTATTTTACTAAATTTTAATAATCCTATTATTGTGATCAAAAGAATTGATTGGCAACCAGTAAGCAAAATTGGCGGACCAAAACACCTGTGTTGCATATCCAACCTAGAGTTCGCCATTGACAAGCGACTGTCCAACGGCACGTCCAAATATTGCCGCCATTAATTCCTGACCTACACAGTTAACCAGTCGCTGTGTCACACGCTTAAATTTTTTCCCCTAAGTGTGAGGAGGCGATCTGATGACTGACCAACTGAGAACCTTCGAAGCGCCTCAACTGGGCAACCTTAAATTCACTGTATGGGACCGTGAAGGTGAGCCTTGGTTTATCGCCAAGGAGGTGTGCCAAGCGCTGGACCTCAGTTTACGGTCTGGCCCCTCCCGATGGACCGTTTCACTACCGAAGGATGAGAAGTTCAAAGCAACTCGCAACGAACTACCTCTGTTTTTCGAAGGTAGTCGCGCTCCCTCGTATCTCTTCATTTCAGAGTCCGGCCTCTACAAGCTGATCATGCGGTCCAACAAACCTGAAGCCGCTCAGTTCCAAGACTGGGTGACCAAGGTGGTCCTCCCTGCGATCCGAAAGGATGGGGCTTACGTAGAAGGTGAGGAGAAGCTGGCCTCCGGTGAGATGTCTGAGGATGAGTTTGTCTTCAAAGTGGTGGAGTTCGCCGACAAAGCCATGGAGATCATGCAGGGGCGAATTTAGGTTATCGACTGGTATAAGCTTCGGTTTCAGTGCAAGATGGTTTTAAATTTAATTCAGGAAATTAGATGACTGGCTTTGCTTTTATCGACGCCGACAACATCTATAGGGCGCTTTGTGATAAGCTAAGCCAGGCGGGTGTCCCCGAGAGTTGCATACCGAAAATTCGCATTAACAACCTCTTTCGCGAATATGCCAGAAGCTACGTCTACTATGCACGAAAAGATGATGAAGAATTACCCGATTGGGTGGTAGACCTGCAGCGAAGTAGTGGGTTCATTCTCCGGCTTTCCAAGACCACCCAGAAAGGTAAGCAGACTAAGCAACAGGGTGTCGATGTTCATTTAGCTATCGAGGCAATTCAACATTCCTATCGTGGTACAATGACCAAGTGCGGACTGTTTTCGGGTGACGGTGACTTCTTGCCCTTGATTGATGCATTAACAAATAACGGGACCATCGTGCAGGTGCACAGTTTTGGTAACCCTGAGAAAGGGACCGTTGCCCCTGAGTTACGGAACCGAGCCGATAATTACATTCGGTTGGATCGAGCTGCCATATTGTCCTGCATTCCGGTTGAAGAGAACAGCGTTCAACCAAAATCTATATCTAACCAACCCTTCATCACACCCGATGCTACGACAGCCGTGTTTGAACTGGAAGGAGCGAAGCTTCCGATTTGGAAAGTGGACCATCTATTTGGCTCCTCCTTTGTGTTTGAACTGAGGTCGGTTGTGGCCGCGTTCAATCAAGCAACGTATCGATTTAAGAGCGTCGAAGAAGCTATCATTTTCTATCTAATGTCCCCAAGCTATGTGAGACGAAACATATTTGTTCTGCCCTGAAAGCAGCGACTATTTTTGCAGCAAATTTTTGAATCCCTTTTTCGGTTGTATCGCACCCTAATTTACCCCCCGTACCCCCTCCGTGCTTGGATTTGGCTCGCTCCTCCACGTGGTTTAGTCCGCCCTGGGGTCTTTTTCCTGAACTGACAGCAAGTGGGTGCCCACTTGAAGGTTACCCCAGGGGTGCCTCACTAGGCCTTGCTCCAGAGAGACATCGAAATCAAAACCAAAACATAGAGTTTATTGCGCCTTCTGGTTGTTGCCTAGCTGTCGGGCACACCCTAGGATTCTTGTGAGACACATTTTGTATTAGGAGTTTGCTATGTCGTGGGGTTTTTTGCCTGGCCGCACTTACCATCGCCGAAACGACATCCACAAGCATTTCTCGGGTCAGCAACAAGGCGGCATCATAACACCCGCAAACCATAATTTGGTGATCCTAATAACAGGTAGTGCTGGGGAACAACATGGGTATGGCGACCGGATTAGGGACGATGGCGTTTTCGAGTACTTTGGAGAAGGGCAAGTCGGAGACATGCAGATGGTTCGTGGAAACAAAAGAATCCTCGAACACTCTGAGCAAGGTCGAGACCTTCTGCTTTTCCAGAAAGTAAACAAGGGGCTCCGTTTTGAGGGTGAATTCGTTTGCCAAGGTTTCCATCATGAAATTGCTCCAGACACCGAGGGAAACAGCCGCCAGGCAATCGTATTTGAGCTTGTTCCAATAGAAGCTCTATCGGAGGATCTCGCGGAGTCTCCACCCACTCAAGATGAACTGCGCAAAATGCGTGAAAAAGCATATGAGGCGGCAAGAAGTGACCCAAGAAAGCGTAGTGCTAATTCGTCTTTATTTGAAAGAAGTCGCGTAGTTAGAGATTACGTACTGGCTCGTGCGAATGGCCGTTGCGAATACTGCCAATCGACCGCACCGTTTATCACCACTAAAGGATCACCTTTTTTAGAAGTTCACCACATCATGAGGCTTTCTGATGGCGGTCCCGACAGTCCTGAACATCTCATTGGCCTTTGCCCAAATTGTCACCGCCAGGCGCATTATGGCGCGGACCGGGAGGCTTGCAACGAACAAATGGCTGAGATTTCGCGGAAATCAGAAAGTGCGCCTACCGACAATTAGATGTCCACTAGGGTATACTGCAATGTACGCCAATTAGGTTGCAGTATAAGAGTCCGTTAGGGTGTGTTCATTTTTTCGTACACTCCAATCACCGGACGCGATTTCAACGTACACCAGGGGGCCCAATGACCAAGACCTTATTATATGCGCGAGTCTCGACAAATGATCAGAACCTTGAACATCAACTTAGCCAGGCTGAGGCGGCAGGTTTTGTGATTGACGAAGTTGTCGCTGATCACGGTGTTTCGGGGGTGAGTACAAAGTTATCTCAACGAGCTGAAGGCAAGCGCTTGTATGACAAGCTCCGCGATGGAGACATACTGGTTGTACGTTGGGTGGACCGGCTGGGGCGTAATTACCAAGATGTGACCGAGGCGATCCGGCATTTCATGAAACAAGGTGTAGTAATCAGAACGGTTATTAACAATCTGACTTTCAATGGAGCTACCAAGGACCCCATGCAGCAAGCCGTTCGGGACGCATTGATTGCGTTCATGGCAGCTACTGCCGAGGCACAAGCCGAAGCCATCAAAGAGGCCCAGAAGGCAGGCATCGAGGCGGCGAAAGCAGATGGATCAAAATACAGGGGTAAGAAACCCAGTTTCACGCGGCAACAATACAATGTCGTTTGTCAGATGTCGGCAAAAGGAGAAGGGCCTACTGCGATTGTGAATGCCACCGATCCAGTGATGAACAGCGAGATGAACGGCAAGAACGCAAGTAAGCTGACTCGGCAAACCGTGATCAGGATTAGGAATGACCCTAAGGGTGCAGCCCAAGCACTTGAGCGATGGGGACTCTGAATTTTTAGCGCTTAGGAATTGTTCTAGAATAAGCAATGCTGCCTTTTTCATTTCCATCTGTTTTGCTCGTTTGAGACGGAAAGGCGCGAGGACCCAGCCAATTAGGTTGCAGTATAAAGGAGAGAAGTCTGGCCAACTCCTCCCTTTAATTTCAACACTCAATTGGAGTTCCCAAAATGAACGAACAACTCAAATCCGCTCCGGCGGAAGCGATCACACGCGCCTTCACCGATGGAAGCTGCCACGGCAATCCGGGACCCGGTGGACGGGCATACCACTATATTCGCCCCGATGGTTCGACTGGACAGGGTTCTGCTCACGCGCCAATGACCACAAACAACCGCGAAGAGCTCGCTGCTGCGATTGATCTCCTCGAAAATCTGGAACCGGGTGAAAGAGTCCATGTGCATGCAGACAGCCAGTATCTTTGCAAGGGATGCACAGAATGGATTGACGATTGGAAGGCAAAAGGCTGGAAGAACTCTTCTAAGAAGCCAGTGAAGAACAAAGATTTGTGGATCCGGCTGGACGAGCTTTTGCAATCCCGAAGGGTCACCTTTGAGCACGTGAAGGCACATGCGGGAAATCCAGGAAACGAACACGTAGATGAGCTGGCTAACCAAGCAGCGCTTGGCGAGATCATTATTAAATGAATGACTCGTTCCCCGAGAACCAAACTGTTGACCAGAAAAATCTCCTTGCGGGGTTTTAGGACAGCACCCGAACAAGACAACACTGGCCATTTTCTGGGGACCCTTTGGGGTCTCCTTTTTTATTTCAATCCTCAGAAAGATGAAACCGAATGGAATACTTCAAAGAGACAATTGATGGCTCAACAGGCGAAGTGACAAACGTCAGCATTGGCGACTGGATTACTATCACCGAATTGGGGAAACGGTATGACGCGGGGCCGAGGCAGACCAGGGCCGTTTTGATCGAGATGGGTTTCATGTTTGTTGCCATTGGCGAGCATAGGAACAAGACCAGCATAATGCCATGGGTCGAGAAGAAAGGCTGGGGGCGAACGATCCATCCAAGGAATGGCTTTGAATTCGATGTCATAAATGAGGACGCTCAAAGATGGATCGCTCAACGGTGGGAGAAGGCTCAATCCTCCCTCAACGAACTTCCTCAAGATGTTCAATCAGCCAGTGAGTGCCTTACGTTCTTCGTTCAACGAAGGGATATTCCTGATGACATGGATACTCGTTGCAAGGTGAAATGGCTCATGGACCATTACTCATTCTTGATGAACGTAGACATAGCAAAAGTAGTCGGGGTCTCTAAGCAAAGGGTCTCCAAGATTGTGGCTGAATTCGAGGATGAGATGAGGACTAAGAAGAGAATGAGGCTGGCAAAATGAACTTTTAGTTCCTTCTGAATTGCTCTTTGTGACCGCCCACGTGGGTCTCCTTAGAGATGTATATTACGCAAGAGGTCAACACCTGAAAAAACAAGACCTTCGATATAGTAGATGCGGGAATTTTGTCTGTTGTCCGAGGGGTGCCAATTCATTGGACCTCTGCACACTCACGCAACAACTTTGACACATCTTCCTCTAATTTCTGCTTCCGAGCAATCTCCTATCCCTCCTATGCAACACAAACAGTGGCACAGTTTATGGGTCTGCCAGAGCTAGGTCGGAGGGCGGGTAGGAGTGCGGGATACCAACCCGCCTTCACAATATCAAAACCGCGGTTGCCTGGTAGGCATTGCCAATACAAAGGTCCCAGATGTTTGACGTCAAACAGGAAGCCGCGCTGCCTGAAACTTAATGCCGTTACTCAACGAAACCGCAAAACCTCGGATTGGCATGGTGCAAACTACTCACAAAGGGTTGAGTTAAACAAAACAATCGTAATGATAGATCGTGATGATGTGAGGTGTTTATGCGCGTTTTTCTTTGGTTTTTTTCATTCTTAGTGTTGGTTGGATGTGTAGATACTGAGGAGACGCCGGCGACAGAAAAGCCGGCATCTGCCGCATTTGAATACTCCGCTTTTATGCAGACGCGAGAACGAAAACCCCAGCAAGTTTCAGAACCGCCGATCCAGTTGTCTGTTGCTCGTGCCATTTGTAGGGACGCGATAGAGTTAGATCGCTCGTTAGTGCGAGTGTTGGCCAAACACGGGCGGCCACAGGCTTGGCGTCACACTGGGCAGGCAGAATGGGCATACTGGAAGGTCGCTGAAAATGCGTCTGGCATTGAATCTATTACGATTTTCCACAACCGTGCGGGGCGAATTAGAAACGTTGCCTTCATGGGCCCGGATGGAGTTTTCGGAGGGGCGAGCTATTGGATGGATGCTAATGAATACTGCGTTCCTGGAGTGCTCTTTGATCAAAGACCCCGTGCAGAGAAGATCAGCGAAAGTAAGCAGTACCTGGACTGGCAGTCGCAAAAACCGGCAGATTTGAGTTCGTCCACTACTGCGCGGAATATCTTTTCCGTTGCCACGGGATTTCAAACTGCCAAACGTGGCCCGTCCGATTCAAAAGGAGCGGTATACTATTTTGGCGGTCACAGCACAGCTCGTCCGACGCCAATAACTGATAATGTAGTTCCGCCATACGTTGTTTCTTTGAACAGCAAGGGTTGGGATGTATACCGTGCAAATCCTCCGATAAAATACCGAAATAGTTCTTCTCGTTCGCTGCTTGTTGAGAACATGAATCGTCTTGCAGCAGAAGCGAAAGCAGAAGGCTACCGGAAGGTCGTATTTATCGGCCAATCATTTGGTGGCTGGAATATTCTGCGTGCATCGGAGAACGCTCAGTTCGACAAATATATCGCTGTTGTTCCTGCAACATTTGGAATGGCAAAGAACGCTCGCAATCGATCCAAGTGGGAATCTAGCATGCTGGAGATCGTTCCCATGAGCCAAAAAAGCCGTGTTTCCGGGCTCGTGTTCTTGTTCGAAGGCGATGAGTTTTATACGCCTCGCGTTCAGGATGGTGTGGCAAACGCAAGATATCAAAATGTCAGTGTGGTAGATCGTCCGGCCGGATTTAATGGACATGGAGCATCTTGGCTTGATGCATTTGATTATGTCTATGGTGATTGCCTTGCTCGATATTTGACTTCACCCGGGAGAGGGTTTTCCTGTCCGAAGAAAAGCTTGTCCCTACGCGATCATCGTTGGATGACGAACAAGACACATCTTGAACAGGGCGGTGCGACTTTAGTCGATGCCAACGAAGCGCGTTCGATCCTGCAGGGCAACACAATTGCAGGCCGTGCGGGTAGTGACCTAATCAACGTGTTTTTTGCGAACAAGCAGCAAATGCTCGTGGAGTTTCGTTCTGGTTACAATAATGGCGATGTGCAGCGCGTACCATTTGGCTTGAATGGCTCAACGCTTTGCGCCCGCGCGGCTTACTTCCAGCAGAACGGAAGCAACGGGTGCTACTCGCTTTACAAGTGGCCACGAGAAAACCTCTACATAGCGGTTGCCGAGCATGGCGGTATCGTTTTCCGCGGACAACTTTTGCCCGGCAATCCCCGAAATTTGCGTTAGGAGATTAAATTGTTCAAAAGGATTATAGTACCTCTATCAATTGTCCTGATTGCATCATCAGCAACTGCCAATCAGGGACAAGGACCATCTAGTTTTGATGTTGAAAACTATTCTGGAAGTCCGCCTATTCCAGAAAAAAAACCAGACCTACGTGAGCTATACCACTATTGCACCTCGGCAGGATGTAGGTACAGCACTGTTCCTCTTGACATAAATGAGTTGGAAAACAAGTTTTTGAATCCGGAAAAGCCCAAGCCTCAATCTGATAGTGCGGGAAACAGTGAAATCGACAAACAGAAGATTCTGGGAGTACTCGTGAATATAGGCCTGGCCTATTTTAAGAAGGGATGTAACCAACTTTCTAGGGGTGCCTGCCAGGCCGCTCCAAAGGCCCTCGAAAAGGGCGAAAAAACAATGACTTATGATAAGAGCGTTATTTGGCAAAGGTCGGCCGGAAACAAGGAGCAGTATGTCAAAGACTGTTTGGCCATGAAAATTACTAATTGCTAGGGGGGCCAAAAAGCTCAAATTTTATCGTCAAGTACATGCCCTGCTTAATCATTTCGGCTGTTTCAACTGCGATTGGACATTCGTCAGAGCACTCATAAGCTTTTGATAGGTTCTTTTTCATTTTTGTTTCTTGGCGTCGACAATTTCTTTCGGCGAGCTGACGTATCTGGTCTATGGTCTTCGTTGGTGGATCGTTTTTTTGCAAGTTACGTACATATGCTTTGGCCAAGCAGTTTGAATATGGTTGGCTCAAGGACAGGTTTCTTTGGTTGTCAGCAAGCAAAGTGGTTGAGGAAATCAACAAGGCAAAATGTGTGTAGAGTATTGATTTTAAAATATTTATTTTCATAACGCCTCATGTCCAGGGTTGTGACAGCTTAAAAGAATTCTCACCCGATTTGAAGGAAAATCCATATTCAAGGCACTTGCTTTGTTTCTCTGTATAAGGTGAACTTTCACAAATCGAGTTTCGTCGCAGAGTTGGCGTAGCGTGATATGTATAGAGTGGGCAATCTGAAAGAAATTTCTTCTGAAGCCTGCGCTGGTGGACCTAACACTTAACAATTCGCGAAGAACAAGCAGTTAGTTGTGTTTGCTACTCCGTTGTTTGCACAGTTCCCTCAGTGGTAACCTTTTAGGTGTCCAAGCGAAAGGCCAGGATATTTTACCTTCTCAACGGCCTCCTTTAAAACTGTGTGCGGATAGCGCCCGTGACCGTAGACTCCACGCATCCCGCTCTCAGCGTGACCTTGAAGAGCATCCATAAGGTAAGGCTCGACACCGCCAGCTCTGCAACCGTCTTCGAAATTGTGACGGAGGCTGTGAAACACGTGAAGAGGGGACTTAACCCCCTGCGCTTCTAAGAACCGACTACACCACTTAGAAAAATTGTCCTTTGCTCGCTCTGCGGTTTTGTCTTCACAGTCATGGAACAGCGTTTCGTGCCCCGCGCTGCGCCTGTCTTCAACCAATCTAATCAAACCCAAGCGTTCCAGTTGGCTGTGTATTGGGATGGTTCGTTTGCTGGAGCTAGTTTTAACGCGCTTTCCATCATCACCTTCTTCAATGACCATCACGTTAACACCATCACGAACTTCGATGTTTGAGGTCAAAAGGTGGAAAATCTCTCCCTCGCGGGCACCGGAGAACAGCGATATTAGAAAAGCCCAATAGCGAGAGCTTGCAGGATCGACAAAAGTTCCGGGTTCATTCCATTTTCTAGAAGAGACGTGACCTTTATAAATCGGCGAGGCAAAGATCGAGTTCAACTGAGTTATCTCAAAAGGGCTTCTGCGGTCACGTGCAGAAACTTGGATTTTAAACGCCATTCCTTTGAGTGGCTCAGGGCCCTTGTCGTCGAAATAGTTGTGGTCGGCCCACGTCCAGAAGTTCGACACGCGGCCCATAATTTTGTTCGCTGTGGTGGCATTCATTGGGCTCAGACCAGCCTTGCTCGCTAACTCGGCAGCCGCTTCGATACTCTTACTCTTGAGTTTTGGTTTCTTTCTCCAATTAGCGGGTAGTTTTTGGAGAATAGACTTGAAAGCCCGACCATCCCTTTTTGAGTATTGATCAAGCGGCTTATCACCTACGGCTTCTTGGAAGTTTCTCAATTGAGCTTGGAAATCGAGTTTGGTTCTCTCGGTCCAGCTTGACTGGCTTCGCTCTTCAATGAATTGCTGGGAGGCCTGCGAGAATAATGGGAGAGAACCACTCGTAGGAGACCTTGAGAGGTCGTTGGGGGCTACATTCGGGGTCTGGATCACCTCTCCGTCATCCCGCCCCTTAATGGCGCTGTGAGCCTCTATTATGGCCTCTTGCAATGCCCTTCCTAGAACTCTCCAACTAGGTGAATCCTTATCGAGACGAAGGCTTACACCTTCCCATGTCAGGACCTCTTCCGCCTCGCCACGGATAAATTCATCGAGTCGCCCGCGAGCGTAGTCCCTTTTAGTCAGCGAAGAGAGCATCTCGCTATCGTCCTGGTGTTCCTCGAAGGCCTTGCGGGGTAGTTCTGGCCGCTCAGAATGCCAGGTCAGTGTTCCGTTCTCGTCCACGGAGAATTCGTCAAACCCTTCAAGGCGCTCTTGTTCGTCCTCTTCGAGAATATACGCAAAGTAGATTTGCTTTATGTGCGCTATCTGAGCTGCTGTCAGTTCAGCAAGTGCAGGTCTCTCCATTGCAGCCAGGTATCTACGGTGGGCATCGAACCGTTCATCAACCTCAACGGCCACGACCTTAATCTTACGCAGAGCCTCTTTCGGGTCTTTAGTTCTGAGGGAGATAGATTCCTCCCTTTTTCCGTAGGTCTGGACGATGTCCTTTGGGACAGCTGCTCGGTGATAATAGACACCGTTGCGGAGCGCTAGTCGGGTGTGTCTTGGCATGTCTTCAGGTTCACTCACTGTAGCACCTCAGCGTAGCACCCAAAGAAATTCACCTTTATTTTCCAGTAACTTATTGAAAGAAATTAGAAAGTGGTTGGTTGGTGGAGCCTAGGGGGATCGAACCCCTGACCTCTACAATGCCATGGGCGCGGTTGAATCGTGAGAAAAGTAGATGCAAATCGAGGAAAAGAGGGAATAAGACACTTGAATAGAAGTTCTAAATTCATCGGCAGCGTCCAAATGAAACTTAACAAGTATGGATTTAAGTGAAATCTGTTTGAAACAGGTAATAGTGACCGACGGGTGACCAAGCCGCAATCGGCCCTTTGCATTCATTTATGCATTTTACCCAATGCTGCGGAGCGGCCCATCACACCGGACTTTCGCCGCCCTGCCAGCCGCGCTCTTTGGCATGGGAGGCGTGCTGTTTCGCTATAAGCCTGAGGGAGATCTTCGAACGATTTTGTTCCTTTGTGCGCTTTCGCTGATGGTCCAACCTGCGATGGCTTTTGGCCTTGCGCATTTGGGCGTGCTGGAAACCGCCAAGCTCCGGTCGGTGGTCGTGACCGCCGCAATGGCGCCCGGGATCAACGCCTATCTCTTTGCAGATATGTATGGGGTCGCGAGACGCGTAATCGCGACGTCTGTCTTGATCGGAACCGCACTGACCGTGATCACCGCATCATTCTGGCTATTGGTTCTCCCCTAGTTCAGCACGTGGGGGTTCGCGGTTTTAAAACTCAGCACGAAGCGCGTGAATGGACTGACTGAGTAGGACTTGATCTACAGCCACAGCCGTAAAGCTCGAGCCTAATGCGATCCAGCGTTTCGCGGCTTCTACATTGAGATCCATGAGCCCAATGGGCATGCCGATTTTCTTGCACCTCTCAAAGGCCTGCTCGATGGTTTCACGACCTCAGGGTGGTCGAACTGACCCGGATAGCCCATGCTCGCGCTGAGGTCCGCCGGGCCAATAAAGACCGCATCCACCCCATCAACACCCGCGATCTCTTCAAGCGCCGCCATGCCCTTGGCGGTCTCGACCTGCACAATCAGGCAGAGCTCTTCTTCGGCGGTTGTGAAATAGTCCTCAACCTGCCCAAAGCGCGTGGCGCGAGTCATGCCCGCCATGCCGCGTATCCCGCGTGGGCCATAGCGCATAGCATCAACGGCGGCCTTCGCCTCGGCTTTGCTTTCCACATAAGGCACCATGATGGTCTGTGCGCCCATATCGAGAACGCGTTTGATCAGAACGGTGTCATTCCCCGCAACCCGCACGGCCGCCGAGGTCTGAGGATAGGCCGCTAGAGCTTGCAAGGCTGGCAGAGCGGCCGTGGCCTCAATCGGGCTGTGTTCGCAGTCGATCATAACCCAGTCATAGCCTGCATTGCCCAGCATCTCTGTGACGCCGCTTTCGCCGATCGAGTTCCAAATACCGAACTGATGCGACCCGGCTTTAAGCCCCGCCTTGAAAAGGTTCTTCGGGTTCTTCATGACGCCTCCTCAGCTCTCATGGCGGCCAGGGTATGTTCCAGACCGCGCAGAATATGGCGTTTCAGCACAGTCGCGGCCGCGTCGCCGTCGCGCGCTAAGGCCGCATCAAACATATCGCGGTGTTCCTGCACGGCTTCTTCGCCACGGTATGTCAGTACCAACATCTGATAGCGCAGATACTTGTCATAGAGCGTCGAGTGCAGCGACAAGAGGTTCTGGGAATTGCAGGCCTGAATAAGCGCCAGATGAAATTCCCAGTCAAACCGCTTCCAGGTTTCCTTCTCGGAATCATCGCCTGCCAGCATGCGTTTTTCCATCACATTCAGCTTGTGATGGGCCGCGACCAGATTGGCCTCCCACTCGGTGTCGCCGTTTTCCACGGACTCTTTCAGAGCATGACATTCCAGCAGCACCCGAAGGTTCGCGATCTCGGTCAGATCTTCGGGTGAAACCGGCGGAACAAAGAACCCGCGCTGCTCGGCAGCCGAGACAAACCCCTCACTTGTCAGACGGTTAAGCGTTTCGCGCAATGTCGAGACGCTGGCCTCATAGCGGGTCTTGAGATGCTCGAGTTTCAGCTTCGCGCCGGGTTCCAGAATGCCAAAGATAATATCGTGCTTGATCTTTTCATAAGTCGACAGGCCGACGGTCACGGATTGTTTGGACATGGCTCTCACCGCCTGACTCACTTTGGTTCTTAAGGAATGGCTAACAGCTTCTCATAGTATCATCAAGAATTGCAAAAATCATCTGTTTTTAAAAATATCATATATTATTGCTTTTATCATTTTTAACACCTAGTGTCGGTCAGATGCAGCGAATCTGCGAGTGTGGTTGTTAAGTGGGGGAAAGTTTGTGAGCGCCAGCGCAGTCCACAAATTAGACAATAATGCGACGCGGCATACGCGTCTGGCGATCGCGGGGATTGGGCTGGTTGGCCTGCGCCACGCAGAGGCCATTGCGCAACTAAACCAAGCCGTGTTGGTCGCAGTCGTCGACCCCAGCCCCCAAGGGCAAGAGGCGGCGGCTACGCTTGGCGTTCCCTGCTTTTCCGATCTGTCCGAAATGATTGCTGCGGAAAATCCAGACGGAGTGATCATTTCCACCCCGACGCGCCTGCATGTGGAGCAGGCTTTGACCTGCATTCGCGCAGGCACGCCAGTGATGGTGGAAAAACCTCTGGCGACCTCTGTCGAAGACGCGATGGAGCTGGTTGCCGAGGCGCGCGCCGCCGAGGTGCCCCTCTTGGTTGGGCACCATCGTCGCCACAACCCGATCATTCGCAAGGCCCATAGTCTGATCCAAGATGGCGGCATCGGCAAAGTCCGTGCGCTGCAGGTGACCTGCTGGTTCTATAAACCCGACGGCTATTTCGACACAGCCCCCTGGCGCAAGCTCAAAGGCGCGGGACCGATTTCTGTGAACCTCGTGCATGACGTTGATCTTATGCGTCATTTCTGCGGAGAGGTTATCTCGGTTCAAGCCCAGGCCGCCCCATCAGAGCGTGGGTTTGAGAACGAAGACGTGGCCTCTGCAGTGCTGAAATTTGACACTGGCGCCATTGCGACCGTGTCGGTTTCTGACGGCGTCGTCGCCCCCTGGAGCTGGGAGATGACCTCCAAGGAATACCCTGTGTACCCCAACGCGCCCGAGAGCTGCTATCTGATTGGCGGCTCGCATGGATCCCTATCGATCCCGGATCTGCGCCTGTGGACCCACAAAGAAGAGCGCGACTGGTGGTCGCCGATCTCAGCGGCCTCGATGCCCTGTGAACGCACCGACCCGTTGCTCAATCAAATCGAACATCTGGTCGAAGTCATTGCTGGAACCGCCGAGCCACTGGTCTCGGGCGAAGAAGGCCTGCGCACCCTGCGCGTGATCGAAGCCATTCAAACTGCAGCCCTTTCTGGTGAGACGGTACATTTACCGCTTCCTGCAGAGGGCAATTGACAGAGAGACGAAAGAAACGGTCAGGTGCCAGAGAGGCGCCGTATAATTTGGGAGGATATACCATGATGACCTTGACCCGCCGCGCTGTGTTTTCGGCTTTGGCCGCGACCGGCATTCTAGCAGGCGCTGTAACGCCAACTTACGCTGCCGACATGACCTTTACGCTGGCGACATCCGGTTCTGAGACCGACCAGCGCTCTGTGGCGATGGCAGAAGTCTTTGCGCCAATGGTTGCAGGCTTTGCGGACTATCAGGCCGGCTACAACGGCACGCTTTTCGCGCAAGGCACCGAGCTTGAAGCGATTGCTGCTGGCAACCTGACAATGTCGATTGCGTCTGCGCAAGAACTGGCACAGTTCTTCCCAGAGTTCTCGATTTTTGCGACCGGCTACGTCCACCAGGACGCAGCGCATCAGGTGCGCGTGTTCAACGATCCTCTGATGGATCCCTTCAAGCAAAAGGTTGAAGACGAGCTGGGCGTGAAGCTGCTGTCCGTAATGTATCTGGGCCGTCGCCACGTGAACCTGCGCCAGACCCGCGCGGAACTGGACGTTCAGACACCAGCAGATCTGGCGGGAGTGAACCTGCGGATGCCGGGCACCGATGCATGGCAATTCCTGGGTGCGGCTCTGGGCGCGTCCCCAACGCCTCTGGCCTTCTCTGAGGTGTATACATCTCTTGCATCCGGTGCGATTGACGGTCAGGACAACCCGCTGCCAACAGTGGTTGACCAGAAGTTCTATGAGGTCACCAAGCAGATCTCTCTGACATCTCACCTTGTTGACCTGAACTACATCGCGTTTTCCAAGGCAACTTGGGACGGTCTGAGCGCAGATCAGAAGATCACCGTGCAGCGCGCAGCTGATGCAGCCGCCGCCTATGGTCGCCTGAAGCAGCTCGACAAAGAAAACAACCTGGCTGACTTCATCCGCAGCCAAGGTGTCGAGATCTACACCCCAGACCTTGCGGCCTTCCGCACCCATGTGCAGTCTCAGTATGTCGGCAGCGAAGCTGCAGCGTCCTGGCCTGAAGGCGTTCTGGATCGCATCAACGCATTGGGCAACTAAGCCTAGACGTTCCTAAACTCATACCGCGGGAGACCCAGCAATGAAGACGATTTCAAAATGGTTCACCCGCGGCGCAGAATTTATCGCCGCCATGTCCTTGGCGGCGATTTTTATTACCTTTCTTTTGCAGATTATCTTTCGCTATGTGCCCTTCCTTGAGCCGATTGGCTGGTCGGTTGTCCTCATCTCGCTGCTCTGGGTCTTTGTGATTTTCTTCGGCTGCTCCTTTATCGTACGCGAGCAGGATCACGTGACCTTTGACGTGGTTTATCTGGCCGCACCGCCGCCCGTTCGCAAAATTCTGGCTTTGATTACCGCCGTGTTGATGGTCGCCGCCATGCTCTACGCCTTTCCGGCAACCTACGAGACGGTCTTTGCCAACCGCCTGATGGAACTCAAGAAAATCCAAACCATCCGCATTCCGATCACCGGAGACCGGATCCCGATCAAATGGCTCTTTGCGCCTTTTGTGATGCTGATGGTCGTGGTCACGCTGCGCTACCTGTGGCGGATCTATACCGTGCTGCGGTTCGGCCCGCCTGAGACCGAGATCGACATGCTTGTGGGCAATGTCTCTGATGATGAGGAGGCAAAGCAATGAGCCTTGAGCTGATCATGGGCATGATTGCCCTCTTCGGGATGGCCGCGATTGGCACGCCTGTGGCCTATGCGATCATCGTGGGTGTTCTGGTTTATCTGGGCGTCTCTGGACAAGACCTTGCAATTGCGGGCACCACCATGGTGCAACGCCTCTTTGATGGGTTCCTATTGCTGGCAGTTCCGCTGTTCATCGCCTCGGCCAATATCATGAATGCAGGCTCGATTTCGGATCGTTTGCTGCAGTTCTGCATTGCCCTCGTAGGTCGCTTCCGAGGCGGTATGGGCCATGTGAATGTGGTCGCCAGCCTGATCTTTTCGGGCATGTCAGGATCTGCGGTCGCGGATGCGGCAGGTATCGGCAAGATCATCATCGACATGATGGTCAAAAGCGGGCGTTACACCCGAGGTTACGCAGCCGCAATCACCGCCGCGACAGCCACCATCGGCCCGATCATTCCACCGTCGATCCCGATGGTCCTCTATGCGCTCGTGTCCAACGCCTCTGTCGGAGATCTTTTCCTTGCTGGCATCGTGCCCGGGCTTGTGATGGGTGTGGTGTTGATGGGCATGAACTCTGTGATTTCCCACCGTCGCGGCTTTGGTCAGGAAGAACCTGTGCCTCTGCGCGAAATCCCTGGTCTGACCGTGCGTGCAACGCCTGCACTGTTGATGCCAGTGATCCTCTTGGGCTGCATCTATTCCGGCGTCACCACGCCGACCGAGGCCGCTGCGATTGCTGCACTTTATGCCCTGATGGTCGCCGCAGGTCTTTATCGGGCGATCAAACTGAAAACGCTCTACGAAATCTTTGTCGAAAGCGCGCGCTCTGCGGCCTCTGTAGGCTTGGTGATCGGCGCTTCGATGATCCTGACCTATATCGTCATTCAGGAAAACGTGCCCCAAGCGATCTCGGACATGTTTGCAGGTGCCGACATCAGCCCTTTGATGTTCATGCTCTTGGTCAATATCCTCGTGCTGCTTTTAGGCTGTATTCTGGACGCGACTGTGATTATCCTCGTGATCATCCCGCTCTTCATCCCGACCTGCCGAGAGCTGGGTATCGATCTGGTGCATTTTGGCGTGTTGATCGTGGTGAACTCGATGATCGGTCTGATCACGCCGCCCTATGGCATCCTTTTGTTCGTGATCAACGCAGTCACGGGCATCCCGCTCAAGGAAATTATCAGTGAAATCTGGGCCTTTTTGGCCATCCTTCTGGCCGCCTTGCTGGCCATGATCTTGATCCCCGACATCGTGCTGTGGTTGCCGCGCATGTTCGGATACCAGGGGTAAAACATGAGTAAAATCAAGGGGGAGAGCCCCTTTCGGATCGGTTTGATAGGAACCGGGCGTATCAGTGATATCTATTTGCAGACTTGCGCGCGGTTTCCCGAGCTAGAGATCGTCGCCTGTGGCAGCCTCAACCCCGAGGAAAGCCGCACCAAGGCGGACCAATACGGCATCGCGCGCAGTTGCACGCCAGAAGAGATCATCTCGGATCCAAGTATCGACTGCGTGCTGAACCTGACGATCCCTGCGGTACATGCCGAGATCAGCATGCAGGCCTTGGGCGCGGGCAAACATGTCTATTCCGAAAAGCCTTTCGCGACCACGGTGGAAGACGGTCAACGCGTGCTCAATCTGGCGCGTGCTAAGGGGCTTAAAGTGGGCAATGCGCCGGATACGTTCCTCGGTGGACGCTGGCAGACCGTGCGCAAACTCATCGACCAAGGCGTCATCGGCAAGCCAACCGGCGCCATGGCCTTTGTCGGCACGCATGGGGTCGAGCGGCACCATCCGAACCCGGACTTTTACTACAAGACCGGCGGAGGGCCATTGCTCGACCTTGGGCCATACTATCTGACCGCAATGGTGTTCCTCCTTGGCCCCATCTCTCGCGTCAGCGGTATGGCCCGCAAAACATTCGATAGACGCATGATCGAAAACGGCCCGCGTCATGGAGAGTGGATGGATGTCGAGGTCGACACCCATTCGCAGTCGATGCTCGAATTTCAAAATGGCGCGATCGCCTCGATGACTATGAGCTTTGATATCTGGGACTCGGAAACGCCCCGGTTCGAGATCTATGGCGAAGACGGCACGATCTGTATCCCCGATCCCGATCCGGTGCATGGCGCGAATATCTTCCAAGGCCCTGTGTGGTATCGCACCCGCAAGGAATCCCGCTGGGAATTCCAGCCGCGCCCGACGGGTCGTGGCGACTGGCTGGTGGCAGAGAACACCCATGGATTTAACCAAGACAGCCGCGGCCTTGGCCTGTTGGATCTGGCCTATGCGGTGCGCGATGACCGCCCTGTGCGCGCCAGCGGAGCGCTCGCCCAGCATGTGCTCGAAGTCATGAGCAGCATCGAGGCCGCGCCGCGTCATGGGGGTTTTGTTGATATCTCGAGCCAGTGCCCAATGCCCGAGATCCTGCCCGAAAATTTTCCTCTGTCAGAAAACCAACACCAAAAGGACATCGCTCATGCCGGTTGAGACACTGGATTTTGCGGACCCGTTTTTCTCGGTTCACCTTATCACAAAGGAGCCGCGTTACAGCGTAACGGGCAAGGCGATTGTGCTGAACCTGTCTGAAACACCCATCCGGATCCGCGCCCAGAGCCTAGCGCATCTGCAATCGGTGATCGTATCGGATGTCGCGCTGTCAGAGCTGACCCATGCCGTTGTCATCGGCGGGATCGACGCTCACCCCGACGAGCTCGCGCTCATGGAGCAGGTCCGCGACACTTGGCCCTCGGCCTTTGATGTGCGCGGCGAGGAACGTCTGCGCGGGATCAGCCATTACATGTCCAAGAAAGTCTGGCGTGGGCAGTTTGGCTTTACCATGTATCACTCAGGCTCGGTGCCGCTGAATGTGGGCCTGCACAAGGATCACGATTTCTGCCCTGTGCCGGGGTTTCGCGAGGTCCACACCCAGATCATGGGTTTCGGCAAAATGCAGCAGTGCCGGGAAAAGGACGTGAGCACGCTTTACCTCGAAGAACCCATGGCGCCGGGCACCACCCATCGTCCCATGTATGACGCCGAGGGCAATTTCCCGTGGCATCAGTTTGAAACCATCACCCCGTCGATCTTCATGGCAGTCGAGATGCTGCCTGAAGGCGCAAGCCCGCCGGCTTAGAGACCGCTTATGACTGAAAAACTCCTTCCTGATCAGATTGATTTCAACGGCCCATTCCCTCGCCTGAGCCGCCGTCTGCGGCTGGGCGTCGTCGGAGGCGGCCGGATCTCGCAGACCCAAGCAATGGCCGCGCGGCTCAGTGACCGATGGGAGGTCGTTGCCGGTGCGCTGTCTTCCGACGCTGAACGTGCCAAAGCGCGCGGTGCTGAATGGTATTTTGACGAAGACCGCTCTTATGTGTCCTTTGAAGAAATGGCCAAGGCCGAAACCGCCCGCGCCGACGGCGTAGATGCGGTGATGATCACCACACCCAACCACATGCATTTCCCTGCCGCTCAAGCCTTTATGGAACAAGGCATCGACGTGATCTGTGACAAGCCCCTGACCAATGAAACAGCCGAAGCCGACGCCTTGGTCGCCGCAACCGCGCAAAGCGGCAGGGTCTTTGCCGTCGGCTATGCCATGTCCTGCTATCCCATGATCCGCCAGGCGCGTGAGATCGTGGCGGCGGGCACATTGGGCAAAATCAACCAGATTCACGTGGAATTCATGCAGGACTGGATGACGCCCGAAGACGTAGGCGACGCGCCGCATGTGAAATGGCGGCTGGATCCCAAGATCTCTGGGCCCACCAGCTGTGTCGGAGATATCGGAACCCATGCGGCGCATCTGGCGCAATTCGTGTCGGGTCTGCGCATGACGAATCTACGGGCCGAATTCCACGTCTGCGGCAGCCCAAAGCCGCTGGAAGATACGGTGTTTATGTCCACCTGCTATGAAGGCGAAGTCCCCGGCACCTTGATGGCCACACGCCTCGCGCCCGGCAATCGCGGGGGGCTAAGGCTGCGGATCTTTGGATCTGACGGCGGCTTAGAGTGGGACATGGAACAGGCCGAGCACCTAAAGCTGAACATCTTCGGCCAGCCCGATCAGATTCTGACCCGTGGCCACGGGCACGGGATTTCGCACGCTACCGAACGGTTTGTGCGCACAGGACGCGGTTTCCCAGAAGGGCTGATTGAGGCCTGGGCCAATCTTTACACAGAATTCGCCATGGCCGTGGCCGCGCGGCGAGATGGGATCCAAGCGCCCGAAGGCTGGCTTGGCTATCCAACAGTCAGCGAAGGCGCGGCGGGTGTGCATTTTGTCGACGCTTCGGTGCAATCCAATGCCGCAGACGGAAAATGGGTCTCAATAACAGGAGCTTAAGCGATGAAAACCTCGATCGCCACAGTATCGATCTCTGGCAACCTCAGAGAGAAACTCGCAGCCATTGCGGCGGCGGGCTTTGATGGCATCGAGATCTTTGAGCAAGACTTTATCGCTGATGAGGCCAGCCCGCGCGAAATCGGTGATATGATCCGCGATCATGGTCTGGAGATCACGCTTTTCCAGCCCTTCCGCGATTTTGAAGCCCTACCCGAACCTTATCGCGCCAAGGCCTTTGATCGGGCGGAACGCAAGTTCGATGTGATGCAGGAATTGGGCACGGATCTGATCCTGATCTGCTCGTCCGTGCATCCAAAATCGCTAGGGGGCATCGACCGCTCTGCTGCAGACTTTCACGAGCTGGGGGAACGTGCGGCCAAACGGGGGCTGCGCGTGGGATACGAGGCCCTCGCCTGGGGGCGTCACATCGATGACCACCGCGACGCCTGGGAGGTCGTGCGCCGCGCAGATCACCCCAATACAGGCCTGATTTTAGACAGTTTTCACACGCTAGGTCGCAAGCTCGACCCTGAATCGATCCGCTCGATCCCCGGCGACAAGATCTTCTTTGTTCAACTGGCCGACGCGCCTTTGATCGAGATGGACCTGCTCTATTGGTCGCGCCATTTCCGCAACATGCCGGGTGAAGGCGATCTGGATGTCACACGCTTTATGCAGGCGGTCATGGCGACGGGATACGCGGGGCCGATCAGCCTTGAGATCTTCAATGATCAGTTCCGGGGCGGCAATACGAAGTCGATTGCGCAAGACGGCTATCGGTCTTTGGTGGCCCTGATGGACGATGTGGCCCGAGCAGAACCCGACATTGACGGCCCGACTATACCTGCTCGCGCGCAGCCCTTGGGCGTGAGCTTTGTCGAGTTCGCCAGCAGGGGCGAAGAGGCGCGCAATCTTGAAAGCCTCTTGTCCGCGCTGGCCTTCGAGAAGGTCGGCACACATCTCAACAAGGCGGTGACGCTCTGGCAGCAGGGCGATATTCGTATTGTGATCAATGAAGAAACCTCGGGACATGCCGCCAGCATGTGGAGCGCGCGGGGTACGTCAGTCTGTGATCTGGGGATCAAAGTGGCGGATGCCACAGCGGCCGCGGAACGGGCAAAGGCGCTTGGGGCGGACCCTTTTTCGCAACCTCTGGGACCCGGTGAGTTGCCTATTCCCGCGATCAAAGGCCTGTCGGGATCGTTAATGCATTTGCTGGATGACACTGCAGACATGGATCAGGTCTGGAGCCGCGAATTTGCCTCTGACGCCGCCCCGACGGGCGCTGGCATGACCCATATCGACCATCTGGCTCAGACCATGAGCTATGATGAAATGCTAAGCTGGTCGCTGTTTTACACCTCCTTGTTTGAGATGCAGAAATCCCCGATCGCTGATGTGATTGATCCTGATGGGCTGGTGCGCAGTCAGGTCGTAGAAACCAAGGATGGCGCGTTCAAAGTCACCCTTAATGGGGCCGACACACACCGCACCTTGGCGGGATCCTTTTTGGCAGAGACATTTGGGGCCTCGGTCCAGCACATCGCGCTTGCGACGCAAGATATCTTTGCCACACTGGCGACCCTTAAAGATCGAGGGTTTGAAACACTTGAGATCCCGTCAAATTACTATGCCGATCTGACCGCGCGTTTTGATTTGCCGTCGGGCCTTCTGGCGCAGATGCAGCAACACAATGTGCTTTACGATCAAGACGATAGCGGCAGCTTCTTTCAATGCTACGCACCCACCACGGCCGCTGGGTTTTTCTTTGAAATCATCCAGCGTGTAGACGGCTATCGCGGGTTCGGTGGCCCCAACGCCCCCTTCCGCATTGCGGCCCAAAAGCGCATGCAAAGGCCAAAGGGGGTACCTGCTCGATAATGTAATGATCTGATTTAGCGTTGGGAACGATGAGAAAAGTGACTTTGTGTGGATTACCCGCACTTTCGGACTCACGTACCGGCAGCATTTTTTTGATGGTCGGCTTTCGGTTATCGCCTTTCAAGTGATTGCGCCTGCAGCGAAGGTCGGTTTTCCGCCCGTTTAGTATATGAATCCAATTTTTAGCTGAGCAAACGATCAAGGGTGTCTCATCGCGCTTTGCGAGAATCTCGTGATATGCTTTTGTCCTACTTGGCCTGAGCCTCCCCAACTGAACTGGTCCGCCCTTATGTTTAGGAAGCGGAGGACCAAGAATGGCAAACAAGAGACCGAAGCCAGAAGAGATAGTTTCGAAGTTACGGCAAGTTGAGGTGTTTATGGGGCAAGGCATGTCTCGTCTTGATGCGATCAGACAGATCGGTGTTGTTGAACAACCTATTACCGCTGGCGAAAGAATGGAGCCATTGAGAGCGCCATTGGTCCGAGCGACAATGGCGACGGGTGGAATGGGCGTAGATCAATTGAAAGAACTGAAGCGGCTTCAGAAGGAAAATGAGCGGCTCAGAAGAGCCGTATCGGATTTGACGTTGGACAAATTGATCCTGAAGGAAGCTGCACGGGGAAACTTCTGAGCCCCGCTCGTCGCCGGGCCTGCATTGATCACGTGCGCAGCCAGTTCAAGGTCTCTGAGCGCTGAGCATGCCGCGTACTGGGACAACATCGTTTGACACAAAGGCATGTTCCCCGAGGTCGCCCAGATGAATACAGACTGGTTGCGGATATGATTGAGCTGGCTCGTCAGTTTGGTCGATACGGGTATCGTCGGATTGCCGCTTTGTTAAGAGAAGCCGGTTGGTCAGTCAGCGATGGTCGTGTTGAACGACTATGGCGACGAGAGGGGCTTAAGGTTCCAGCTAAACAACCAAAGAAGGGTCGGCTCTGGCTGAATAACGGCTCATGCGTAAGGCTGCGGCCGGAATACCGTAACCATGTCTGGTCCTATGACTTCGTTCATTGCCGGACAGATGATGGCAAGGTCTTTCGCACGCTGCACATTCTTGATGAGCACAGCCGTGAATGCTTGGCTATCAAGGTGCAGCGCAAATTGAACTCTGCAGATGTCATCGACGCCCTGACGGATCTGTTCATCCTGCGTGGACCACCAGCATTCATACGTTCCGACAATGGCCCAGAGTTCGTCGCAAAGGCCGTTAGGAATTGGATAACTGCCGTAGGCACAAAGACAGCTTACATTGAACCGGGATCACCTTGGGAAAATGGATACTGTGAAAGCTTCAACGGGCGGATGCTAGATGAACTTCTCAATGGCGAGGTATTCTACAGCCTGCGTGAAGCTCAAATACTGATCGAAGAATGGAGGAAGCACTACAACACGAAGAGGCCCCACAGCGCATTGGGTTACAGACCACAGGCGCCGGAAACCATCATACAGATGGATCAGAGGCCAACGATGCACTAACAATCAAACTGGACCAGTCAGATGAGGCTGCTCAGAGGATCGGTAAGGGCGGAAAGCTGACTTTCGCTACTTGCGCGAAGACTTAAATTTGGACTCTTCGTACCGTTAACCGCGGGGTTTATGCATTGCCAAACACAGTCGGCTGAAACTAAAGTGTTGTTGAAACTGAACTATTCCAAGAAACTTCATAAGTTCCATTAGCGCCACCGTTATAAAACCAATTAACCAAAACTGGTTATTCAGACGCTGTTCAGGCGATGTTTGCTTAACAAATCCAACATCATATGTTTCGCGTTTTGTCTGTGGTCACGGTGAATTTCGACAGCTCTTGTCGCGTCTCCATTCGCAATCGCTTCATACAGTTGCCTGTGATCCTCGTTAGATTGAACGGGCAGGGGGCGCATAAACAGCGTAACTGATCGCGCACGGCGTACCTGGTCATTCATCATTTCAAACACCGAGAAAGCGCGCGAGTTTTGCCCGAGCCTGACAAGCTCTCTGTGGAACAAGTCATCGGATTTCGCCCAGTTCTCAAGGTCGTTACTCTCGAGGGCAAGCTCCATATTTTCAATAGCCGCGGCGAGTGCTTTCAAGTCGGGCTGAGAATAGTTAGCTTCCGCTGCACGGCGTGCTGCCAAACACTCGAGCTCTGTGAGAACGTCATAAATCTCTTCCATGTCATCTGGCGAAACCGGCAAAATTCGAACGCCTTTGCGAGGCCTCAATTCCAACAAGCCTTGGCTTTCCAGAGTCAACGCAGCCTCGCGAATTGGGGTGCGGGACATTTCAAGACGCACGGCCAGTTCACTTTCAAGGTGATCAGAGCCTGCCGCCAAGTCACCCCGAAAAATCATTTCGCGAAGCAAATGAACCGCGCGCTGGGTCGTTGAAAGTTGTTTGCCCGATGGTTGCACCAAGTTTAGTCCAATGCTGTTTTTTGCCCTGTCTCGGCGGAACTATAGATCGCGTTTTCTATTTCGATGACACGAATATAGTCTTTAGCTTCGTTTTCTATGTCCGATCCGTGGATTAGGCCAGAAATCACATGGCTCTGCAAGTGATGTACGCAGTCGCCGCCAAAGCCGTCCCAAGTGTCAGCTGCTGAAATTTCTGCTTCTTCCGTTTGCGCGAATTTTCGTAGCGAGATTGACCCATCACCGCGTAAAACAAGAGAGCCCTTAGAGCCCTCAATCAACGCTTCACCCATCGTGCGGCGGAGATTGTCAGCGGCATGATCCAGGTTGCGATTGCCGTCGAATATGGCGCGCACGCCATTAGGGTGATCAAAAATCACATAGCCGGCATCCTCGCCGGCAATGACTGGGTTCACCTTGCGCAAGTCTGCGTAAACGGCGGTTGGTTCACCCAAAAGAAAACGAAACGTGTCGACCCAATGGACCGCAGTTTCATGGATCAAGAATCTCTTCATCTCGCGAAAATATGGTTGCCGATCCAGGTAAGCATCCATGCCTTGTCCGTCACCCGGCCGCAGTCTGAATGTGAGTTGTTGAACCTCGCCAATCGCATTTTCGCTTAGTGCATTTTTGATCTGACGATACCAAGGTTGAAACCGAAAGTTTTCGTGGACAACAATCCTTGTTCCCGCCTCGTCTGCCAACGCGATCATGCTTTTGGCTTCTTGGATATCCTGACAGAACGGCTTTTGGCAGATGATCGTTTTAACGCCCTGTGCAATGGCCGTTTTTATCGTCTGAGCATGTGCAACAGGGGGTAAAATAACATCCAGCAAGTCTGGGTTGGTGTCCGACAGCATTTTTGAAAGGTCGTCATAGGCGGCATATCCCGTCGCCTGTGCTTTGCTGATATCGCAGTTGCATGAGCCGACGACTTGGACATCGTCCATACGCGCCCAACTTTCGTAGTGAAACTTGCTAAAGTAACCTGCTCCGACGCACGCGACTTTGATACTCTGTGTCATACGGTTTCCATCGCAACAAGGGCTTGGACCGCCGCAGCGGCATCGTCAGTTCCAGACGTACCGCCCAGATCTCGCGTCAATGTTTTGCCCCTCGCGACAACGCGCTCGACAGCCTCGCGAAGACGATTGCCGTCTGCAACTAGAGCCTCATTGCTATGTTTGATCCCTAGCCAATCCAACATCATCGCGGCCGACAAAATCATGGCGAAAGGATTCGCTAGGCCGTGACCGGCGATATCAGGCGCCGATCCATGGCAGGGTTGGAAGACCGCATGCTCCAACCCGATGTCAGCGGAAGGAGCGAGCCCAAGGCCGCCCATTAGCCCCGCTCCAAGATCTGATAGAATGTCACCAAACATGTTTTCTGTTACGAGAACGTCAAAGTCCCATGGTTTCTGAACCATCCAAAGCGCAGTTGCGTCAACATAAGCATGGTCGGCAACTAAGTCGGGGTTGCGGAGGGCTTCCTGATCAAACAACTCTCGGAAAAAAGCAAACGCGCGAAAGACATTGGCTTTGTCCACACAGGTTACGCGTCCCGGTCCGCGACCTGCCTTCTTTCGATTGCCCGCAAGTTCGAAGGCGAATTTGAATAATTTCTCCGAAATGTCGCGCGTGATCAGAAGTGTTTCCCGGGCTTCGTCGTTAGTAATTTCGCCACAGCCCTGCGAATAAAAAAGGCCCTCTGTGCTTTCGCGAATGAGGACAAAGTCGATCTCTTTGCCTTTAGGAAGGGAGAGTGGTCCACGCTGTCCCTCGCGAACGGTAACTGGTCTGACGCCAGCAAACAGCGTCAGTTCCTTTCTAAGGTCGATCTGTGGCGAGATTTCCGTTCCGTCCGCATAGCGCACATCTGGCAAACCCATTGCGGAAAGTAGAATCGCATCCGCCTGGCGAGCTGCGTCCATAGAGTCTTTTGGAAGCGATTCTCCGGTTGCTGCGTAATGTGCTGCGCCAGCGGGTAAGTCTTGAAAGTTCAAGCTGTATTCATTGGACGCATCTGACATTGCACGAAGGATTTTCACTGTAGGATCAGTGATTTCCGGGCCAATACCGTCGCCTGCGAATACCGCGATTTCAAATGTCTTACTCATAGACACTGTTCCCCTTCTGACTTCTTAACTTTGGCATTTTGCACGAGATTGCGCAAAAAAATTTGACAACGCATTAATTAATGCATACGCAAATGAATGCAACAATAAACGCATTGAGTCTGGGAGGACGACATCAAATGAAACTCAACATTGCAAAAATTGCGGGTGCAGCCGCGCTCGTGACAGGGCTGGCAGGCGGTGCCTTGGCCCAAGAATATCCATTCCGCGATATCACCACAGCGGTTGTGTGGGGCGCAGGTGGAGGCACAGACTCCATCAATCGCATGATCATGGCCGAGATGGAAAAACACCTTCCTGTGTCGATCAACGTTATCAACCAAACTGGTGGTGTCGCCGGATCCAACGGCATGGTCTATGTGCAAAACCAAGCGGACGATGGCTACACTTTGGTCGGTCTTTCGGAATCCAACGTGACGGCTGCTGTACAAGGCGGCTGGGACCAGAAATTTGACTACTGGTATCCGTTTATCGTCGGAGGTTCGCCAGACCTGATTTCTGTGCCTGCGAACAGCCCTTACAACACATTGCAAGAGCTGGTTGATGCAGCCAAAGCTGCGCCTAGTACTATTCCGGCAGCAGCTTCAGGCGCTGGCTCTATCCATCACCTGAACCTTTTGGCGATCGAGAATGGTGCAAATGCCACATTCAAATTCGTACCTTACAAAGGGTCTGCTCCGGGCCAAGAAGCCGCGATTGCAGGTGAAGTCGCATTGGTTGTGACCTCTTTGGCAGAACAGGCCGCTTTGATTGAAGGCGGGAAACTTAAACCGCTGGCAATGCTGACACCAGAGTCCGTCGAGATCGCAGGCATGAGTGTTCCTTCGGCCTTTGACATCTATGACGGGTTGGACAAATACCTGCCACTCAAGCAAGCCATCGGCTTTGCCGTGCACAATTCGGCGTCTGATGATGTGAAGGCGAAATTGGGCGATGCTTTTGAAAAGGCGATTGCGTCTGACGTCGTTGCCGAGTGGGCTGTCGCGAATAACTATGATGTTGGCGGCCAGTACGGCGAAGAAGCGCAGGCGCTGTTCGCGACACTGGAAAGCACATTTGCTTACACGCTGAAAGACCTTGGCGCGACGACCGTCGATCCCGCGTCGCTTGGCATCGAGAAACCTTAAAACAATCAACTCAAGTTGGGCGCGTCGCCAGGCGCGCCTTTCACTTGCCCGAACATGGTTGCACTGGAGGCAAAATTGAACTCTCCCACCGAACAGGAAATCCTTCGCGCAAGGGACTTTTGGGGCGCAATCGTCCTGTTTTTCCTGTCTGTATTTTTCCTTTGGCGCACGTCTTTCATCCCCCTGTTCGGGCAAAACCGCGCAGGAGTAAGCGGTGCTGATTGGTACAATTCTGCAGCCCTCGTGCCTTTTGGCATCTTTGGAGCACTGCTTGTTCTGTCGCTTGTTCTCATGAACATTTCAATAAAGGCGGGCGGGGCTAGGCTCGCTCTGACACGGGTTGGGATAGGCTGGAATCGCAGCGAAGCTTTGCGATTTAGCACGCTCGCGCTCATTCTGTTTTTCTACATCGTTGGCTTGGTGCCACGGGTCGACTTCATCATCGGGTCGGGATTGCTGATTACGGGCCTTATCTATGGCTATCATGGAGGTCGATCTGATCGTATGATCCTGGTGACGCTGATCGTCGCGATTGCAGGATTATATGCCCTTGCAGCGCATCTTCCGCGATCGGAATGGAAAGCCCATGACGACGATTGGGTGGCGCTGGTGCTCTGGTTTGGACTGACTCTGTGGGTCCTTGCTACAAACCGCCAAGATCGTGTGGCGCGTGCAATTCCGATCATTGCGATACTGGCACCAACACTCCTGGTTTTGGCCATGGCGTTTGGGTTTCGTCAGAATGTCCCGAACCGTTCAGGACTGCTCTTCAGTCAAATTGAGTATCATTACTTCGTGAACATCAAACCGCTCTGGAGCCGCTAGAATGGACTTCATTTTCTTGCAATTGGCTGGATTTGGAGCCGCTTTTGTCGCTCTGGTCGTCGACCCATTAACCTATGCCTATCTGATTATCTCAGTCTTTCTGGGCATCACATTCGGTGCGCTTCCCGGGCTCACTGCAACGCTGGCCGTTACCATTTTGACAGGGTTTTTCGGCAACAAAATCCCGTTGGATTACTCGCTTATCGCGCTTTTGGGGGCCTATGTAGGTGCAATTTATGGGGGGTCATATCCATCCATTCTGCTCAATATTCCCGGCACTGCGGCCAGCGCGGCGACGGCAATGGACGGACATCCTTTGGCGAAGGCCGGAAGAGGTGGCGAAGCGCTGGGCCTCACGACGACAGCAAGTTTTATTGGGACGTTGATTGGGACTGTCGCTCTCCTGATCTTTGTATGGGTGCTGCTTTTGCTTTCACAGAACATCGCCAGCCCTGAAAAGGCGCTTCTTGCGCTGTTTGGAATCCTTTTGTCAGGTACCTTGATGAGCGAAGATCTGGTCATCAAGGGCTGGATATCTGGGCTGATTGGACTCGCAATGGCGATGGTCGGGCTGGACCCACTCCTATCGGAGCCTCGCTACACATTTGGCTGGTCTTACATGCTGTCAGGCTTTCAGGTCGTACCTGTTTTGATGGGCGCATTTGCCGTGCCTCAGATTATAGACGGCCTGCGCCACATGAACGTTGGGCAGATGGTTGCATTGCAGGGGCGCATATTGCCAAATCTGGCCGCAGTGCGCCGATACATGCCGACAATTTCGCGTTCAGGAGTTATTGGCACAGGTGTGGGAGCGTTGCCCGGCGTCGGAGAAGACGTGGCAGGTTGGGTTTCCTACGGAGTCGGGAAAACAGTTTCCAAAGAAGGGGACAAGTTCGGTAAAGGTTCATTGGAAGGCCTTTTGTCCTCGGAAACTGCGAACAACGCCTGCATTGGTGGTGCGCTGATCCCATTGTTGGTCTTAGGCATTCCCGGATCACCGCCTGCAGCAGCCCTCATGGGGGCGTTTAAAATCAACAACGTTATTCCTGGTCCGACAATCGACCCAGAGATCATTCTGCGTGTCGTTGCGATCATGGTTTTGGCGTCCTTTACGATGTTTGTTCTGGGCCTGTTTACGGCGAAGTTCTTTATCAAGATTCTGCGAATACCACAGACTGTTTTCCTGCCGATAGTGATGGTTTTGACGGCCATCGGATCGTTTAGCGTGGGCGGCGGTATCAACGACCTTTACCTCATGCTCGGCGTTGGCTTTGTGGCCTACTTTATGAACATGATGAAATATCCGATCGCACCGCTCGTCATCGGGGTTATTCTGGGGGGGCTTTTTGATGAAACCTTCCGCCGGTCGCTGTTCCTGTCGGATGGAAGTCTGGGTCTTTTTGTGTCTCGACCAGGTGCCGCAGTCCTCTTAGCTTTGAATATCGCTCTGATTGCAGCGCAGATTCCGATGTTGAAACGCGGGTTTGCCCGGTTGCGTGGAAAGGAAGTTTAAGTGTTCGTAGTACTCGTCACCTTTGCCATCAAAGAAGGGCGGATGAAGGATTTCTTACCTCTCATGAAGGCGAATGCTGCGCAGTCGCTGAATGCGGAGCCGGGATGCCATGTTTTCGAGATCTGTCGAGATGCTCAAGATATCGTCCTCTACGAAGTCTACGATGACCGCGCTGCCTTTGACGTCCATCTTGCGTCTGACCACTTTTTGACGTTCGACGCCCAAATTGCGGATATGGTTTTGGATAAACACGTTCGGTTGTTTAGCGAGGTCTACAGATGAGTGGTGCCACTGGAATTTGGGAAGTTCACGCGATTAAATACGCGGACAGAAATGAGCGTACCCGCGCGGACAGCTTTATCTTTGACGACAATCATGATGCGCCCCACGCAATGGACTACTTCATGTGGCTTTTGCGAGATGGAAACAGATCGATTTTGGTCGACACGGGGTATGACCACGCTGAAGCCAAGCTGCGTGGTCGCCCGATCCGGTTAGATCCGGGCGAGGCTCTGGCACCTTTTGGGCTTTTGCCTGAGAATATCAACGAGATCATCGTGACACATATGCACTATGATCATGCAGGCGGGTTGGCACTGTTTCCTAATGCGCATCTTCATATGCAGTCCGAAGAAATGGCCTTCGCAACAGGGCCATGCATGTGTCACGATCATTTACGCGCGCCTTTCACTGCGGGCCATGTGTGCGAGGCCGTAACGCGCTTATACCGCGGGAAACTCACGTTTCATGAGGGTGACAGCCAGATTGCTGACGGTGTCACCGTGCATTGTATCGGGGGGCATTCGCGCGGCCTGCAGGCAGTTCGCGTGCGCACGCAATCGGGTTGGATGGTTTTGGCCTCGGACGCAGCTCACTATTACGAGAATTTCATCGCGCGAAAGCCATTCCCAATTGTCGTCGACCTCAAGAACATGCTGGATGGTTTCAAGACGCTTGAGACGTTGGCCTCTAAACCAGAGCTTATCATTCCCGGCCATGATCCAATCGTTCGACAGATCTTTCCCAAAGGTTTGGCGGATCACATAAGTCGCTTAGACGTTGGCCCAATCTCAGAGATCCCAAAATGAAACTAGGTGTCATCGCAGATGATTTCACGGGAGCATCCGACATAGCCCTGACTCTTGCCGAGGCTGGCATGTCGGTAACTCAATTTATTGGTGTCCCAAACGAGCCCGCAGAGGCTTCGTTGCAGGCTGGCGTCATCGCTTTGAAATCAAGAACAGCGCCGGTCAACGAAGCCGTGGCCGATAGCCTTGCGGCTTGCGAGTGGTTGCTGGAACAGGGCGTTGAACAAGTCGTTTTGAAGGTTTGCTCTACGTTTGACAGCACCCCAAAAGGAAATATCGGGCCTGTTCTTGAAGCCTTGGCAGACCGTCTGGACGCCAAGCATATATTAACATGCCCCGCATTTCCCGAAAACGGCCGCAGCGTCTATCAGGGGCATCTTTTCGTCAATGATGTATTGCTCAATGAGAGTGGCATGAAGGATCATCCGCTTACACCAATGAAAGATGCAGACCTGAGGCGTGTTCTGGCCGCGCAGACGTCTTGGGACGTCAGGCATATTCCAGCACAAGTCGTAAAACGGGGCTCTATCGCCATCCGCGAGGCATTGCCGTCTTCAAAAGCCATGACCATCGTCGATGCCATCCACGATGAAGATCTATTCACCATTGGAGATGCCGCCAACGGACAAGTATTGCTGTGTGGCGGGTCGGGGATTGCTTTGGGGCTGCCGCACAATTTTGGAGTGGAGCCTGCGACACCTCGATGGGCATCGTTGATCGGAAAAGGCGTCGTAATTTCAGGCAGTTGTTCTGCAGCGACACGCGAACAGGTCGCAAACTTCAAAGCATCAAACCCTTCATTTGAAGTGCTGGCCGAAGATGTGATTAACGGCGTCTTGTCAGCAGAGACGATTAGAGACTGGGCAGTCGAACAGACAAAGGTTCCCATCGTTTACTCTTCGGCAGATCCCGAAGTTGTGAAAGAGGCCCAACAACGGTTTGGCACAGAGATCGCAGCACAAGCGATCGAAAAACTCTTTGCCAAGCTTGCCAAATTGCTTGCGGATAGTGGCGTCTCGCGAATTGTCGTGGCGGGAGGTGAAACCTCCGGTTCAGTTGTTAATGGCTTAGACGCCAAGAGCCTGATTATTGGTCCAAGGATCGCACCTGGAGTTCCGGTGGTTCGATTGCCCAACCGACCTCTAGCGCTAGCGCTTAAGTCTGGAAATTTTGGTTCGGCCGATTTTTTCGAAAGGGCACTAGCGTTGATGGAGGAAGGTGCATGAGCGAGCTGTCCCAAACTTGCGAAGACATTGCTCGCATTGCGAAATCTATGTTCGATCGCGGACTTACCCCTGGGTCCACCGGAAACCTTTCGGTCAAGCTGTCAGATGGTTCATTCTTAATCACGCCCTCAGGAAGTTCTATGGGGTCTCTGGAGCCGTCCAGAATTAGTCACCTTAGTCCCACATTGGAGTTGTTGGATGGTGATCCGCCCACCAAGGAAATCCCTCTTCACATGGCGTTTTACGAAACTCGACCTTCTGCAAAAGCAGTCGTGCATTTGCATTCGACCTACGCGACGCTGTTATCGATGTTGCCTGGTATTGATCCGGACAATGTGCTGCCACCGATGACACCCTATGCAATCATGTTGCTGGGCAAGGTGAAGCTTCTCCCATTCTTTCTTCCAGGTGATAACGGTATGGGGCAATCGGTGAGAGAACTAAACGGCGAACACGCCGCGGTTATTCTGGCAAACCATGGTCCGGTAGTTTCAGGACGAAGCCTCCGGAAAGCGGCCTATGCCTATGAAGAGCTAGAGGAAACCGCGAAACTTGCGGTATTGGCAAGGGGGTTAAATCCAAGATTATTGACACAGTGCCAAGTCGAGCTCATCAAGCGCAAGTATCCTGTCGACAAATGAGTGATGGCAAAGTGCTATGGGTGGAGCGAGTCAATTTGAGTGCGGGTCGACCAAAATTTTCTGAGGCAATTTGAGATGTCTAAACGTCGTCAGTCGACGGTCTATGGTGCTGGTGCCACGGTACTTTCGCGTGTCTGTAATTGAACGTCCAGCTGCACTATTCCGTCTGGTTTTCCAGCGCGAGCGCCCATTTGCGCAAGTAGTTGCTCTGCAGCGGCGCGTCCAAGTCCTACCCGATTTTGCTTGATCGTAGTCAGCGGCGGATCACAGAACTCTGCGATTTCAATATCGTCAAAGCCAACCACAGAAATGTCGTTAGGTACCGAGATACCTTCACGCTTTAGGCCAGAAATAAGCCCGATTGCCACCATGTCAGAGGCGCAAAAAACGGCTGTTGGACGATCGTCCATACCTGCAATTTCTTGTGCTGCGAGAAAGCCAGAGTTCAGCGAGAAATCACCTCGTATTATCCATTCTGCACAGGTTGGAAGGTTCAACTTTTGCCGTGCCTGAAGCATTCCTTCGCGGCGCTCGCGCGTTAGAACGTTGCCTTCTGGTCCGGTGATGTGTGCAATCTTTCGATGGCCAAGGTCGTATAGGTGCTGGATTGCCAACTTCGCACCCATAGCATTGTTGCTTCGAACCGAAGGGAAGTCGACGAGAGGGCTCCATTCACAGGCAAATACAATCCTGTCGTCGACGGAGTGATGCTTAAACAATTCTAGTTCGGAAATCGAAAGGGCGCCATCCAGAGAAATCAAACCATCGATCCGGCGGTCGAGGAAGTAGTCGACAAGATTCAGATCACGTTTCGATTGATCAGATGTGTCGGATACCAAAATCGAGAACTCGGTCTCTGAGAATACGGCCGAGATTCCCTGAAGAATTTGCGAAAAGAATGGGTTTCCGAGATTCGGCACTAGAATCAGTACAGCACCTGCTTGCTGCTTTCGCAGGTTTCTTGCAGCTTTATTTAGTCTGTATCCGGTTGCTGAAATGGCGTTTCTGACAGCGGTACGGGCATCTTCACTGACTTTATTTGGGTCTGAAAGTGCTCGACTCACTGTCGCAGTTGAAACGCCAGCAACTCTTGCAACGTCTTGTACTGTAACCGCTTTTCTATCCAATGCTCAAAGCCTTCATAACTTATTTTCACGATCAAATTATTATAGTGTTGACAGAGGGGCTGCCAGTTAGACTATCTTTGTAATCGATTACAAGCAATCGTTTGTTTCGCAATGTAATCGATTACAAAGTGTTGCGCTCTAAATTGAGCGCTGGACCCGTGGGTCCGAAAAGGGAGGAAAAAATGAACATAATCCGGAACATTCTGGTGGGAACAACAGCACTGTGTGCAGCGACCGCTGTGACAGCTGCTGATCTCGAAGTTACTCATTGGTGGACGTCCGGCGGTGAAGCCGCTGCGGTGTCTGAATTCGCTAAGGCGCTGAACGAAAAGACGGAGCACAATTGGGTGGATGGTGCGATCGCTGGCTCTGGTGGTACGGCGCGGCCAATCATCATCAGCCGTATTCTCGGCGGTGACCCAATGCATGCCACCCAGCTGAACCATGGCCGTCAGGCAGAAGAGTTGATCGAAGCAGGATTGCTTCTCGACCTCACCGATGTTGCCGAAGCTGAGGGATGGAAAGATATCGTAAACCCGTCTTCACTGCTGGACAGTTGTACCGTGGATGGTCGCGTTTATTGCGCGCCTGTGAATATTCACTCCTGGCAATGGATTTGGCTGAGCCACAAAGCCTACGCTGACGCAGGGGTCGACGTACCAAGCAATTGGGACGAGTTTGTCGCTGCAGCGCCCGCGCTTGAAGCTGCTGGCAAGATCCCACTGGCGATGGGCCAACAGCCTTGGCAGTCCTCAGGTGCCTTTGGCGTGATGGCGATCGCAATCGCAGGCATTGATGCCTGGACAGCCGTCAACGTTGACAAAGATGCTGCAGTTGCCGGTGGCGCGGACTATGCACGCGTATTTGAAGCAGCCGCCAACGCGCGGACATTTGCTGCAAACTCAAACGTTCAGGATTGGAACCAAGCGACCAACCTCGTCATTACCGGCCAAGCAGGAGGTCAGATTATGGGTGACTGGGCGCAAGGTGAATTCGCCGTTGCAGAACAGACCGCAGGCGTAGACTACACCTGTCTGCCAGGCTTGGGTGTGAATGAGATCATCTCAACCGGCGGTGACGCGTTCTACTTCCCGAAACAGAACGACGCAGACATCGAAGCCGCTCAGAAAGAGCTGGCGGCACTGTTGTTGTCTCCAGAAGTTCAGGTTTCCTTCAACCTGAAAAAAGGCTCGCTGCCAGTGCGTGGCGACGTCGATCTGTCTGCAGCGAATGACTGTATGCAGAAGGGTCTCGAGATCTTGGCCTCCGGCGCCATCCTCCCAAGTGGCGATCAGACGTTGTCTCCGGACACTTCAGGTCAGATCGAAGACCTGATGGTCGAGTTTTGGAATGATCCGTCATACTCCGCGGCTGACGCCCAAGAGCGTTTCGCGGCGATCATTGCAGACGCTGACTAATCCACCGTTGGGTTCAGCTTTTCGGAGCTGAACCCGCGCTGACCGCCAATGTGTGGTCGCTTCAATACGTAGGTAATTTTCATGTCGATCACCGAGAATGCGTCCGTGCGACAGGACAGAAGTTCGCGAAAGCCGCCCAATCGCATGTTCAAAAACATGACAGCGAAGATCGCGTCGATCCCTATGGTGTTCACTGCTCTGGTGGTTTTTATCGGCTGTACGGTCTGGACGATCTATCATTCCTTCACCCGATCTCGCTTGCTACCCGCGCCAGACAAATGGGTGGGTTTGGATCAATATGAACGTCTGTGGAGCACGCGGCGCTGGTTGGTTTCGATTGAGAACTTGGCAATCTATGGGATCTGTTCGATGATCCTTAGCCTTGTGATCGGCTTTACACTGGCGGCTCTCTTGGATCGCAAAATTCGAGGGGAAGCAGTATTTCGCACAATTTTCCTCTATCCTTTCGCGCTGAGTTTTATCGTAACAGGCCTTGTGTGGCAGTGGATCCTGAACCCTCAGTTCGGCATTCAATCTGTCGTGCAGAAACTGGGGTGGAGCGGGTTTGCTTTTGACCCACTGAACAACCCGGACATCGTGATCTATGGCATTCTGATCGCAGGGATCTGGCAGGGCTCGGGCTTTATCATGGTGATAATGCTCGCGGGTCTGCGCGGCATTGATGAGGACATCTGGAAGGCCACGCGCGTCGATGGCATCGCGACCTGGAAGACCTATCTGGTGGTGATTATTCCTATGATGCGCCCGATTTTTGTGACCGCATTGGTCCTAATCGCCTCTGGTATCATCAAAGTTTACGATCTTGTGGTGGCCCAAACATCGGGTGGGCCGGGCATCGCCTCGGAAGTGCCTGCCAAATACGTTATCGAAAAAATGTTCCAGTCACAGAACCTCGGTCAGGGCTTCGCAGCCTCGACGATGATGCTCGTCAGCGTGCTCGTTGTTCTCATCCCATGGGCATATTTGGAATTCGGAGGAAAACGTCGTGACTAATCCATCGACACGCCTCGAGGGTCCACGTGGCCCAAAGCCGCGCAAGCGGTTGTCGCCCGCCAACATCATGCTCTACAGCACCTTGTTTGTGGCTTCGGTTTATTATCTGCTCCCGCTCTACGTCATGATCGTAACGTCTTTGAAAGGCATGCCAGAGATCCGTCTGGGCAATGTATTCGCCTTGCCTGTGGAGGTTACATTTGAGCCTTGGGTGAAAGCCTGGTCACAGGCCTGCACCGGCATCAATTGTGAAGGTTTGTCGCGCGGTTTCTGGAACTCCGTACGTATCATGGTTCCGTCGGTGATTATCTCGATCATCATCGCTTCGGTGAACGGTTATGCACTAGCGAATTGGAAGTTCAAAGGGTCTGAAGTGTTCTTCACTATTCTGATCTTTGGAGCCTTCATCCCATATCAGGTGATGATTTATCCAATCGTTATCCTACTTCGTGAAACTGGCGATGTCATCGCAGCGGCAACAGGTACCAACTTTCGTCTGATGGGAACGCTCGGGGGGCTTGTGATTGTTCATTCGATCTTTGGTATGCCGATCCTGACGCTCTTGTTCCGCAACTACTTCGCTTCCGTTCCTGAAGAGCTGTTCAAAGCGGCGCGGGTCGATGGGGCAGGGTTCTGGCGGATCTACTTTCAGGTCATGCTGCCGATGTCGCTGCCGATCTTTGTTGTCGCGATCATTCTTCAGGTCACCGGCATATGGAACGACTTTTTGTTCGGCGTGATCTACACCAAGCCTGAAATCTATCCAATGACGGTGCAGCTGAATAACATCGTGAATTCGGTCCAGGGCGTCAAAGAATACAACGTAAATATGGCCGCGACTTTGCTGACGGGCCTGGTGCCGCTGGTGATCTACTTCGTCTCTGGAAAACTGTTTGTCCGCGGTATCGCCGCCGGTGCCGTGAAAGGATAAGTCATGGGAAATACAACAACGAATGGTATCGAGCTCGACCCTGATTTGATGAGACAGGCTAAGCCCGTGCATCAGGATTCCAGCATCGAAATAAAGAACCTCCATCTAAGTTTTGGCTCTGTCGAAGTGCTCAAAGACCTCAACCTTGAAATTGGCAAAGGTGAGTTTCTAGTTCTCTTGGGGTCATCTGGCTGTGGCAAGTCGACATTGCTAAACTGCATCGCTGGGCTATTGGACGTCACCGATGGTCAGATCCACATCGGTGGTCGCAATGTCACCTGGGAAGAACCCTCGGATCGCGGCATTGGCATGGTGTTCCAAAGCTATGCGCTTTATCCGCAAATGAGTGTCGAAGGGAATCTTTCGTTTGGCTTGAGGAATGCGGGCGTGCCGAAGGCGGAAATCGCTGAGCGTGTCGCACGCGCCGCGAAGACTCTGCAAATCGAGCCTTTATTGAAACGCAAACCTGCCGCTCTGTCTGGAGGTCAAAGGCAACGGGTCGCGATTGGCCGAGCCTTGGTACGCGACGTTGATGTCTTTCTTTTCGACGAGCCGCTTTCCAACCTCGATGCGAAATTGCGTGCAGATTTGAGGGTTGAAATTAAGCAACTGCACCAGACCCTCGACAACACAATGATCTATGTGACCCATGACCAGATCGAAGCTATGACTTTGGCTGACCGCATTGCGATTATGAAGGGGGGAAAGATTTTGCAACTCGCAACCCCCAATGAGATCTACAGCCGCCCTGCAAATAAGTATGTAGCGGAGTTCATCGGTTCCCCAACAATGAACTTCTTTAGCGGTGACCTCTCCAAAGGCAGCTTCACGTGCTCGGCAGGCGACTTTTCTACCGCCGGATATGAATTTGGCACTTCATCAGCAGACAACGGTGCGGCGTGGTTTGGTATTCGTCCCGAGCATATTCAATGCGGCGAGGAAGCAGCATCCAGCCCGATCAAACTGGAAAGCAAAGTGCAACTGGTCGAGCCATTGGGCTCGGACACATTAGCCCGCGTGCTTGTTGGAGAACATCAAATCTGGGTTCGCCTGGACGGACAGGCCGAACTCAGAACAGGGGATCCACTGACCATCGGGTTCTCTGCCGCATTGGCGAACATTTTCGATAGTACAACCGAAGAACGCCTATAGAGGCGAAGTATACAGGAAGACAATTATGAGTTTTTCGTTCCAACTCTATTCTGCACGGAACTTCACGCCTTGGGCTGATGTCATCGCAAGCATTGCTAAATTGGGCTACACTCAGGTCGAAGGCTTTGGCGGGGTTTATGAAAACCCGGCGGAGTTTAAAGACCTGCTAGATCGGCATGGATTGACCATGACAAGCGGTCACTTCTTCCCATTGGCAAGCTGCGAGGATGATTTTGTGGTCTCAATCGCAGCGGCGAAAACACTGGGGATCCAAAAGATCTTTTGTCCTGCACCCGATCAAGAACTGCAAAACGGTGCAACGCGTGCGGATTGGAAAGCCTATGCTGCTCGTTTGTCCGATGTAGGCAAGCGCGTACAGGATGCAGGCCTCGCGTTTGGTTGGCACAACCACCATTGGGAGTTCATGCCTTTGGCTGACGGTACGCTGCCGATGAACATCCTGTTGGAAAACGCGCCGGATATCGAGTGGGAGATGGACGTCGCCTGGGTCATTCGTGGCGGTCATGATCCGATGCAATGGATTGCCGACCACGGGGCGCGGATTACAGCTGCACACGTTAAGGACATCGCACCCGAAGGAGAATGCGAAGACGAGGACGGCTGGGCTGACGTGGGTCAAGGTACAATGGATTGGGCGGCATTGATCGCTGCGCTAAGGGCCCATGGCGTGACGCTTTTTGTGGCAGAACATGACAACCCTTCTGATGTGACCCGCTTTGCGACGCGGTCCATTGAAGCTTTCCGCACATATTGAGAGGCAGTTATGAGCAAAACACTTGGAATAGGCGTGATCGGTTGCGGCAATATCTCGGCGGCTTACATGCGGCTCGCCCCGATGTTTGCAGGTATCGAAATGCGCGCCTGCGCCGATATGAATATGGATGCTGCAAAAGCTCGGGCGGAAGAATTTGGCTTGCGTGCAGAAACCGTGGACGGGCTTTTGGCCTCTGACGACATAGATATTGTCGTTAACCTGACCGTACCAAACGCACACCACGAAGTTTCAACGCGCATTCTTAAGGCTGGTAAGTACGCATATTCAGAAAAACCATTTGTCCTGACCGTTGAAGAGGGGCAAAGCCTAAAGGCTCTAGCGGATGCCAAAGGGCTGCGTGTTGGGTCGGCTCCAGACACGTTTATGGGCGGCGCGCATCAGTTGGCTCGATCGCTGATCGATGCGGGTGCTGTTGGAAAAGTCACCTCGGGCACTTGTTTTGTTCAAAGCCCGGGTATGGAGATGTGGCACCCGAACCCAGACTTTTTCTTCAAGCCAGGGGGCGGGCCAATTCTTGATTTGGGGCCTTACTACGTCTCGAACCTTGTTCAGCTTCTGGGGCCAGTAAAGCGCGTCGTCGCAATGTCATCCAAAGGGTCCGACGAGCGCACAATCACAAGTGAACCTCGAAACGGTGAGAAAATCGCTGTCGAAACACCAACGACTATTCACGCGGTTCTTCAGTTCAAATCAGGCGCGCAAGTGACCTATTGCGCCAGCTGGGATGTCTGGCAGCACGGTCATGCCAATATGGAGCTTTACGGAGAGACAGGAACCCTGCACGTGCCGGACCCTAATTTCTTTGGGGGTGAGGTGCGCATGACGGACAAAGAAACGTTCGTAAACGTACCCAGCTGGGAGCATCCTTTGTCTGTCGCGAATGATGGGCCAAATGCGAACTATCGCGCAGCTGGCCTTGCCGATATGGCGCAAGCAATTCTAGAGGATCGCCCGCATCGCTGTTCACTCGAGTTTTCGTTGCACGTCGTTGATGTGATGACAGCCATTCTCACGTCAGGCGAGGAAGGTCGTTTTGTCGAAATGACAACTACGTGCGAGCGCCCCGCGGCTCTGTCCGCAACGGCAGCCCAAGCACTGCTTGCATAAGCGGGAGCGCCGATGATTCAGAATCCAATTCTTCGCGGCTTTAATCCTGACCCCTCGATCTGTCGTGCGGGCGATACCTACTACATCGCCACCTCGACGTTCGAATGGTACCCTGGCGTACAGATCCATGCGTCTCAGGATCTCGCGAACTGGGATCTGGTGGCGCGCCCACTGTCCCGTGCATCACAACTGGACATGCGCGGAAATCCCGACAGCTGCGGTGTTTGGGCTCCGTGCCTAAGTTTTGCCGATGGGCTGTTTTGGTTGGTTTACACCGACGTCAAACGTTTGGATGGAAACTTCAAGGATGCGCACAACTACATTGTTTCGGCTCCATCTATCGAAGGGCCATGGAGCGATCCAATCTACGTCAACTCGTCAGGGTTTGACCCAAGCCTTTTTCACGACGAGGACGGCCGGAAATACTTCAGCAATATGCAATGGAACCATGTCTCGAATTCTGTGGGTGGTCATCCCAAACATCCCGCATTTGACGGCATTCTTCTGCAGGAATGGGATCCGGAGCAGGGTTTGATTGGCCCAGTCAAAAACATTTTCGCGGGCAGCGCGCACGGCTTGACCGAAGCGCCGCATATTTTTAGACGCGGCGACTATTACTATCTTACAACCGCCGAAGGAGGCACGGGCTACGAGCATGCTGTGACACTGGCGCGGTCTCGCGACATTTGGGGTCCGTATGAGATACACCCCAATACCTTTGTTATGACAGCAAAAGATGCTCCAGATAATGCAATGCAGCGCACAGGGCATGGTCAGATGGTTGAGACGCCATCGGGTGAAGTCTTTCATACCTATCTATGTGGTCGTCCGTTGGAAGGTCTATTCTCACCATGTGGTCGCGAAACCGGGATAGCGAAATGCAAATGGGGCGATGACGGCTGGCTGTACTTGGCTGACGGCGGATTGGCACCACCAGAGCGCGTGACACTCGCTGAACCTGTACTAGTTCCAAAGAGAAAACCGGTGTCTTACGATCTCAGCGCACCAAAATTACCTAAAGACTTCCAGTGGCTTCGCACTCCCGACCATAGTCGCCTGTTTGAGATGACTGGCGACGCACTGCGTCTGATTGGACGAGAAAGCCTAGGCAGCTGGTTTGAACAATCTCTCGTGGCACGCCGCCAAGAGGATCACACGTATACGGCGACCTGCCAATTGCAGAGATTTGACCCAACGGCGTACCAACACGGTGCTGGGCTGACGACCTACTATAATCGTCATAAATTTCACGCACTCACGGTGACATGGACAGAAGAACTTGGTCGTGTCTTAACGATCTTATCCTGTGCTGGAGATTGGCCCGACGGGCAACTCAGCTTTCCGTGTGCGCCCGTTGGACTGGGTGATGATGCGATAGAGCTTGGCGTTGAGGTAAACGGCAAGATGCAACAGTTCTTTTATCGAACATCTGGCAGCTGGCAGTCCATCGGGCCAGAGTTAGACGCTAGCGTTATCTCTGACGAAGGTGGTCGCGGAGAGCATGCTTCTTTTACTGGCGCTTTCGTCGGAATGTTTGCGTTTGACATCACAGGACAAGCACGAACTGCAGACTTCACAGCATTTACATATGCACCGCAGGATTTGGCAGCTGCGAACACCACGAAAAAGAGGAGTTTACTATGCCAGGATTGATTAAAGGCCCTGCGCTCTTTCTCGCTCAATTTGCAGGGGACGATGCTCCCTTCAACTCACTAGAAACCATTACGAAATGGGCGGCGGGCCTTGGTTATAAGGGCGTGCAGATCCCGACTTTTGATAAGCGCCTATTTGATCTCGATTTAGCGGCGGAAAGCGACTGCTACTGCGATGAGGTAAAGGGCATTTGTGCGGATGCAGGTGTTTCCGTCACCGAGTTATCCTCGCATCTGCAGGGTCAGTTGGTTGCAGTTAACCCAGCTTACGACACTGCCTTTGACGCTTTTGCGCCTGACCATGTAAAGGGCAAGCCAGCAGCGCGTCAGGCCTGGGCTGTGGATCAAGTGACCAAAGTTGCCAAAGTCAGCCGTAAACTAGGGCTTGATGTTTCGGTCAGCTTCACAGGAAGCCTTGCGTTCCCGTACCTCTACCCCTGGCCACAGCGCCCAGCCGGGCTTATCAAAGAGGCCTTTGCAGAACTTGGCCGTCGCTGGACGCCGATCCTGAATACCTACGAGGATAATGGCGTAGACATTGGCTTTGAAATCCATCCGGGCGAAGACGTTTTTGACGGCGCAACTTTTGAGATGTTTGTAGACGCCGTCAACGGTCAACGGCGTGCGCAGATCAATTATGATCCATCGCACTTTCTCCTGCAGCAGATGGATTATCTCAGCTTTATCGACATATACCACGAAAGAATCTGCGCCTATCACGTCAAAGATGCCGAGTTTAACCCGGACGGTCGGCAAGGCGTCTATTCTGGCTATCAGCCTTGGCTCAATCGCGCTGGGCGTTTCCGGAGCCTGGGCGATGGGCAAGTTGACTTCAAAGGCATTTTTTCGCGTTTGGCGACGCATGGCTATGAAAGCTGGGCGGTATTAGAATGGGAATGCTGTCTGAAGTCTCCAGAACAGGGCGCAGCGGAGGGGGCTCCGTTCATCCGCGATCACATTATAGAAGTGACGGACAAAGCCTTTGATGACTTTGCTGGAGGCGAGGTCGACAAGGCGCAGATTAACAAGATGCTGGGGCTGAATAAATGACAAGATTGAAGCTTGGCATGGTCGGCGGGGGGCAGGGAGCTTTCATTGGCGCTGTGCACCGGATGGCAGCACGTCTCGACGATCAATGGGAGCTTGTCGCCGGTGCGTTGAGTTCTGATCCTGAGCGCGCTTTGACTTCATCACGTGAGCTTGGAATTTCTGACGACCGCAGCTACAGCAACTTTGCGGCCATGGCCCAAGCTGAAGCGGACCGAGCTGATGGAATTGACGCCGTTGCAATCGTGACACCGAACCATGCTCACGCGGGTCCGGCGATTTCATTTTTGAACTACGGCATCCACGTCATCTGCGACAAACCACTGTCTGCAACTTTAGATCAAGCACGCGACATCGCACATGCTGTGAAAGAGTCTGGCAAGTGTTTCGTTTTGACTCACAACTACACGGGATATCCTTTGGTCCGCCAAGCCCGACAGATGATTGCCGGTGGTGAACTGGGTGACATTCGCGTTGTTCAAGTTGAATACGCGCAGGACTGGTTGGCCGAGGAAGTTTCAAATAAACAAGCTGACTGGCGCACGGACCCAGCCAAATCTGGCGCGGGGGGATGCATTGGCGACATTGGGACCCACGCGATAAATTTGGCAACTTTCGTAACTGGCCTCGAAGTGAAAGAAGTTGCCGCTGACCTTGACACTTTCGTCCCTGGGCGGGGCTTGGACGACAATGCACAAGTGTTCCTGCGCTTCGGAGGTGGGGCCAAAGGAATGCTCTGGTCTAGCCAGGTGGCTGTTGGCAACGAGAACAATCTCACTTTACGGATCTATGGGAGCAAGGCGGGTATCGAATGGTCGCAAGAGAACCCGAATGTGCTGCTATTCACTCGTTTCGGCGAACCAAAACAGGTTTTGACTAGGGGTGGTCCAGGAACGTCTCCTGCCGACACGCGTATTCCGTCTGGGCATCCCGAAGGATATCTTGAGGCCTTTGGAACTATTTATGCTGATGCAGCAAAACTCATTCGGGCTCATGACAGGAAATCTGACGCACCGCAAAGTGATCCACTTCCCAACATCAATGATGGTGTGTTCGGGATGGCTTTTGTCTCGGCCTGTGTGAAATCTTCGGAAAACAATAGTGCTTGGGTGAAGGTAAATTCTTAGCAACATGTTTGGACAACATCACGATCCATTAGCGGGGGATCGCGTCGAGGGCTAAGTGCGCGATGGTTGTTCATTCAACAGCCTATTTCGCTATGTATATTTGTTGAGGCAAATTGCAGCGCGGCAGCTTTGTGCCCATAGCTGACAACCAACTATGCTCGGAATACGCCAGCGTGGCGATAGTCCGGTTTGACGAGCAGCACCGCAGCATTGGGTAAATCGCATGAATGTCCGCTATGAGCCGAATGCGGCCGATAGCCAATCCTTGTTCAGCATACTAAGAACGATACAAACGTGTGACACGACAGTGACCGAGGACTACTAGAAAAACGGTGACACGATTGCCTGGAGGTAGCCGGGTACCGTGCAACCATTTGAAAATAATGCTGATTTATTTTCGGAGATTTGGTGGAGCCTAGGGGGATCGAACCCCTGACCTCTACAATGCCATTGTAGCGCTCTCCCAGCTGAGCTAAGGCCCCAAACCTGTTGGATCTATCGCGATCCCTGCGCGCCTAGTTAGGCGTTGGGAAAGGTGGGATCAAGTGAAAAATCCCACCTTTATTCATTTAAGAGTCGTCGTCCTCAGACGGCATGTCCGCAATCTCTTCGAGAGAGACATTGTCGTCTTCGTCTTCGTCCAGAACATCATCATCCAGTTCCAGATCGACGGTGTCATCATCATCCAACACGTCCGCATCATCGCCGTCGTTGGCTTTGGCTTTCAGCGTCGCTGCGTCTTCGCTATCGGCTGCGATCATGCGGCTCTTGCCGGTGTCCAGCTCGACGACTTCGCCGGTGTATGGGCTGACGATCGGGTCTTTGTTCAGGTCGTAGAAACGCTTGCCAGTGGTTGGGCACAGACGCTTTACGCCCCATTCTTCTTTGGGCATAGGTTTCCCCTTTAATCACGTGAGTCTTGTCGACAGTTCGGGCCAACTGCCATAAGTGGCGGAGATAGTCAAAGGGTAACGTGAAACAAGTGGCGTGGGGGGCGAAATGACTGAATTTTTTGTGCCAGGCGCGCCGGATATTCCGATTGTGCTGCGACGCTCTGCGCGGGCGCGTCGGATCAGTTTGCGTGTGTCTCGGCTGGATGGGCGTGTGACGCTGACCCTGCCGAACCGAGTCCCTGAGTCTGAGGCGTTGGAATTTGCGCAATCTAAGGCCGATTGGCTTGTGCGCAATATGGCGGCACGGCCTGAGGCTGTGCAGGTGACGCTTGGGACTGAGCTGCCGTTCCAGGGTGAATTGCTCACTGTTGGGGCGGGGCAGGGACGGTCAGTGAAGCGTGACGGAGAGGCTCTGTTGGTGCCTTCCGGCGCGCGCGTAGGGGCGCGGGTGCAGGCGTTTTTGAAAACCGAGGCCCGGAACAGGCTTGTTGAGGCCTGTGATGGGTATTCTCGGGATCTGGGGCGTCCTTACGCGCGGATAACCTTGCGAGATACTCGGTCGCGCTGGGGATCCTGTAGCAGCGCGGGCGCGCTCATGTTTTCCTGGCGTTTGGTGATGGGACCCGAAGAAGTGCTGCACTATGTGGCGGCCCACGAGGTCGCGCATTTGGCGCAGATGAACCACTCCAAGGCCTTCTGGGACGAGGTCCATACGCTCTTTGGCCCCCATAAAGCAGAACGCACCTGGCTGAGGCAGCATGGCGAAAAGCTGCATCGCTATAGATTTGAGGATTGACGGCCTCTAGGTTTGTGATCACATTTGCTGAATGTTGCCCACGACCAAGCCACTAGAGGCCTCGACCTCCGCCCATGATCGCGTTTACCGCGGCCTTCGCAGTCGCATTATGCATGGGGAAATCCTGCCCGGCGTACCTCTGACCCTCAGGGGGATTGGGGCGGAATATGAGGTCTCGATGACCCCTGCGCGGGAATCGGTACGGCGTTTGGTTGCCGAAGGGGCGTTGACCATGTCCAGCTCGGGGCGCATTTCGACGCCAGAGCTGACCCCTGACCGGATCGAAGAGCTCGCGTCCTTGCGTGCGCTCCTTGAGGTGGAGCTCGCCAGCCGTGCCTTGCCGCGTGCGCACATGGCGCTGATTGATCGTTTGCAGACCATCAATGGGCGTGTCGCTGATGCGGTCGCGATGCGTGATCCGGTCAAATATATCCGCGCGAATTTGGATTTTCACCGAGCGCTCTACTTGCGCGCGCAGGCGCCTGCTATGTTGGCGATGGCAGAGACCGTTTGGCTGCAACTTGGTCCGACGATGCGGGCTCTCTATGGCAAGCTGCGTAAAACCGAGCCGCCACAGTATCACAGACTGATCCTCGCAGCCCTAAAGGCGGGAGACGAGCCGGGATTGCGATTGGCGGTACGGTCAGATGTGACGCAGGGTCTGAGGTTGCTCGCGAATTAGGCCGCGAGGCCTTTGCTGCCCAAGTCGAGGAACTTCTTGCGGCGCGCAGCGATCAAGCCGTCGCGATCCAGTTCGGACAGTTCTTTCAACATATCGCCGATCGCTTTTCCGACAGCCTCGATAGCCGCCGGACGATCGCGATGTGCACCGCCCATAGGTTCCGACACGGTGCGATCCGCCACACCCAGTTTCAGCAAGTCCTGAGCCGTCAAACGCAGGGCTTCCGCTGCTTCGCGCATCTTCTCGGCGTCTTTCCAAAGGATGGACGCGCAGCCCTCGGGGGAAATCACCGAGTAAACCGAATGTTCCAGCATCGCGACCTTATTGGCCGAGGCAAAGGCCACAGCCCCGCCGGATCCGCCTTCGCCGATGATGATCGAAATCACTGGTACGCCGACCTGCAGGCATTTCTCGGTGCTGCGGGCAATGGCCTCGGACTGGCCACGCTCTTCGGCACCTTTGCCGGGGTAGGCACCGGGCGTGTCCACCAAGGCAATGATCGGCAGGCCGAACTTATCCGCCATCTCCATCAGGCGGATCGCTTTGCGATAGCCTTCCGGGCGCGCCATGCCAAAGTTGCGCGCGATCCGCGACTTGGTGTCATTGCCTTTTTCATGGCCGATCACGACCACAGGCTGGTCGTTGAACCGTGCCAGACCGCCCATAACCGCATGGTCATCGGCAAAGTTCCGGTCGCCCGCGAGCGGCGTATATTCCGTGAACAGCGCTTCGATATAGTCTTTGCAGTGCGGGCGCTCGGGGTGGCGTGCGACCTGACATTTGCGCCAAGGGGTCAGCGTTTTATAAAGCTCTTGCAGCAGCTCTTCGGCCTTGCGATCCAGCGCTGCGGCTTCGTCTGTGACGTCCATTTCCTCGTTCTGCCGCGCCATCGCGCGCAATTCTTCGGCTTTGCCTTCGATTTCCGCCAGCGGTTTTTCAAAATCGAGGTAGTTGGTCATCGTTCACTCCACGTCACCTTGACTGTGCTATATGACGACGCGGATCGGGAATTGCAACAGATCTGGGTGCGAAGTTCTAGCCAAATAGCGCAGGAAGGGCTGAGGCCAGCAAGAGCAGGGCCATTGTCCAGTTGAACAGTCTGAGCCTGACGCTGTTGGTCAGGAAACGGCGCATCTGTTGGCCCAGAACGGTCCAACTGCTGACGCAGGGCAGGTTGACGGCGCCGAAGGCCAGTGCGACCAAAAGCACAGCCGTAATGTCGCGCGTGGGCGCGTAAAGCGTGATCGCGGAGAGCGCCATGTACCACGCCTTTGGGTTCACCCATTGAAACGCCGCTGCCTGCAGAAAATTCATCGGGTTGGCGGAAGCGCCTTGGGTCTCAGGTTCGCCCGCATTGGCGAACTTCCAAGCAAGCCAAAGCAAGTAGAGGATGCTCGCGGCCGTGAGCGCTTCGTAGCTGTATGGCACCAGATCGAAGATCTGCATCAACCCAAAGCCCACCAGAGCGACCATGACCGTAAAGCCGATGCCGATCCCCAACATATGCGGAATGGTGCGCATAAAGCCAAAATTGGCGCCCGAGGCCATGAGCATCAGGTTATTGGGCCCCGGAGTGATCGAGGTGACAAAGGCAAAGCCGATAAGGCCGGTGAGGATTTCGTAGGTCATAGGGGTGAATGTGGCGGAAAATTTGCGCATTTGAATTGCGTTCTTTGTCACTTTGTATCTATTTTTGCAATCAATGGCGAAAACTGATCATATCAACGACAAGATATTGCGCGAACTCTCGCGCGATGGGCGCATCTCAAATCTGGAACTGGCCGATCGTGTCGGGCTATCGCCGTCTGCCTGCCTGCGACGGGTGCAGGATCTGGAGCGATCTGGTGTCATTGCAGGGTATCGCGCGGTCTTGGATCGCTCGAAACGGGGCATCGGTTTTGTGGCCTATATTACCGTTGGGTTGAACCAGCACACGAAAGAGGCTCAGGAATCTTTCGAACGCGCGATTGCCCGCGCGCCCGAGGTAGTGGAATGCCACAATATCACAGGGTCTGTTGAGTATCTCTTGCGCGTCGAGGCCACTGATCTTGTGGCCTATAAAGCCTTTCACACGGATGTTTTGGGCACTGTGCCTCAGGTCAACTCCATCACATCCTATGTTGTTATGGGCTCCCCTAAAGACGAGCGCGCTTAGGCCGAAAGGGCCGCGCGTAAGGCGCTTCCGGGAGAGGTCAGGACCGGTTTGCCCAGGTCGGTCAGCAAAGGCGCAGCCGCGGCCATGCTGGCTTGTGCAAGGATGACGCATCCCACGTCATTGTGGGCAACCGCATCTTTGACCGCTCCGGCGACGCAGGCGGTAAAGGCTTCGACTTCGCCCGCTTCGAATAGCGGCCAGAACTGTCCGATGAAAAGCGGAAGCACCTGGGTTTCTTGCTGCGCGTTCTGTAGCGCGGAGTCCAGAAGTGCGAGGGACGGCTCAAAGGTACTTTCAAGCGCATAGACCATCAGGATCGGCCCGCCCGCCCGCGACGCTTCCGCCATCATCGGTGCATCAATACGGATCGCGCCAAGCGCGGCCGCCGCTTCACCAAGCGTTGTGCAGGTACAGACGACGGGGCCTGGGGCTTGGTGGATAAGGTCCGCGATCTCGTCGATCAAACCCTGACGCACCCCATGTTTGCGCGCTTTGTCCAGCCAATCCGTGCGGACGTGTTGCACAAGCTCTGCCTCTGGCGCGATCCGGTCGCGCAGTGCCGAAAAGCTCGCGCGGTGGATTTCAGCGGTGTGAATCAGGGTGATGGGCTGGGTCATGTTCGGTCTCGTTCTAGGCACGGCAAATGGCGCAGATTTGACCAAGAATGGCAACCCGGCAGGAAAGAGCAATCAACCGGGTTGCCAAGAGCGCGCCGCCCGAGGGAGCGGCACGCGACTTAAGCTGAGGCTGCGATCAGTTCGGCTTGCGCCACAATCACTTCGGCCTGTTTGATGGACGCGATGTCGACAAGACGGCCTTTGTAAACGGTCGCGCCTTCGCCATTGGCTTTGGCCTGTTCCATCGCCGCAAGGATTTCGCGGGCTTCGTTGACGGCCTCTTCCGATGGGGTGAAGACCTGGTTCGCCAGCGTGATTTGTTTCGGATGGATCGCCCATTTGCCGACCATGCCCAGCGTCGCCGAGCGCATCGCCTGCGCGATGTAGCCTTCGTCGTCGCTGAAATCACCAAATGGCCCGTCGACCGGCAGAACGCCGTGTGTGCGGCAGGCCGCCACGATCTTGGCCTGAGCCCAATGCCATGGGTCGGACCAGTATTTCTGATCTTCGCGCAGCATGTAATAGTTTTCCTGCGTGCCGCCGATGCCAGTCGTCTGCATGCCCATCGAGGCTGCGAAGTCCGCGGCTCCGAGGCTCATGGCCTGCAGACGTGGCGACGCCGCCGCGATTTCCTCGGCATGGGCGATGCCCGCTGCAGATTCGATGATCACCTCAAAAGAGATTTTCTTCTGACGACCCTTCGCGGCTTCAATCGCGGTGACCAGTGCGTCGACTGCATAGATGTCCTCAGCGCAGCCCACTTTTGGGATCATGATCTGATCCAGGCGCTCACCGGATTGCTCCAGCAGATCCACGACGTCGCGATACCAGTAGGGCGTGTCCAAACCGTTGATCCGCACGGAGAGATATTTGTTGCCCCAATCGACCGTATTGATCGCTTCAATCGCATTAGCGCGCGCCATCTCTTTGTCGCTTGGCGCGACAGAATCTTCGAGGTCGATGTTGATCACATCGGCCGCAGAGGCTGCCATCTTGGCGAAGAGTTTAGTGTTAGAGGCTGGGCCAAACAGCTGACAGCGGTTTGGGCGGGCCGGTGCGGCGGGTTGGATGCGAAAGCTCATTTCGGTCTCCTGGAAAGGATATTGCGTCTAGTGTTGTGGTTTGGTTATTAAATTGCGCGCACGTTCGCAAGGTTCTTTTCGCAATTGCGGCATGAGATTGCTGCGACGCCGCGTCATAGGTCTCATATCGCGGAAAGTCGCAGGATCTTCGAGGATATTATGAGATGTTGGGAGAATATTCGAATAATTTGGAAGATACATAAGAAAATTATTTATCCAGCCCCGATGCGCCGTCAATTTGAGAGAAACTTGCGCAGATTTTCGGGAATTCTTGCGTGACTCGAATTCTGTGGGGCTTGGCTATGATTGAAACTCCTTATCTTCTGTTCCTGGGCGACGCGCCTGACATGTTGGCGGCGAAAGTGGCGATTGGTATTCGCGATTGGCGTCCGGAAAACGCGGTTGGGCAGATCAGCCTGGACGGCTGCGGCGCTGACCTTGGATTGACCGAGATGACTCTGGACGAAGGCCTCGCGGCCGGCGCGCGCACTTTGGTGATTGGCGTAGCGAACCGTGGCGGTGTGATTTCCGAGAAATGGAAAGCCGTGCTGATTTCAGCGCTGGAAAAGGGCTATGATCTGGCGTCCGGCCTGCACAACCTGCTGCGAGATGAGGGCGATCTGGTTGCGGCGGCGCAGACCAACGGTCGGACCCTGCATGACGTGCGGGTGCCAACGGTTGCTTACCCAATTGCAACCGGTGTGAAACGCACAGGCAAACGCTGCTTGGCGGTTGGGACCGATTGTTCCGTTGGCAAGATGTACACGGCGATGGCGATGGACGCTGAGATGCAGGAGCGCGGGTTGAAATCGACCTTCCGCGCGACAGGTCAGACGGGCATTCTGATCACCGGCAGCGGCGTGCCTTTGGACGCGGTGATCGCGGACTTTATGGCGGGATCCGTCGAGTATCTGACGCCCGACAATGATGATGACCACTGGGATATGATCGAAGGGCAGGGCTCATTGTTCCACGTGTCTTATTCCGGCGTGACCATGGCGCTGGTGCATGGCGGGCAGCCGGATGCGCTGATCCTTTGTCATGAGCCGACCCGTGACCATATGCGGGGGCTGCCGGGCTATAAGCTGAAATCCCTGTCTGAGCTGCAGGATGTCGCCCTGACATTGGCGCGGGTCGCCAATCCTGATGTGGTTGTGGCAGGTATTTCCATCAACACTCAGCATCTGAGCGATGAAGACGCTTTGGCCTATTGTGCCAAGGTTGAGGCCGAGATGGGCTTGCCGACGGTCGATCCCTACCGCCACGGCGCGGGTCGCTTGGTGGACGCGCTGGCAGCGATCTGATCTACCCTCACGGGGAGGCGTTGTGGGCGATCTGGAATGCCTCCGGCGGGAGTATTTTAGCAAGATGAAAGCTGGGAGCTGAGCTTTTGGACATAAGAGTATCGCGCGATGTGTTTAAGCTGGCGCAGGTCTTTCGAATTGCGCGGGGCGCGCGGACAGAGGCGCAGGTTTTGACGGTCAAGGTTTCCAAAGACGGCGCGAGTGGTTGGGGCGAATGCGTGCCCTATGCGCGCTATGATGAGACGCTTGAGTCCGTGACCGCAGAGATCGAAGGGCTCCCGGCGGATTTCACACGGGCCGAGTTGCAAGATCTCTTGCCTGCAGGGGCTGCGCGCAATGCTGTGGATTGCGCGCTTTGGGATCTGGAGGCGAAACTGGCTGGAAAGCCCGTTTGGGAGCTGGCGGGTTTGCCCAAGCCCGGGCCAGAGATCACGGCCTACACCCTGTCGCTTGATACGCCAGAGGCGATGGAAGCTCAGGCGCGCGAGAACGCATTTCGCCCGCTGCTCAAAATCAAGCTGGGTACGCCGGATGATATGCCGCGTCTGGAAGCCGTGCGACGCGGCGCGCCGGATGCGACCATTATCGTAGACGCGAATGAGGGCTGGTCGGCCGAGGTATATGCCGATCTGGCTCCGCATTTGCTCCGCTTGGGTGTGGCCTTGGTTGAACAGCCCGTGCCAGCGGGCGAAGATGATGCCTTGCTGGGCATGGAGCGCCCCGTGCCGGTTTGTGCAGATGAAAGCTGCCATGATCGCGCGAGCCTGCCTGCACTCAAAGGCAAATATGATGTGGTGAACATCAAGCTCGACAAAACCGGCGGCCTGACCGAAGCACTGAAATTGCGCGAGGCGGCGTTGGCTGAGGGCTATGACGTCATGGTCGGCTGCATGGTGGGATCCTCGCTGGCCATGGCCCCCGCCGTGCTCGTCGCGCAGGGTGCGCGCGTAACAGACCTTGACGGCCCGCTGCTTCTGGCAGAAGACCGTGACCACGCATTGAGATTTGACGACTCTGGGGTGCATCCGTCCACGACGGCGCTCTGGGGTTAGGACTTACGGAGACCAACATGACCCGCACCGTTTTTGTGAATGGCGAATATCTGCCAGAGACCGAAGCCAAGATTTCCATCTTTGATCGCGGGTTCCTGATGGCCGATGCGGTCTATGAGGTGACCTCGGTTCTGGGTGGCAAGCTGGTGGATTTTGAGGGCCATGCGGTGCGTCTGGAACGCTCGCTCAAAGAGCTGGATATGAAGGCGCCTTGCACCAAGGAAGAGCTGCTGGAGATCCACCGTAAGCTGGTCGAGGTCAATGAGATTGACGAAGGGCTTGTATATTTGCAGGTGTCTCGCGGCTCTGATGGGGATCGCGATTTCGTTTTCCCTGATCCTGAGACGACCGAGCCGTCCTTGGTTCTGTTCACCCAGAACAAGCCAGGTTTGGCGGATAGCCCTGCCGCGCAAAAGGGTGCCAAGATCATTTCCATCGAGGACATCCGCTGGGGTCGTCGCGATATCAAAACCACGCAGCTGCTGTACCCGTCCATGGGCAAGATGATGGCGAAGGCGGCTGGTGCGGATGATGCGTGGATGATCGAGGATGGTCACGTGACGGAAGGCACTTCGAACAACGCTTATTTCGTCAAAGATGGCAAGATCGTCACGCGGCCTTTGTCCAACGACATCCTGCATGGGATCACCCGTAAGGCGGTTCTGCGTCTGGCCGAAGAGGCTCAGATGCAGATTGAAGAGCGTCTGTTCACGATTGATGAGGCCAAAGAGGCGGATGAGGCATTCACCACGTCGGCCTCCGCTTTTGTGATGCCTGTTGTCGAGATTGACGGTGTCGCTTTGGGCGATGGGACCCCGGGTGCTCTGGCGAAACGTCTGCGCGAGATTTATTTGGATGAGGCGCGCGCGAAAGCGATCTGATCCACTCTAGAGTACTGCGAAAAAGGCGCTCGATCTCGAGCGCCTTTCTTTATGAAAACCGGAACTGGCTGTGGTTCAGATAGGTCTCGCCAGGCCTAAGCACGGCATCGGGGAAACCCGGCTGATTTGGCGCGTCGGGCCAAATTTGCGGCTCAAAGGCGACGCCGCAATAGGGCCCGTAGGGCGCGCCTGCGTGACCGTTTTCGGGGGTCTGCATTTCAGCAGCGTTAAACACCTGAAGCCCGGGCTGATTTGACAGTACCGTCACAGATCGCCCCGATATGTCACTGGTAAGCCGCGCGTGCTCCTGCAAGCCCTGCGATGTGTCAAAGCAATAGCTGACGTCAATGTTCGCGTCATGCGCGGGGCGCGGGCTGCGAAAATCCATAGAAGCATCGGAAGACTCGATATGTCCTAACGGGATGCCTAACGTGTCGCCTGGAACAAAGCGCGCGCTATTGATCTGCAACTGGTGATTGGCGACATCCGCGAGCCCATCCAAGTTGAAATAGCAATGTGGAGTCAGATTGCACAACGTCGGCGCGTCGGTCTTTCCGGTGATCTGAATATCCAGCGTGGCATTTGGCATCACGCTATAGCGACACGCGATGTCCAACTGGCCCGGAAAACCCATATGCCCATCCGGCAGCGTCAGCGTCAGCGTGACAAAGTCATCGCCTTGCTCTGCTATCTCCCAGATTTGTGCCCAAGTGCCCTGCGATCCGCCGTGCAAGGCGTTGCCATTGTCGTTGCGGTCCACTTGAAACCGCCGACCATCAATCTCAAACTGGCCATTTTTCAGCCGATTGGCATAGCGCCCGACGATGACCCCAAGAAACCCGTGATTGGTGACATAGGAGGCGACGTTCTCGTAGCCCAGAACCAATGACGGCGCGTGGCCTCCAAGTTTCAGCTCACGAACCACGGCACCCAACGTCAGGACCTTGGCGGTCAGCCCATGACCACGAAGAGTCACCTCCTGCACGTCCCGCCCATCGGGCAGACTGTGACGCGTGTTCTGCAGCGCTTTATCCATCCTTGCCGACGTTTTCGTCGAAACTCTTCTGGAAATCGGCCTGCTGCTCAGGGCTCGCGTCGGTCTGATAATTGGCTTTCCACTCGTCCATGGTCATGCCGTAGAAAATCTCGCGCGCTTCCATTTTACCCATCTCGATGCCGCGCGCGTTGGCGGCCTCTTGGTACCAGCGGCTGAGGCAATTGCGGCAGAACCCCGCGAGGTTCATCATGTCGATGTTCTGCACATCCGTGCGCTTTTCCATCAGGTGCTCGCGCAGGGTACGGAACACTGCGGCTTCGAGTTCAATGCGGGTTTGGTCGTCCATGTGGGTCTCCGGTCGATTGGGTCAGGCTCAGAGCCCGCTTGTGGTGAGGGCTTCGGTTAAAACGGGCGCGAGGCGTTGGGCCCAGGCCTCTTGGTCAGCTTCGGTAGCAATAAGATCCTGCCGCACCTCGATCAAGCAATTCACTAGGCCTGACGTCACGGCATGGCGGTCGACAGAATCCCCGGGGAGATGGCCGAAATAGGGTTCGTTGTCGCCGACCGTCAGATCGGTTTCTTGTGCGAGGCGCTTGATCACATGGGGGCCGAAGTTGCGCTGGTCATAGCCATCCGCATGCAGGATTGCGACCTCCCATGGACGCGGGGGGCGGCCTTTGAGCTGAGGCGAAAAACTGTGGATTGCCAGAACGACAGGGTCGTCGCGCAGGGCCAGAACCCCGGCAACGGCATCGTGATAGGGGCGGTAATAGGCATTGATGCGGCGCGCTTCTTCTGCGTCGTCGATGTCGCCGTTTGCCGGAATGATCGTGCCATCGTAAAGCCGCATGATCAAAGTTGGGTCAATTTCGCCCCGATTTGGGTCAATAACGAGACGCGAAAAATTCGATGAAATGACCGGTGCGTTGAGCAACTCGCCCAAGCCCAAAGCCACGCCTTTTGCCCCGATGTCATAGGCGATGTGGCGGTTCATATCAGCTGAATTTAGGCCGAGATCTCCGTCATTTACCTCTTTTGGCACTGTATTTGCAGCGTGATCCACGGTAATGACCCAACGCGACGCCCGATCCGCACCTGAGATATGAAATGGTTGATATGTCATGTGGCTGTTGTTTCCTTCCGCTAGCTGTCTAGGCGCCGCGCAGCTAAATTGGAATTGCGTATTGTCGCATTGCGATATAGTTAGCGGTAACATTTGACCGCTGCAAGATAAGAGAGCCGGTATGAGACGTCAGAGAAATGTGAAAATCGTGGCCACTTTGGGCCCAGCTTCGAGCACCTATGAAACCATCAAAGCTCTGCACGAAGCCGGCGCGGATGTGTTCCGACTGAACATGAGCCACGGCAGCCATGACGAGATCGCCGAGCGTCACAAGATTATCCGTCAGATCGAAGACGAGCTTTCCAGCCCCATCGCGATCTTGGCCGACTTGCAGGGACCGAAATTGCGCGTGGGTACCTTTGCCAATGAGGCGGAGGATCTGGTCGAAGGCGCGAAGTTCCGCCTGGATCTGGACGAAACCCCCGGCGACATCAACCGCGTGTGCCTGCCTCACAAAGAGATCTTTGCGGCTCTGAAACCTGGTGCGAACCTGCTGGTCAACGACGGCAAGATCCGTTTGCAGGTCGAAGATTGCAGCGATGATTATGCAAATTGTGTCGTGACCACTGGCGGTACGATTTCAAACCGCAAGGGCGTGAATGTCCCTGACGTGGTGCTGCCACTGGCGGCGCTGTCGGCCAAGGATAAGAAAGATCTCGAGTTTGTGTGTGAACTGGGCGTCGACTGGCTGGCTTTGTCTTTTGTGCAACGCCCAGCGGATGTTTTGGAAGCCCGCGAAATGGTGCGTGGCCGCGCGTCTGTCCTGTCCAAGATCGAGAAACCAGCCGCGGTGCAGGACTTTGATGCGATCCTTGATGTATCGGACGGCATTATGGTCGCGCGCGGAGACTTGGGCGTCGAACTGCCTGTTCAAAACGTGCCCCCGATCCAGAAACGCCTGATCCGTCGCTGTCGCCGTGATGCGAAACCTGTGATTGTTGCGACCCAGATGCTGGAAAGCATGATCGAGAGCCCGATGCCAACGCGGGCCGAAGTCTCTGACGTCGCGACCGCGATCTATGAGGGCTCGGACGCCATCATGCTCAGCGCTGAATCGGCTGCGGGTGACTATCCAATCGAAGCGGTCACAACCATGAACAATGTGGCCATCGAGGTGGAAAACGATCCGAACTATCGCGAAGTCATCGAAGCGAGCCGCCATGTTAAAGGCGAAAGCGTCGCGGATGCGATTGTTGCAGCGGCGCGTGAAATCGCGGAAACCACTGAAATCAGTGCGATTTGTTGCTTCTCTCAATCTGGCACGACCGCGTTGAAGGTCGCGCGTGAACGGCCTCGGGTGCCGATTGTGGCGATGACCAGCCGCCGTGGGACCGCACGTCGTCTGGCACTGACTTGGGGTACAACGACGGTAATCACCGAAGAGTTCAACCGGTTTAAATCCTCGGTTCTGGCCTCTGTTGGGGCAGTCAAACGAATGGGTCTTGCAACTGAGAAGGATCAGGTTGTTGTGACCGCGGGGGTGCCTTTTAACATTCCCGGAACCACAAATATTTTGCGCGTCGCGCCCTGTGATGAACGTTTGATTTACGCAAGTGAACCAGAATAATCTCTGAGGACGTAACCCTTCGGAGATTTCATGAACCCGGATCTGTTTCTGACACTTGGATTGTGTCTCGCAGTTTTGACCGTTCCCATGTTTCTTTCAGCCTTGGCGGACAGCCGTTCGCCAAGGCTTGCTGTTCTCTCGGCCATTGTCGCTGCGGGCTGCCTGGCCTATGCTCTGACGACCAAGCCAATGGGCTATACGTTGCAAGAGGTTCCGGCCGTCGTCATTGATGTGCTCGCAAGCCTTGTAAAATAAGCGCATTACCCCCTTGCCCTATACAGATTCGCCGCGTATACGGCGCCTCTATCGCGTGGCCGGCTGGATGGCATGCCGAGTCGCGTCTGTACCGACGACTTAAGAAGGAGACGGAAATGCCTAAGATGAAGACCAAATCGAGCGCAAAAAAGCGCTTTAAGATGACGGCAAGCGGCAAGGTCAAGGCTGGCCAGGCTGGTAAGCGTCACGGAATGATCAAGCGCACCACGAAGTTCATTCGTGATGCACGCGGCACCACCACCCTGTGTGAGGCCGACAGCAAGATCGTCAAAAAATACATGCCGTACGCACGCTAAGGAGCCTGAGATATGTCCCGCGTTAAAGGTGGTACCGTAACCCACGCCCGTCACAAGAAAATCGTCAAAGCGGCAAAAGGCTATTACGGCCGTCGCAAGAATACCTTTAAGGTCGCGTCCCAAGCGGTCGATAAGGCAAACCAATACGCAACTCGCGACCGTAAGAACCGCAAGCGCAATTTCCGCGCGCTGTGGATCCAGCGGATCAACGCAGCTGTGCGTGCACACGACGAGGCTCTGACCTATTCCAAATTCATCAACGGCCTGAATCTGGCTGGCATCGAAGTAGACCGCAAAGTCCTCGCAGACCTCGCAGTCCACGAGCCAGAAGCGTTTGGCGCAATCGTTGACCAAGCAAAAGGCGCGCTGGCAGCGTAAGCGGCGCGACAGCCGAAAGTATAAAACGCCGCGTTGGAAACAGCGCGGCGTTTTTGCGTTTAGGGCAGGGTTTGGGGGTGTTCGCAGAAAGACGGCCACCAAGATCAAACAATCCGTGATTTACCTGATCCGCTCGCCTAGTGTTCCGATATGGATCACAAAGCATTTGTCGCTAAGCTCGACCGAAACAAACTCGCGGACCTACAGGTTCGCCGTGATCGCGCGGGTCTGTGGCATCTTGCTGGGCACATAGGCGTCATTGCGGTGCTCGCGGGTTTTGTGGCTTTGAAAGTCTTCCTTTGGCCGCTCGCCATGCTTCCACTTGGCATTGCGCTCGTGTTTCTCTTCACACTCGAACACGAGGCCACACACAAGACTCCCTTCAAGTCAGAGTGGCTGAACGAGGTCGTCGGCCATGTCACGGGCTTCCTGATCCTCCAACCCTTTCTATGGTTCCGTTACTTTCACCTCGCGCATCATCGTCACACCAATATCGAGGGAAAAGACCCAGAGCTTCTGGCGGGTCATAAACCCGAGACCTGGCGCGCCTATATCTGGCATGTCTCTGGGCTGCCGTATTGGTTTGGCATGGTGAAACAGATATTGGGAAACGCAGCGGGACGTGACCCCGGGAATTATGTTCCTGCGTCCGCGCGCGGAAAAGTCAAACGAGAAGCGCAGAGGATGGTTGTGCTCTATGCCCTTGCGTTGACAAGTTTCGCGTTCACAGACCTGCTGCTATGGATCTGGATAGTGCCACTGCTCATCGGGATGCCATTTCTGCGGCTTTACCTCTTAGCTGAACATGGCCGCTGTGCCTTTGTGGCGAATATGTTTGAGAACACACGCACAACATATACCAATCGGATCGTTCGATTTTTAGCATGGAACATGCCCTACCATGTAGAGCATCATGCGATCCCGAATGTCCCGTTCCACCGGCTGCCAGATCTGCATCAGGAAATGAAAGGTCACCATAGGGTCACGTCGCAAGGCTATGCCGAGTTCACGAAAGCCTATGTGAAAGACCTGGGGTAGCCCTCAATTGCGCGCCCGCTGAAAATTTTTCCAAAAAATTTTGGCCCGCGATGTCGATTTCGTGGATCGTCAAACGTCTGGTACACAGAAAGGCAATGAAACCTTTCCTCAACTGCATTTGCCAAAGCGCCAAGTCTGGTGGGTGGATGTGACAAGTAACACGTTCGTCGCCCAAGAGTTCGCGACATTTGAAAGGAAGAACCGATGCAATTCATGTGCTTGATTTACAACGCGGAAGACAATGGCCCTCAGCCAGGGACCGAGGAATTTGGCCCCTATATGCAGGGCTATATGGATTTCACCGAAGAAGTGCGCGAAGCGGGCAAATTGCTCGGCGGTGAAGCGCTGCAGCCTGTTTCGACGGCCACAACGGTGTCGGTGCGCGGCGGCAAAACCGAGGTAGTGGATGGTCCATTCGCCGAAACCAAGGAACAACTCGGCGGGTTTTACATCCTCGATTGCAAGGATCTCGACGAAGCGCTGGCCTATGCTGCCAAGATCCCAGACGCGGCCTATGGGCGTGTCGAAGTGCGCCCTGTCATGATTTTCGACTGACCCGAGATGCTGCCCCCAGTTCATGCGCAATCGCTCGTCGCGCGACTGATCCGCGAAGACTGGGGGCGCATTCTTTCGTCGCTGTTGGCCTCAACCGGAGACTTTGCCTTGGCCGAGGACAGCTTGCAGGACGCGGTGGTCTCGGCCTTGGAGGTCTGGTCCAGAGACGGCGCGCCCCGCAATCCCGATGCTTGGCTGATCACCGTTGCAAGGCGCAAAGCGCTTGATCGCATTCGCCACAGCCAAGTGGCGGATCGCAAGTCGAACGAGCTCGCGCTGTGGCTTGAGCAGCATCACTCTGATCCCGAGGATCGCGAGATGTCTATTCCAGATCACCGGCTCGAACTGATCTACACGTGCTGTCACCCAGCGCTTGAAGAAAAGTCGCGAGTCGCTTTGACCCTGCGCGCTTTGGGCGGGCTCAGTACCGAGGAAATCGCGAATGCGTTTCTAGACAAGCCAGCAGCGATGGCCGCGCGGCTAACGCGCGCCAAACACAAGCTCGGCGCTGCAGGCGTTGCGTTCAAATTACCTGATCCTCAGGACATCGCAGAGCGCACCGATACTGTTCTGAGCGTGGTATATTTGATCTTTACCGAAGGCTGCCACGCCACAAACGGCGAGATGATGCGGGAAAACCTCGTTCAGGAAGCGATCCGCCTTGGGCGCATCTTGGCCTCTTTGCTGCCAGACCATGCCGAGGCGAAAGGCCTGCTGGCGCTGATGCTGCTGTCAGACAGTCGGCGGCTCACGCGGCGCGGCGACTCTGGGGAGTTCGTGCCACTTGAGGCGCAGAACCGAGCGCGATGGGATAAGGTGCGGATTTCCGAGGGCGTTGCCCTGACCGAAGCCGCACTGAGTCACGCGCCTGCAGGTCGCTACGGCCTGCAAGCGGCCATCAGCGCCGTCCACGCACAGGCCAAGAGTTTCGACGAAACCGACTGGCCACAAATCGTGGCGCTTTATGATGTGCTCTACGGCCGCTTTCCCAATCCGATCCTGCGGATCAACCAAGCGCTGGCGCTGTCCTATGCCGATTGCCCAGAGGCTGGTCTGCGCCTGTTGGCCTCTGTTGAAGACGAAGGCAAACTCGCGAGCTATCAACCCTTTCACGCCTGTCGTGCGGATCTCTTGGCGCGGTTGGGTCGCCACCTTGAGGCCGCCGAGAGCTATCGCGCCGCTATCGCCCTGTCCCGCGCGCCCGAAGAAGCCGGTTTTCTTGAAACCCGCCTCAGCGCCCTACGCCTCAACTAGACGCGCGGCAAAGCTTGCCATTCCCTAAGCATTTCGCTAGCTGGATGTCGTGCGAATTAAAGGGGCCGACATGGACGATCTCAGAGACAAATATATCGCTTTGATCGCGGATGCTGCAGACGAAGCATCCATCGAAGATCTGCGCGTTCAGGCCGTCGGCAAAAAGGGCGAGATCGCTCTGAAAATGCGCGAGCTGGGCAAGATGACGCCCGAAGAGCGTCAGGTCATGGGCCCGAAACTGAATGCGCTGAAAGACGAGATCAACTCGGCACTTTCGGCTAAAAAGGCGTCCTTGGCAGATGCCGCTCTTGAGGAACGTCTGCGCAGCGAGTGGCTGGACGTGACCCTGCCAGGCCGTGGCCGTCGTCAGGGCTCGATCCATCCGATTTCCCAAGTGACCGAAGAGGTCTCGGCGATTTTCGCGGATATGGGCTTTGCCGTTGCCGAAGGCCCTCAGATCGAGACCGACTGGTATAACTTTGACGCGCTGAACATTCCGGGCCACCACCCGGCGCGCGCGGAAATGGATACTTTCTATACCCACCGTGCCGAAGGTGACGAGCGCCCACCACATGTGTTGCGTACGCATACCTCTCCGGTTCAGATCCGCTCGATGGAGAAAATCGGCGCGCCGATCCGCATTATCTGTCCGGGCCGCGTCTATCGTGCCGACTACGACCAGACCCACACGCCGATGTTCCATCAGGTCGAGGGCTTGGCGATCGACAAAGACATCTCGATGGCGAACCTGAAATGGGTGCTTGAGGAGTTCTTTACGGCCTTCTTCGGCACATCCGTCAAAACCCGCTTCCGCGCCAGCCACTTCCCCTTCACGGAACCATCCGCCGAGGTGGATATCCAATGCAGCTGGGAAAATGGCTCTGTCAAAGTGGGCGAGGGCGACGATTGGCTTGAGGTTCTTGGCTCTGGCATGGTGCATCCTAAGGTGCTGGCTGCGGGCGGCATTGACCCGAACGAATGGCAGGGCTTTGCCTTTGGCATCGGCATCGACCGTCTGGCGATGTTGAAATACGGCATCCCAGATCTGCGCGCCTTCTTTGACGCCGATCTGCGCTGGCTGCGCCACTATGGGTTTGCGAGCCTTGATCAGCCGACGCTGCATGGCGGGCTGACACGCTAACTGCTGAATTTTAGGCCGCTTCGGAAATCCTGAGCGGCCTTTTTCTTGGCCACACTTGACTCGCGGCCCACAAAGCTCAAGCTCGTCGCCATTGACGATAAGGAGCTTTGATATGGCCGACGGAACCCAAACCGACAGTTTTTCCCTGCGCGTTCGGCGTGATGGCGGCGGGACGCCCGAGTTGAACACTTGGGGTGCCAACAGCGATTACGGCACCTTGCGGTCGGTACTTTTGGGGCCGATTGAGAACTATCAGTGGCTCAAGACTTCGAGCCTTTCGAAGAAATCCCTACGGCGCGGTGTCGAGTTTGATCCGAAGGTCGCCCAAGCCCAGCATGCTGAAATGGTGGACGCCTATCGCTCCGCCGATGTCGACGTGCATTTTCACGCGCCTGATCCGCATCTGCCCTATCAGGTCTATGCGCGTGATAGTTCCGTCATGACGCCCTATGGCGCGATCATCACCCATATGAGCCAATACTGGCGTCGCGGCGAAAACTTCCGCGCGATTGAGACCTATCAAAAGCTTGGCATCCCGATTTACGACTATGTGACCGCTGGCACGTTTGAGGGCGGCGATTTCAACGTCATCGAACCCGGCGCCGTTCTGATTGGCTGGGAGGGCGATGAAGGTCGTTCACAAGAGCAAGGTGCGAAGCAGATCGCGGCGTGGATGGAGGCCGAGGGCTGGGAAGTTATGCTGGCCGACATCGACCCGTACTATGTACATATCGATCTCATGGTCGTCATGCTCGCGCCGAAACTCGCGGCGGTCTGTTTGGAATGTACCGACCCCAAGGTGATCGAGTGGCTCAAGTCAAAGAACATCGAGCTGATCACGGTGCCGTTCCAGGAAACCATGGCTTTGGGGTGTAACGTAGTAGCGTTGGGTGAGGATCGGGTTTTGTTGCCAGCAGCCTCAAAGACCCTGAAGGAAAAGGTCAAAGCGCATGGTTTCACGGTGTTTGATCCCGAGCTTGATATGATCACGCAGGGCGGCGGCGGTGTGCATTGCATGTGCCAGAGCCTTGTCCGCGATCCAGTGTAAGGAGGCGGGATGTTAAAGAAACTCGCGCTATGTCTGGCTCTCGTTGCACCGCCATTGGCGGCAGACGAAGCTTGGGAGAGCGACATGGGCCTCATCGTCTATGAGGCCGAGGAAAACGGGGCCGCGCTCTTTTCCTTTGTGAATGTGGACGCCTATCCAGCGACGCTCGTGATTCCGGGACTGGCTGGGAACTACAACAACCGAGGCGTTCATGACGCCTATTGGGTAGGCACCGGGGCAGGGGAGTGTCCTGCCTTTCTCGCGGCTCCCGGGTATGAGGCGACGACCAATTGGGGGCGGGCACTGATCAGTTTTGACCGACCTGCATTCCCGACGTCGTTCACGTTGACGCTTGGCGATTGCTTCGGGCCCCTCACATATGCGATCCGCGCCGAGGCACCTTAATAGGTTTCCAAAATCTCGACGGGATCGTTGATGTCGTAGTAGCAGCCTTTGTTTTTGGCGAAGATGTGCTTGGCGATTTTGAAATCATCCGGCGGGTTGTCGAGACAGCCAGCCGCGATACCAACACCCGTTTCGTCTTTCATCTGATAGAAAAGGCTCGAGCCGCAGGCCGAACAAAACCCACGGCGCGCCCATTCTGAAGACGTATACCACGTCAGGGTTTCCTTTGAGGTAAAGCGCAAATCTGCGAATTCAGTGCGCGTGGCGGCCCAAAGATGCCCGCTTGTTTTGCGGCATTGGGTGCAGTGACAGACGGTGATTTCCTTGCGTCCGGTTGCAAATTCGAACCGAACATTCCCGCATTCGCAGCTGGCTTTAATCATGTCACACTCCTGAACTGATGTCGCGTTCGAGCTTGCATGCGTTCTGAAACGAGGCAAGAGTTTCTTGACTTTGCTCTGCCATCAAATGCCGAACTGCCGCCATGACCAAAATTTTAATTATTGAATCCAACACCCCAGAAATGAACGCGGTTGGCGGAATCGCTTGTGGCGGTTTTCTTCGGACAATTCTCGGTTTGCGGCCTACGACCGAGGTTCATGTCGCGTCTCCCTATGGGGGCAAGCTGCGGAGAGGCGTGTTTGATGACGTGGATGGCGTGATCTTTAGCGGCTCGGGCGTCGCTTGGTCCACAGATGCGCCCGAGGCAGCGGGCCTTCGCAAGGCGATGGAGGCCGCGTTCACGGCAGAGCGCCCCGTGTGGGGATCCTGCAATGGATTGCAGCTTGCTGCCGTCGTGCTGGGCGGCAAGGTGGGTGAATCTCCCAAAGGTCACGAAGTTGGCCTTGCCCTGGATCTGGCCATGACCGAGGCCGGCGGAGCGCATCCCATGATGGCAGGGCGCGATGCCAGTTTCGCGGTGCCCTGCGTGCATCGCGATGAGGTTCAGGAATTGCCGGAAGGCGCCGTGCTCTTGGCGTCAAACGATCATTCGCCCGTGCAAGCTATGGTCTATGAGAAAGATGGCGTGGATTTCTGGGGCACGCAGTATCATCCGGAATTGTCAGCCTCTGAGGTTGGGACTTACCTCAATCGAGGGATATTTGAAGGCCACCGCCATATGCAGCGCGATCTTTTGTCGGCGGATTTCGACCCGCAGGCCGCTGCGCGTCTTGGCGCGCCCGAAGGCGCGCTTACCTTGGACACGCGGGCGCGCGAATTGCTGAACTGGCTAGACCATGTCGAGGCAAAACGCGCGGCCTAGGGCCTAGGCTTTTAGTTCCGCCAAAACCTCTTCGAGGATCTCCATACCCTTGCCCCAGCCATTGCCCATCTGATCCATAGAGGCGGCAAAACACGCGACTTCGGCCTCTGAAGCCTCATGTGGCACCCAGGTCAGCACCATCTCGCATTTGTCGCCTGACGCTGTGAAGGTCACGGTTGTTGTCAGCCAGCGTGGCCAGTCTGGCATCATCGGGTTGGCCATGATCTGCCAGTCCGCATCCGTATTGCCGTGCAACCAAACCAGCTTCGCGTCCTGCGCCACCTCTGTGTAATCCGCCCGCTGGTAGTTGGAATTGCCGCCCCACTGCATCTCGTGCAGCCACTCTCCGCCTTCGCGCACGTCCATTTTATGCACAATCGAGGTCACCCCGGGCCCATACCAGCGCTGTACCAACTCGGGTTCCGTCCAGGTGCGCCAGACCAAAGAGGGGGGCGCGTCAAACAGGCGTTTTAACTCGTACACGGGTAAATCAGTCATTCTTTTCCTCCTGTTTCAATTCGTTAAGCAGGTCATCGAGCTGGTCAAAGGACCCTGTCCAAAAACGTTTAAATTCCTCAAGCCACGCCACCGCGTCCTGCATCGGCGCCGCTTTCAGGCGGGCAGGTCGGCGTTGTTTGTCGATCGCGCGTTCAATCAGCCCTGCGTTTTCAAGAACCTTGAGGTGCTTGGACACCGCAGGCTGGCTCATCGCGAAGGGCTGCGCCAATTCGTTCACCGAGGCATCCCCTCGCGAGAGTTTCGCAAGGATCGCGCGGCGGGTGGGGTCGGCCAGCGCGCCAAAGACCGCATCCAAGTTTGGATTTTCATAACTAAGTGATTCCATAACTAAACGGTTATATAAAATTCCCTCTGCGTCAACCCTGCCGAAAACCGCGAGAAACGGGGCCATAGTGCTTCCCCCTCTCGCGCATATCCGCTAAAGCCCTTTTGACCCGACGATGACTGACGGAATTGACCGATGAAATTCACGCTTTCCTGGTTGAAAGACCACCTGGACACAGACGCTTCTCTTGACGAGATTCTCGACGCCCTGACCGACCTTGGTCTTGAGGTGGAAGGGGTTGCGAACCCTGCCGAGCGCCTGTCTGAATTTACCATCGCAAAGGTCAATGCGGCCGAGAAACATCCGGATGCGGACAAGCTGAAGGTCTGCCAAGTCGAGACCGACGAAGGCGTCAAACAGATCGTCTGCGGCGCGCCCAATGCGCGCGAAGGGATCACCGTCGTTCTGTGTAAGCCGGGCTCGTATATTCCGGGTCTCGATATCACCATCAAGGTGGGCAATATCCGCGGTGTTGAAAGCCACGGTATGATGGCGTCTGAGCGCGAGCTGGAGCTGTCTGACGAGCACAATGGCATCATCGAACTGCCTTCTGGTGAGGTTGGTCAGAAGTTCGTCGATTGGTTGGCTGAAAATGACCCGGCCAAGGTCGATCCAGTGATCGAAATCGCGATTACGCCAAACCGTCCGGATGCTTTGGGCGTACGTGGCGTGGCGCTGGATCTCGCAGCGCGGGGTCTAGGCAAGATGAAGCCTGCTAAGACGGCTGATGTGACCGGTACGTTCGACAGTCCGATCTCTGTCACCATCGACGAAGACACCCGCGAAAACGGCTGTTTCGTGTTCGGCGGGCGTCTGATCAAAGGCGTGAAGAACGGTCCAAGCCCTGAGTGGCTGCAGGATCGCCTCAAGGCCATCGGCCTGCGTCCGATTTCGACTTTGGTGGATATCACCAACTTCTTCACCTACGACCGCAACCGCCCTCTGCACGTCTTTGACGCCGATAAGGTCAAAGGCAATCTGCGCATTCACCGCGCCAAAGCGGGCGAGACCCTCGTGGGTTTGGACGAGAAAGAATACACCTTCGGCGACGGTCAGGTCGTGATCTCTGATGACGAAGGCATCGAGAGCATCGCGGGCATTATGGGCGGTCTGGAAACCGCCTGTACCGAGGACACCGTGAACGTCTTCCTAGAGGCCGCCTATTGGGATCACATCCAGATTGCGACCACGGGACGGGCTCTGAAAATCAACTCTGATGCGCGCTATCGCAACGAACGTGGCATCGACCCGGGCTTCAATATGGAGGCACTGGATCTGGCGACGCAGATGATCATGGATCTTTGTGGTGGTGAGCCGTCTAACGTTGTCGTCGCAGGCGAAGTGCCGAACGTGAGCCGCGCCTATAAGCTCGACACCGACCGTGTACAGTCCTTGGTTGGCATGACCATCCCAGCCGAGGAACAGCGCGCCACTTTGGAAGCGCTTGGCTTTACGCTGGATGGCGATATGGCCAATGTGCCGAGCTGGCGTCCCGATGTTCTGGGAGAGGCTGATCTTGTCGAAGAAGTCGCGCGGGTTGCCTCGCTGACGAAGCTCAAGGGCAAGCCACTTCCACGCGTCACCGCGGGCATTCCCGGACAGATTCTAACCCCGATCCAAAAGCGTGAACAGATCGCACGGCGCACCACGGCGGCGCTGGGCTACAATGAATGCGTGACCTATAGCTTCATCGACCAATCCGCCGCCGAGCTGTTTGGCGGTGGCTCTGATGCGACGATGCTGGAAAACCCGATCTCCTCGGAAATGAGCCACATGCGCCCGTCCTTGCTGCCGGGTCTGTTGCAGGCCGCAGCCCGCAACCAAGCGCGTGGGTTCATGGATTTGGCTCTGTTTGAATGTGGCCCAGTGTTCCACGGCGGAGAGCCGGGCGAGCAGGAAAACCTCGTCACAGGTATTCTTGTGGGCCGCACCATGTCCAAAGACATCCATGGCGAAAGCCGTCCGGTCGATGTGTTTGACGCCAAAGCCGATATGGAAGCCGTGCTCGAGGCGCTGGGTGCACCTGCGAAGCTGACGTTCAACCGCTCCACCAATGGGTGGTGGCACCCGGGTCGCTCGACCAAGGTTGGTCTGGGCCCGAAAAAGATCCTCGGCGCTTTTGGCGAGTTGCATCCGAAAACCATCGAAGCCATGGACGTCAAAGGCCCGGTTGTTGCCTTCGCGATCCACATCGCCGAGATCCCAATGCCGCGCAAATCCGGCGCGACGCGTCCGGCCTTCAGCGTCAGCGATTTGCAGGCGGTCGAGCGTGACTTTGCCTTTGTGGTCGACAGCTCCGTCGAAGCGATCAATTTGGTGAATGCCGCAGGTGGCGCTGACAAAGAACTGATCGAGTCCGTGCGTGTCTTTGACGAGTTCACCGGCGAAAAGGCCGAAGCGCAGATGGGCGAAGGCAAGAAATCCATCGCTGTGACCGTACGCCTTCAGCCGTCTGAAGCGACCTTGAAAGAAAAAGACATCGAGGCGGTCTCTGCCAAGATCGTTGCCAAGGTCGAGAAAGCCACGGGCGGCACGCTGCGCGGCTAAGGTTTTGGATCGAAGGCCGGCGCAAACGTGAGCTGGCCTTCGGGATCCTGTCCCGACAAAGTTTTGAATTGCACGACCTCTGGCGGCACCTCGCCATAGGTCAGCCGCTTGTTGCAACGAAATCCGAGTTTCGAGTAAAGCGCCGGATCGCCGATCAGCGCGCAGCCGGATGCACCTCTCTGTTCAAGAATGCTTAAACCGGCGTCCACCAATTTGCGCCCGATGCCCTCGCGTTGCCGTTCAGGCGCAACCGAGATCGGGCCCAGACCGAACCAGCCGCAGTCTTCGCCGTTGATCCGCACGGGTGAAAAGGCCACGTGACCGACAATCGTTCCACCGTCTTCCGCAACCAAGGACAGGGTCAAATCGCCATCAGACCGCAGGTCGTTCAGAATACGCCCTTCCGAGCCGTCGCTGTAGGGCATTTGTGAAAATGCGCGTTGCGTGAGGGCAAAGAGTGTTTCCGCATCTTCTGCCGCTTCGGGCCGAATGATCATGGGTTCCCCCGATACGTTCGTTTCAGATAGTCCGATAGCATATCAAACACCAACCGGATGCGGCGACTGGTGTGGAGCTCTTGGTGTGTGGCCAACCATACCGGATATTTCAGCAGCTCCTCTTGCGTCACCAGACGCCGCATGAAAGGCAATCTCCGTGCAACAAGATCATCCATGATGCTCAGGCCAAAGCCCTCGAGCGCATATTGCCATGCGACCAACCCGTTTTCCGATCCGATGTGAAAATTGTCATCGGTGATATGAATGTCGAGATCTTTCAGATACTGCAGCATGACAGCCGTATCGCCATAGGAAATGAATCTGTGGTCCTTGAGGTCTTCGCGCGTCGTCGGTGTGCCGTATCTTTGCAAATAACTGTCCGCGCCATAGAGCGAGGCATTAGCCTCGACGACCAGCTTGGCGATGAGGTCAGGCTGCTCGGGACGGACATGGCGGATGGCGATATCAGCCTCGCGGCGCAAGAGGTCGCGGATGTCATTGGCCGCAATCACATCGATTTTCAGGTTGGGCGCGGTGTCTTCTAACTCGCGCAGGAACTGGGGCAGGATATAGGCGGACATCATGTCAGAGGCCGTAATCCTGACCTCGCCCTCAATGGATTGGGACTGGCCAGAAGCCGTCAGCGCAAAGAGGTTTGCAGCCTCTCCCATTTGTTTGGTGTGATCCAGCAGCTCGACGCCTGCAGAGGTCAGCTCCAAGGTGCGCCCGACGCGTTCAAACAAGAGAATGCCGAGATCCTCTTCAAGGGCAGCGACCTGGCGGCTGAGCGTCGGCTGCGTGAGGCCAAGCTGTCGCGCGGCGGCGGACAGCGAGCCCGTTTCCGCGGTCGCCAGAAAGGCGCGGATGTGGTTCCAGTCGGGGGTTTTGGGCGCGTTGCTCATGCGTTTATGTATATATTTCTTGCGAAATTGGGCAATTCTATTCGCAGTCGTTGCGTGTATTTTCCAGATCAAGACGAGTTTTTAGAGAGTGACGAGATATGGCAATGGCAGATAAAGCCCAGTTCTGGAACAAGATCGCGCCGAAATACGCGCGCGATCCGATCAAGGATATGGAGTCCTATGAGATAACGCTGAACAAGACGCGCGGCTATCTGCGCGCCGATCACGCTGTGCTTGAGATTGGGGCGGGAACCGGGTCTACGGCCTTGTTGCTAGCAGGGGAGTGTGCTCATATCACTGCTACTGACCTGTCCGAAAAGATGCTTGAAGTGGGCCGCGAGCGGGCTTGGAATGACGGCGTTGGCAACATTTCTTTTGAGGTCCGCAGTGCCGAAGACATGCCTGAGGGCCCCTTTGATGTGGTGCTTGCGCATAACATCCTGCATCTGGTCGAAGATTTGCCTTCGGTTCTGGCGCGTGCGCACGCCGTGCTGAAGCCTGGCGGTGTTCTGGTGTCCAAAACCTTTGTGAAACCCATGTCTGGACTGCATTTGGAATATCGCGTGATGAAACTCGCGCTGCCCATTATGCAGTTTTTTGGCAAAGCCCCCTTTGTGGCGTTCCACACACGCGCGGCGTTTGAGGCGGCTTTTGCAGACGCCGGATTTGAAATCGTTGAAAGCGGGCATTTCCCCGTAGGCCAAGAGCGGCTTTATACTGTGGCTCGAAAGACCTAGTGCGCCGGAACGGTGGACATTTCCTAATGGCCGCGCATAGTGCGGCGCAGGAAATGCGGAGAGAGCACATGGGATTGAACGTTTATCTGTCAGGAGAGATCCACACCGATTGGCGCGAGCAGATCATTGAAGGCGCAGCGGGTCTGGATGTCAGCTTCAACAGTCCCGTGACAGACCATGCGGCCAGCGATGACTGTGGCGTTCGCATCTTGGGCGCTGAGGATCAAAAATTCTGGCACGACAACAAAGGGGCCAAGCTGAACGCGATCCGCACCCGCAAAGGCATCGAGGACGCAGATGTCGTCGTCGTGCGCTTTGGCGACAAGTACAAACAGTGGAACGCTGCTTTTGATGCAGGCTACGCGGCGGCGCTGGGTAAGTCGCTGATCGTTCTTCACGGCCCGGATCATCAGCACGCGCTGAAAGAAGTGGATGCGGCGGCTTTGGCCGTGGCAGAGGAGCCCACCCAGGTGGTTCAGATGCTCAGATATGTATTGACTGGTGCTCTTCCTGCCTAAGCGAGTTCCGTGCTGAAAGCCCAGTTTTGAATATTTTTGCAAGATGAAAACGCGCCTGCCTCACATTGAAGGCAGGCGCTTTGATTTTAGCCCTGAGGGTTCGGGATCGTGCGACCCTTTTGAACAGCAGGGCGTGCCAGGAAACGCTCCAGATAGGCGTTTACATTTGGCAGTTCATCCCAGCCGACCAGGTCTTTGGCTTGATAAAAGTCCAGCGCAGCAAGCCATGGCGCGATGGCGATGTCGGCGATGGAATATTCACCGGCAATCCAGTCTTTGTCCGCGAGTTCTTTTTCCAAAACCGCGAGCAGACGCTTAGCTTCGCTGACATAGCGCTCGCGTGGGCGCGGGTCTTCGATTTCAGAGCCTGCGAATTTCACGAAGAAACCCATTTGGCCGAACATCGGACCCAATCCGCCCATTTGGAACATGAGCCACTGGATGATCTTGGCTTTCTCGGAAGGGGTATTGCCAATCAGCTTGCCAGTTTTCTCAGCCAGATAAATCAAGATGGCTCCGCTTTCGAAAAGGCCAACTGGTGCGCCGTCCGGGCCGTTTGGATCAATGATCGCGGGGATTTTGTTGTTGGGGTTCAGCGACAGAAACTCGGGACTTTTGACGTCTGCATCGGACAGGGTCACCAAGTGTGGCTCATAGGCCAGACCCATCTCTTCCAGCGCAATGGAAATTTTCACGCCGTTGGGGGTTGGGAATGAAAACAGCTGCAGGACGCTTGGGTCCTTAGGAGTCCATTTTTCGGTAATTTTAAATTGAGAAAGGTCGGACACGTTTATCTCCTAGGTTGATTACGGGGAAGATAGGCAGTTTTTCCCATAATTTTAGATGAAAAACGGTGCGTATTTGGGCAGGGTGTTGTGCATAGACGCAAGTCGTCTGTGTATAACTTAAGAAATAGCAGCAGAGGGGACAGTTCATGTTGCAGGAATTCAGAGACTTTATTGCCAAAGGCAATGTCATGGACATGGCCGTTGGGATCATCATTGGCGCGGCTTTTACGGCCATTGTGAAATCCATGGTCGGCGATTTGATCAATCCGATTATTGGCCTGTTCTTGGGCGGTGTTGATTTCACGAACTCTTACATCGTGCTCTCCGGCGAAGTGGCCGCTGGCGCGAGCCTTGAGGCCGCCCGCGAAGCAGGGGCTGCGGTCTTTGCGCATGGGGCGTTTATTATGGCGGTGATCAACTTCCTGATCATTGCTTTCGTAGTCTTCATGCTTGTGCGCTATGTGAACAAGGTCAAAGACGCGGCCTCCAAGAAGGAAGAGGAAGCGCCCGTCGAGGAGGCTCCAGCGGGACCAACCGAGCTGGATATCCTGATGGAAATTCGGGACTCGCTGAAAAAGTAAGGGCTTGTCGCCTTTTCATCGAAAATGTGCTGCAGTATGGCAGGCACAGCAAAAGGGCCGGGGTTTCCGGCCCTTAAATATTGGGAGACAATATCGTGACTTGGGACAGCGTGATGGCTTTCGTGGGGCAGTATTCCAACATCGTAACCGATACGATTACGGCCCTGATCGTATTGATAATTGGCTGGACAATTGCCGGCCTCGTGGCGCGCATGATCCGACGTCGCGTTTTTGCGAGCGAGACGCTTGATGACACCATCGGCAGCTTTGCAGCGTCGATGGCACGCTGGATCATTTTGTTGATCACAGGCATCGCGATCATGGGGCTGTTTGGTATTCAGGCGACGAGCCTTGTGGCCATCATGGGGGCCGCGACTTTGGCCATTGGTTTGGCACTGCAAGGCACGCTAAACGATCTGGCCGCTGGGTTCATGTTGATCATCTTCCGTCCGTATAAGATCGGCCAATATGTCGAGGTCGGTGGAACTGCGGGGACCGTGAAGGACATCAATCTTTTCGTCACCGAGCTGGCGACGCCAGACAATGTGCAGATCATCGTGCCCAATGGTCAGGCCTGGGGCTCTGTCATTACCAACTATTCCCATCACACGACCCGCCGGATCGATCTGCTGTTTGGCATCGACTACAATGACGATGCTGACAAGGCGATGGCGATCATTCTGCGCGTTGCCGAGGAAGACGGGCGCATTCTGAAAAGCCCTGAGCCTTGGGTGAAGGTCACGGACCTCGGTGCGAGTTCCGTGGATATCACAGCGCGGCTGTGGTGTTCGGCGGATGACTATTGGAACGCGAAGTTCGAGCTGACCAAGGCGATGAAAGAAGCCTTTGACGCCGAAGGGATCTCGATACCATACCCGCATGTGGTGCAGATCCGCCGCGAAGGATAATTGGAAGGGGCCTCACGGGCCCCTTTTTTTACATCAGAATAATGTTGGATGTGCCTGCGCCTTGGCGCAACGCGTGGGTGCTTGCGAGTTCCGGGTCATTGATCCAGCCAAGCGCGTGATCGCGGTCGGGGAAGGTTAGGATCACAGTCACATCCGGGGCCGATGCGTCGCCTTCGATGATCTGAGCCTCTTGAGACACCGCCAGTGGTTCGGCTTTGTATTTCGCCAAAGCCGCGCCTGCTTTTTCGCGATAGGCGGCGAGAGTGTCTGGGTCTTTGATTGAAAGTGTAACGATGGCGTGGGCAGTCATAGCGTGGATCCTGTGTTTTGAACTGGTTGAGACATAGCGCGCCAAGGGGTGATCAAAAACGATCATTGATGCGCATTATATGCGCATATATTATCAGGCCATGTTGGATTGGAATGACCTTCGCTTTGTTCTGGAGACCGCGCGAAATGGCGGAACCAGCGGGGCTGCGCGGGTTTTGGGGGTAAACCACGCCACTGTCGCGCGGCGGATCACTGCGGCCGAAGAGGCGTTGGGCGAAAGGCTGTTTGATCGTTTGCCCAGCGGCTATGTGCCAACCGAGGCCGGCCGAGAAGCCGTGAGAACAGCCGAGGCCATGGAGCGGCTCGACTCGGAACTGGATCTGAAAATCGCAGCTCGGGATGACCGGATCAAAGGACGGTTGCGCGTGACGGCTCCGCAGTTGTTTATCCAGCGCGTGCTGGGCGGCATTTTGGCCGAGTTCACCGAGGCCTATCCCGAGGTGGATCTGGAGTTGGTCGCGACCAACGACACGTTGAACCTCGCGCAACGTGAGGCGGATGTTGCGATCCGGTTTTCCAAGGACCCGCCCGAGACTTTGGTTGGGCGTAGGTTCATCGATCAGAAAGGCGCAGTCTATGCGACGCCCGAGTTGATTGCCCGAGATACGGGGGGAGAAGCCCCCCTGGATTGGGTCAAGTTTGCCCACTGGCCGGGCCCTCCGGCCGAGATCAAAGCAGTGCGCCCGAATTTGAGGGTGCGGTTGACGGTGGACGATATGGCTGCAGCGATCGGGGCCGTGCGGGCCGGGATCGGAGCGACGCGGATGGCTTGTTTTCTGGGGGATACGGATCCGGCCTTAGTTCGTGTGCCGGGGATGCCTCGGTTTGACTATTTACCGCTCTGGCTTTTAACCCATGCGGATCTGCGTCATGTGCCGCGGATCAGGACATTCATGGATTTCACCGCAGCTCGCTTGGGCAAGCTGCGGCCGGTGTTTGAAGGAACCGCGCCTTAGGCTGCTTTAAGCGCCAGTTGGGGTGACAGCACGTCGATCCCAAGCGCTTTGCCAACCGCAAAATAGGTCAGCTTTCCGGCGTGGACATTGAGGCCGTTCAGCAAATGCGGATCGTCGTCACAGGCTTGCTTCCAACCCTTATCCGCCAGGTTCAGCAAGAACGGCAATGTTGCGTTGCCCAAAGCTTGCGTTGACGTGCGTGCAACAGCGCCCGGCATATTTGCCACGCAGTAGTGCATGATGCCGTCGACTTCATAGACTGGATCGGCATGTGTGGTGGCGCGCGAGGTCTCGAAACAGCCGCCCTGATCGATGGCGACATCCACCAATGCCGCACCCGGTTTCATGTCAGACAACTGCGCGCGTGAGACAAGTTTTGGTGCTGCGGCGCCTGGGATTAGAACCGCTCCGATTACCATGTCGGCGGTATTGACCAATTCTGCGGTCGCGCCTGCAGTGGAATATTGGTTCTTGAAGACATTGCCGAAGACGTCATCGAGATACTTCAAACGATTGAGGCTGCGGTCTAGAACGGTGACATCTGCGCCCATTCCAGCAGCGATACGCGCGGCGTGGGTGCCGACGACTCCGCCGCCGATGACGACGACCTTGGCCGGGGCAACGCCCGGCACGCCGCCCATCAGAACGCCGCGCCCGCCATTGGCCTTCTGCAGGGTCCATGCGCCGACTTGCGGTGCCAAACGACCCGCGACCTCGGACATGGGTGCAAGGAGAGGGAGGCCTCCGTTTGCGTCCGTCACGGTCTCATAGGCGATGGCCGTGCAGCCGCTGTCCAAGAGATCGCGGGTTTGGTCTGGATCGGGCGCGAGGTGGAGGTAAGTGAACAAAAGTTGGCCTTCGCGCAGCATCTTGCGCTCGACCGCCTGAGGCTCTTTGACTTTGACGATCATATCGGCGGTGGCAAAGATTTCTTCGGCGGTATCAAGAAGCGCAGCGCCAGCGGCTTCGTAGTCTGCATCGGCAAATCCAGCACCTGCGCCCGCGCCTTTCTGAATGACAACCGAGTGGCCATGATTGACCGCCTCGCGCGCAGCATCCGGCGTCATGCCGACCCGAAATTCCTGTGGTTTAATCTCTGTTGGGCACCCGATTTTCATGAGCTTGTCCTTAGGTTTGCGTTTCCTAAGTCTGACCGCTAAACAAGGCGAAAGTGCTGCTTTTTTAGGCAGAATAAAAACATGCATATCGAAGAATCTTCGAATATTGTGTTAAAAGTTGCAAGGAGGTTCGCAGATATGGAGCTTGATCAAACGGATCGTCGCATCCTGACGGTGCTGCAAAAGCGGGGACGCATGTCGAATGCGGATCTTTCTGAAGAAGTAAACCTTTCGGCGTCGGCCTGTCATAGGCGCGTTCAGAGGCTGGAGAGCGACGGGTTTATCAAGGATTACGTTGCACTGTTAGACCCGCGCAAAATGCGGGTGCCGACCACTGTGTTTGTCGAGATCACGCTTTCGGGGCAGGCGGATGAGGTTCTTGAGGCCTTTGAAAAGGCCGTCGCACGGATCCCAGATGTTTTGGAGTGTCATCTGATGGCGGGCACTGCGGACTATTTGTTGAAAGTCGTGGCTGAAAATACCGAGGATTTTGCGCGTATTCACCGCCAATATCTGGCGCGCCTGCCGGGGGTGGCACAGATGCAGAGTTCTTTTGCTTTGCGCACCGTGTTTAAAACCACAGCTTTACCGGTTTAGGGGGGCGTTGCCCCCCCTTGGCTTGTACTTTGGGCTCCGCCCGTTCGACCCTCAAAGGCACCTCGAGCTTTTGCGAGACGGGTCTCACCCCCCAAAGTATTTCCGGCATGAAGGCTTAGCTGTCTTGCAGCTTGTCTTGCGTTTTCGTGTCAAAGTCGGACGCATCATGGCGTTCGTGCAGTTGCATGGACAGGTCGTCGCCAAAAGCGCGGTTGACCATGCGGCCGCGTTTGACCGCCGGGCGCGCGTCGATGGCTTCGGCCCAACGCATCACGTATTTATAGCTGGCGACGTCTAGGAATTCAGCGGCGCTATAGAGGCGGCCAAGGACCAATTGGCCATACCAAGACCAGATCGCGATATCGGCGATCGTGTAGTCGTCGCCCGTCATATAGGTGTTCTCGGCCAAATGGCGGTCGAGCACGTCGAGCTGGCGCTTGGTTTCCATGGCGAAGCGGTTGATTGGGTATTCCCATTTTTCAGGCGCATAGGCGTAGAAATGGCCAAAGCCTCCGCCCAGATAAGGCGCGCTGCCCATTTGCCAGAACAGCCAGGACATCATCTCGGGACGTTTGGCAGGATCGCTTGGCAGGAAGGCGTTAAACTTCTCGGCCAGATGCAAAAGGATCGCGCCGGATTCAAAAACGCGCGTCGGAGGTGTGGTGGAATGATCCATCAGCGCGGGGATTTTCGAGTTCGGGTTCACATCGACAAAACCCGAGCTGAACTGCGCGCCTTCTCCGATATTGATCAGATAGGCGTCATATTCGGCTTCGCTGTGGCCCGCGGCCAGAAGTTCTTCGAAAAGGACCGTGACTTTCACACCATTAGGTGTCGCCAGAGAATAGAGCTGGTGGGGGTGCTTGCCGACCTCAAGCTCTTTGTCGTGGGTCGGGCCTGCGATGGGGCGGTTGATATTGGCGAATTGGCCGCCGTTGTTCTGTTCCCAAGTCCAGACTTTGGGTGGGGTATAGGTGTCACTCATAAGGATCCTCGCAGGCTGTTTGAGGGGAATGTAGTCATTTGACCTGCGAGGTCCAAGGGGGGGTTAGGCCGTCGCAGGGGCAGCGGCCTGAGTGGCGACCTCTTTATCCAGCGTGATAAGGTTCCAACGGTCGGATTCAGCCGCCTCGGTTTGGATCAAAAGCGTGCGGAAGCTGTCTTCTTCTTCGACCTGTTCGTCGATGAACCACATAAGTTGGGTTTGTGCCGCGTAGTCGTTTTTCTCTTTCGCCAGACCGTAGAGCGCATGGATGCTTTGCGTGACCGCTTGCTCCATCGTCAGCGCGGCACGGATGGCGACAGAGGGCGACTGAAACGTTGTGACCGGAGCCGCGATGTCTGAAAGGATGACATCACCATCGCGGCGCAGAACGAAATCAGACAGGCGCGCGGCGTGCTGGCTTTCCTCTGCGGATTGGGCGCGGAAGAAGGCGGCAAAGCCCGGCAGGTCCTGACTTTCGAAATAGAACGCCATCGCAAGATAGCTATGAGAAGCCGCCAGCTCTGCGTTCACTTGCGAGACAAGAGCATCGGCCAAAGTTGCGTCGAGGGTCATATGTGATCTCCTGAAAATTTGAAACGGCTGGCATCTCGCTGGCACAGCCCTAACCTAATTTAGAATAATTCTAAATCAAGGGGAATCGGGGGTTAGAAACGACAAACCCCCGCGGTTTTCACCTCGGGGGTCGTCAATTCTTATAGTATCCAAAGCTGGAACAAAGGTGCTTAGAGCAAACCTTCGCGCTGGGCTTTCTTACGTGCCAGTTTACGGGCACGGCGGATCGCTTCAGCTTTCTCGCGCGCTTTTTTCTCGGACGGCTTCTCGAAATGTTGCTTAAGCTTCATTTCGCGGAAGACACCCTCACGCTGCAGCTTCTTTTTCAGGGCACGAAGCGCCTGATCGACGTTGTTGTCGCGAACACTAACCTGCATGTGGTTTTCACCACCTTTCTAAGTTTGAGTTGCAAGGATTTGCAGGAGCCGCCCCTATAGCAAAGCTGTTTTGATCTGTCTAGTATGGGGTAATGCGGTCAAGAGGTGGTCATGAGCCAAGATCTTAAGTCGAAATTAGTGGATGCGGCGCTGGCGCATGTGGCCTTTGATGGCTGGTCACCGGCGACGTTTGAGGCGGCGGTTGCGGAGTCGGGTGTGGATCCTGTTGTGGCGCGCGCAATCTGTCCACGCGGGGCGGTGGATCTGGCCGTGGCCTTTCATGAAAATGGCGATGCGGCGATGATTGCGGCCTTGGAAGGTGCGGATCTGGACGAGATGCGGTTTCGTGACAAGGTGGCCTTTGCCGTGCGCAAGCGGTTGGAACTTTGCCCAGACAAAGAGGCTGTGCGACGCGGATCAACGCTCTTTGCCCTGCCGCATTACGCGCCGACGGGCACGCGGTTGATCTGGGGCACGGCGGATGCGATTTGGAACGCGCTTGGCGATACCTCACGTGATTTCAATTGGTACACAAAGCGCACGACGCTCAGCGGGGTCTATGCGGCGACTGTGCTGTTCTGGCTGGGGGATGAGAGCGAAGATCACGCGGACACCTGGGCGTTTCTGGATCGCCGGATCGAGAATGTCATGCAGTTTGAAAAGGCCAAGGGCGCTTTTCAGAAAAGCCCTTTGGGCAAAGCTTTGGAGCGCCCGCTGTCGTCCCTAGGCCGGATGCGGGCCCCAAAGACGGCCTCGGGGTTTCCTGGTCGCTGGCGTTAATGACATAAAAACGGAGAGACGAGCATGAGCGACGCAATGCGCGCCATTGAAATCACGGCCCCTGGGCGGCCGGATGTTTTGCAATTGACCGAACTGCCGATCCCGCAACCGGGTCACGGAGAGGTTCTGATCCGGTTGGCCTATGTCGGTGTGAACCGGCCAGACGCGCTACAGCGTGCGGGACTTTATAACCCGCCACCGACGGCCAGCCCCCTGCCGGGTCTTGAGGGCGCCGGCATCATTGCCGCTGTTGGACCAGGTGTGACGGAATGGGCTGAGGGCGACAAAGTCTGTGCTCTCTTTCCGGGTGGGGCCTATGCCGAATATGCGCTGACACCTGCCGCGCATTGTTTGCCGATTCCCGAGGACATGCCTCTGCGTGAGGCGGCGTGTCTGCCCGAGACCTATTTCACTGTGTGGTCCAACGTCTTTGAACGCGGTGGCCTGAAAGCGGGCGAGCGGTTTCTTGTGCATGGTGGGTCTTCGGGTATCGGAACGACGGCGATCCAACTGGCCGAGGTCTTTGGGGCACGGGTCTTTGCCACAGCGGGCTCAGACGCCAAATGTGCCGCGTGTCTGCAGCTCGGGGCGGAGAGGGCGATCAACTACAAATCCGAGGATTTTGTAGAGATTCTGCGCAAAGAGGGCGGTGCGAATGTGATCCTTGATATGGTCGGCGGCGACTATATCCCGCGCAACCTGCGTGCTTTGGACGAAGACGGGCGGCTGGTGCAGATCGCTTTCCTGCAAGGGCCAAAGGTTGAGGTGAACTTTGCCTTCCTGATGACGCGGAGGTTGACGATGACGGGGTCTACCCTGCGGCCGCAAAGCGATCTGGAAAAGGCTCGGATTGCGGGCGAGCTGCGCGAAAAGGTCTGGCCGCTGCTGGACGCGGGCCGGATCGCTCCGGTGATGGACAAGGAGTTCGCGTTAGAGGACGCTGCCGCTGCGCATTCGCGCATGGAAGGTGGCGATCACATCGGGAAAATCGTTCTGAAAATCTGATCGACCTGTTGCCGAAAGCTACAGCCCTAGCCTCGCAACAGAGGCTCGGGCTTTTTTTGTTACCGCAGACGGCGCAGGATCGCCCAATCAAGGATCAGCGCCACGATCAGCGATGCCCCCACGAGTGGGAAGAGGATCGACAAGGCCACCACCAAAGCGATCATGCTTGGGCTCAGTGCCGCATCCGGCGCATTCGGCACGCCAAGGCTGCCGGCGGGGCGGCGTTTCCACCAGGCGACAAAACCCGTGACCGACAAGAGCAGCGCAAGGATCGCAGCCACCGTGTTCTGGATCAGGTTGGTCAGCCCATAGAGCTCTCCCTGATGGAACGAAATGCCAAGGGACACGGTTTTCGCGACCGCCGGGTTGTCCTGGAAATCCAACCGTTTCAGGATATCGCCGCTGTAGCGATCAATCACCAGCTCGGTCTGGTCATTGCGGTTGGTTGAGGCCGAGCGGATCCAATAGGCCCCATTCGCCTTGCGCGGCGGGCGCATTTCATAGGGCGCTTTCAGGCCTTCTTGCCGGGCGATGGCAAAAACGTCCTCATAAACGATCGTCACGCCAGAATCGCTCGTGGACTTCGGCGCGCCGCGGAAGCGCATGGATTGCGAATTCTGCCCCGTCGCCTTTTGGATCTGACTAAGGCCGCCACCCCAGACGTCGGTCCATGGCAGGCCGCTCACAAGGATCGGCGTGACCAGAACCACCGCCAAAAACCCCGTGAACAAATGCGTCTCGCGCCACCAGCTGCGGCCTTTGGACGGCCCTCCTTTCGGGGGCGCCACGGCCTGAGATAGCGTACGCTTGCCACGAGGCCACCAGAGGTAAGCGCCGGTGATGAACATGACGATAGCCCAATGGGCCGCGAGCTCTACGAACTTGGTGCCGGTCTTGCCCAAGAGCAATTCACCATGGAATTTCTTGAGCATGCGCATGGGCATCTCGTCGCGGGCAACAGAGCCAAGGACTTCGCCGGAATATGGGTTTACCCAAGCGAAGGACCGGATTTCACCAGCGTCGTTATATTCGATTTTGGTCGAGCGGGTCGGGTCGTCATATTGCGTGATCCCGCGCAGTCGGGTAATTCCATGGGCCTCGCGCAGCACATCGACCTGGATCTCAAGCGGCAGGGCTGCGCCGGTCTGCTGAACATGCAGATAGTCAGCATAAAGCCAGTTTTCGATTTGCGGTTTATAAAGGTAAATCCCGCCGGTCAGCGCCAGCATTGCCATGAAGGGCAAGACATACAGCGAGGCCAAAAAGTGCCATTTCCAGACGAGACGATAAAGTGCGCCGCCGCTTACGTAAGATGCGGGGGACGCCGGTGCGGTTGCATCGGTCATAAGTATTCCTGTGTTTGATCAGAGTGAAAGAGGGGCTCAGATCAAAACAGGTGGGGCGCGCGAGGGTTCTAGGGTCTTGAGGGTTTCGCCTGCGGGGGCAGGGTGCTCATGCAGAGAGAAAGCAAAGCTGTAGTCGCGGGCCAGTGTCTGCCACGCGGGCGTTGGGGTCTCGGTGACATCCAAGGCAAGCGTACGCAGACAGTCGCTGTCTTGGGTCTCATGGACTTCGACGGGGGTGCCGTCCTCATCAAGCGCGACTTTCACATATTCAGATCCGGTACAGATGATCGCCACGTCTGCGCCGGGGATAAACTCCACAACCACCGCAGAAATCCGCGGCAGCAAAAGCGCGACGATCAGCACTAAAAGTGCGACCGAGGTCTCATAGATGCGGAGCGCTTTGTGGAGGCGGGTGGTCATCAGGTTTCTTTAATAAGTATTTGATTTGCTTGTTATATAGAAACCGGTGCAACTGACACGTTTTAAACTGTCGCAAGCCGCAGGATGAGCGGCAGGGCCGTCGACAGCGCTGGGCTGCTCAGTAGCGCGGCACAGGCGAGATTGGCAATGGACAATGCCCAGATCCAGCGGCTGTAATCAGGCAAAGCCCGCGCAATGCGCGCGTTTCCAACGGCCATCAGGAAAACACAGCCGAAAAAGACGATTTCGTTCAGGAGAAGAGAGCTTTGGATCGGCAGAATCAGCGACACGATCCAAGGGAGCAGGACGTTGATGCCGATCAGGGCGTTGAAGAGACGAGACATAAAAATACCCTAGCGGATCGGATCAAACAGCGCATCGTCAAGGCGACAGTCTTTGACAACGTCGCGACCGCAGGGCACGGGATCCAGCGACTTAGACAGGCAAATGCGTGCTTCTTGGATATACCCCCTTTTGCAGGTGATGGTGATGCCATCAGGCTCGAGCTCTGGGTTGTCTTGCAGGAAGGCCTGTTCGATCAAAGTCGCAGGTAGGGATATCGGGTCTTTGAGCTTTCGAAGCACCTCCGGACGGGTCACACGCCCATAGGCCTCACGCGACAGCGCGAAATAATCCGCGGCTTCCAGCCCCGCACAGGTGCCGTGTTTCTTCCACTGATGCCACGCCAGCCCCGAGGTGCCCATGATATCGGCCATCTCGGCAGTCATGCGCCGTGATGGGGCGCGTTTGGTGGTTAGGCAATAGCTTGGCCAGCCCTGATGATATTGCGGCCAAAGTCCGTGCAGAATCCAGCCGTGGTCTTTATCCGCGTCGCATTGCTCAGAACCCTTAGCGTCCCCCTCCAGGCGGCACCAATTCGGCGACCAGCTCAGGGCCATGACATAATAGTCGAACTCTCCGGCCCGCTCGCCCTCGGCCAAAACCGGGGATGCGCAGAACAAAACCAGCAAGGCTACCACACGCTTCATTCACTCTTTCCTTTTATGCCAATCCACACTATATCGGGCGTAAGTTCCCCCGAAAAGGTAGCCCGCATCCCCAAACAGGATGCCGTCAGACCGAAAGTCTGGCGAGGGGAAAACTATGCGTTAGGAGGCCGATATGGCAAAACCGATTATGGCGAAAGCCACCGCTGTTTGGCTGGTGGACAATACAACGATCAGCTTCAAGCAGATCGCGGATTTCGTAGGCATGCACGAGCTTGAAGTGCAGGGCATCGCGGATGGCGACGTTGCGACCGGTGTCAAAGGCTTTGACCCGATTGCCAACAACCAGCTGACGCAAGAAGAGATCGACGCAGCGCAGGACAGCCCCCTGCACAAGCTGAAACTGAAATTCAACGCGGCTGCCGTTGGCGAAGAGAAGCGTCGCGGCCCGCGTTATACGCCTCTGTCCAAACGTCAGGATCGTCCGGCGTCTATCCTGTGGCTCGTTAAGTTCCACCCGGAACTCTCTGACGGTCAGGTGTCCAAACTGGTTGGCACCACAAAGCCGACCATTCAGGCGATCCGTGAACGGACCCATTGGAATATCGCGAACATCCAGCCGATCGATCCGGTTGCGCTGGGCCTGTGTAAACAGTCTGAGCTGGATGCAGCGGTTCAGAAAGCCGCGGCGAAGAAAGCGGCTGAAGGCGGCGTCATGAATGATGACGAACGTCGCAAGCTGGTGTCCACCGAGCAATCTCTGGAGATGGACGCGGAACCACGTATGCCATCCAATATGGAAGGTCTTGAGGCCTTCACGCTTGGCGACACGCCTGCGGATGCGGGCCTAGAAGAAGATCCACGCAGTGACGATGATTTCGCGGATGCGGACAGCTTCTTTAACCTGCCTGAGTCTGGTGACGAGGACGAACAGCCTTCGTAAGGCAAGCTCTGAGAGACAGGAAAAAGGGGCCAGCACGGCCCCTTTTTTATTGGCTCGCCCAAGCAGGGAGTGCACGTCCTAGCAGGGTTTCCGCCCCAAGCCGCCCAAGTTCATCGCTACATTTCGCACCTGCGCCGCAGCCGGCGACGGCCAGCGAGATGCGCTCGGAATGGCGTCGGATCAAAGGCCGGCCTGTGTCGGTGAAAGTCGTGACGCAGGCATTCGTCGTCACGCTGTCGATTTGCAAATCAGGCATACGCGCCCGCATTTGCGCCTCTAGATGAGCGCCCACGTCAGGGTTTCCGCTGCTCTGAAACCAGTCTGTCATCTCATGAGGCGCGAGATGCCGGTCGTCTGGATCTCCGCCCAGCTTGAGATAGACTTTACCATCTGGATAGCGAATAGTCGGCAAGAGGTAGGGGTCGTTTCCGTCCTGATCCAGATAGATCATGGAGGGACAGTTATGTAGGCGCCGGGCCTCAGACTCAGAGACCTCAAACAGAGCGACGGTGCGCGCATAGACGCGCAGGTTGAGATCGTCGATTAAGGTAGGTGCAAAGCCCCCGATCGCTACAAGCACCTGATCGGCTTCGATGTCTCCAGATGTGGTTTCAATCACGAGGCCCGAGACTGTTTCACGGAGCGCCTGCGCTTCGGTTCGCAGCACTTGCGCCCCATGCGCGACGGCCAGTTTGATCTGGGCAGCGACCAGCGCGCGCGGGTTGATTGTCCCGGCGTTCTTGGCTTCGAAATAGCCAATGTCATCCTTTGAAAAAGCAAAGAACGGAAAGCGGTTTTGCATGTCTTTTTGCGATAGGTGCTCTGCGTCGATGTGTAAATCCGAAGCTACGCGTCCGACGTCTTGCAAGTGCGTTGCATCTTTTGGTCCGGCCAGAAGGCAACCGACGTCGTTGTAAAACGAAATGCCGCTGTCTGCTTCGATCTGACGATAGCGCGCAATAGAGGCCTGTGAGGCCTGAGCCCAGAAGGGATCTGTCGCCAAACCGCGGGTGATACGGCCTGCGTCATAGTGGCTGGCAAATGCGCCGGTGTGCTTGGACTTGTCGTCAGGTTCGCTGGGGCCAATCAAGATCACGTCATGCCCCGCCTCAGCCAAATGACGCGCAGCCGCCGACCCAATCATCCCCGCACCAATAACGGCGTAAACCATGTTTGATCCTCCCAGAGTGAGCTTAGTTGGGGGCGCAGATCTCGATCAAGAAGCCATTTGGGTCAGAGACATAAGAGATTACCTGGCCCCATGGCATTTCTGCGGGCTCTTGTATCGGGGCGGCCCCAGCCGCGACCGCGCGGGCGAAATCTTCGGCGACGGTTTCGGTCTCAAAAGCCAATTCGAAACTGGGGGCTTTGGGGTTGGCATCCGACGGCGTCTTGCCGATTTCGCGCATCAGCGATTTGGCTGAAAAGGCGAGTTTCGTGTCGCCGGTGACCAACTCGCCATAGTCTTTTCCCTCGTGCAAAAAGCCTGTCTCAAATCCAAAGGCTTTTTCGTAAAAGGCGAGCGTGGCGGGCACGTCGTCGACGTAAAGAATGCTGTATCTGAAACGCATGTTGGACCTCCGGTATCAGACTTCGGCCTATCAGAACGTGCTGACAGGTTTTGGCAGGGATCTCAGATGGATTTTCGTGCTCGCAAAGCGGCTGAAATCGTGCCTTCGTCCAGATAATCCAGTTCCCCACCAATCGGCACACCCTGCGCCAGAGAGGTGAGCGTGACCTGCCCTTCAAGCTGGTCGGCGATGTAATGCGCCGTGGTCTGACCGTCGACGGTGGCATTAAGCGCGAGGATGACTTCGCTCACGGCTTCACTGGTCACACGGTCCACAAGCCGCGGGATCGAGAGCTCTTCGGGACCGATGCCATCCAGCGCCGACAGCGTGCCGCCCAAGACGTGATAGCGACCTTTGAATACACCCGCGCGCTCCATGGCCCAGAGGTCGGCGACGTCCTCTACCACACAGATCTCGCCTGTCGCGCGCGTGTCATCGGCGCAGATATCGCAGATGTCAGAGTTGCCTATATTGCCGCAGTTGAGGCACTCGCGCGCAGTGGCGGCAACGTTTTGCATGGCGTCACTGAGCGGCGTCAGCAAGAGCGCGCGTTTGCGCACCAGATGCAACACCGCGCGCCGCGCCGAGCGCGGACCGAGGCCCGGAAGGCGGGCCATTAGGTCGATCAGATTTTCGAGGTCGTTGCTGCTCATGGCCACCCCTTGCTTTTGAGTATTTTTAGCAAGATGAAAGCCGTTTGTCGCCCCACTTAGAACGGCAGTTTGAAGTCTGCTGGCAGTCCCAGACCTTCGGTGATTTTGCCCATCTCGGATTTGGCGCGGTCGGCGGCTTTGGCTTGCGCGTCTTTGATGGCGGCGAGGATCAGGTCTTCGGCGACTTCTTTTTCGCTGGGAACAAAGATGGACGGGTCGATATCGAGGCCGGTCAGATCGCCCTTGGCGGTGGCAGTAGCTTTGACGAGGCCAGCGCCGGATTCGCCAGTCACGATGATGCTTTGCAGGTCGTCCTGCATCTGCGCCATCTTGGTCTGCATCTCTTGCGCTTGCTTCATCATCTTGGCCATATCGCCAATGTTGCCTAGACCTTTGAGCATCTCTGTCTCCTGAGTTTGAGTTGCCCGCTAGATAGGGCGCGGGGGATGAAACGACAAGAGCAACACGGGTCCGAAAGGGACCAAGGCGCGCTTAGTCTTCTTCAAAGGGATCCCATTCGTCTTCGACCTCGGGTAGGGCTTCTGCCTGCGCTTCTTGCGCGATCTCTTTTTGGGTTTTGATGTCGGTGATCTTGGCCTTCGGGAAGGCGTCAAAGACCGCTTTGACCAGCGGGTGTTCGCGGGCCTCGGCCCTCAGCGCTTCGTTTTCGGCATCTTCGACTTCGAAAATTGACGGTGCGCCGCCTTCGTTCACAAGGATCACGGCCCAGCGATTGCCGGTCCAGCGTTGCAACGCGCCGCCCAAACGTTGCGCGAGGTCTTGCGGCGCGTTTGGCGCGGGTACGAATTCGATGCGACCGGGTTGATAGGCAGCCAAACGGACGTATTTCTTGACGTTGTTTAAGAGCAGCCCGTCGCGGTTCTTTTGGATCAGGTCGACCACGTGATCAAAACTCGCAAAACGTGCGAGCGCTTGATCGGCTTGTGGCGCCAGGGCCGTGACGGTGCCACCGGGGCCGCCTGCGACTTGGGCCGTTGCATAGGCCTGCGTCGCGCCGCCCATTTGTGGTGCGTTCATGCCGCCGCCTCCGCCGGGTGGTCCGGGAGGTGGGGGCGTGTCCTGTAGTTTCTTGATCAGCTCTTCGGGGCTGGGCAGGTCGGCCACATGGGTCAGGCGAATGATCGCCATTTCAGCCGCCATCATGGCATTGGGCGCGGCGGCGACTTCTTCGAGTGCCTTCAGCAGCATCTGCCACATGCGGGTCATCACGCGCATAGGCAGTTTCTCGGCCATGGCCTGACCTCGCGCGCGTTCGTCGGGTGAAATGGTTGGGTCGTCGGCAGATTCCGGCGTGATCTTTACCACCGAAACCCAGTGGGTGATTTCCGCCAAGTCGCGCAGAACCGCCATCGGGTCTGCCCCATCGGCATATTGCGCCGAAAGCTCATTCAGCGCACCGCCTGCGTCTCCACGCAGGATCATGTCATAGAGGTCGAGCACCCTTCCGCGGTCGGCCAACCCCAGCATCGCGCGAACCTGATCGGCGGTGGTTTCACCTGCACCGTGGGAAATAGCCTGATCGAGAAGTGAAGTCGCATCGCGGGCAGAGCCTTCGGCTGCGCGCGTGACCAAGGCCAGCGCGTCATCGGCGATCTCAACCCCTTCGGCGGTGGCAATTTTGCGCATCAACGCGATCATCACTTCGGGCTCGATCCGGCGCAAATCAAAGCGTTGGCAGCGCGACAGGACAGTCACCGGAACTTTGCGGATTTCTGTCGTCGCGAAGATGAATTTCACATGCGCGGGCGGTTCTTCGAGCGTTTTCAATAGCGCGTTGAAAGCGCTGGTCGAAAGCATGTGAACTTCGTCGATGATATAGATCTTATAGCGGGCCGAGGCCGCGCGGTAATGCACCGAGTCAATGATCTCTCGGATGTCGCCGACACCTGTGCGCGAGGCCGCGTCCATCTCCATCACGTCAACGTGGCGGCCTTCCATGATGGCGCGGCAATGTTCGCATTTGCCGCAGGGCTCGGTTGTTGGGCCTCCGTTGCCGTCCTCGCCGATACAGTTCATGCCCTTGGCAATGATCCGCGCGGTGGTGGTTTTGCCGGTGCCGCGGATGCCGGTCATGATGAAGGCCTGCGCGATGCGATCCGCGTCAAAGGCGTTTTTCAGCGTGCGCACCATAGCGTCTTGGCCGACCAGATCGGCAAAGGTCTCGGGTCGGTATTTGCGGGCGAGAACCTGATAGCCGGTGGTCTGGGTACTGTCGTCGCTCATTTTGTGCCTTTGGATTCGGGATCGCGTCCACGTTAAGGCGAAGGGGACGGCGCGTCTACCGGATAGGCCGTGTTGGAAGATGCGCGTTAAGATCCTCGGGCGGTTCCTGAAAACGCTGTACCTTGCCTTTTTTAACGTCCGTTTAGATTAGAGGTTATGGATGTAAAATTTCGCGCTAAGGTTGAGGCGCAGTGAGGTAGACGCGGGCTTTGGGATGTCAGACTTTGCAATTTATTCTTTAGACGCCGGCAAAGGCCTTTTGGCCTTGTCGCCCTGTCCAGGATTAACCGGCGACTACGAATTAGATGCCGAGCAAATTCAGGCTTGGCGACCGTCATTTGTGCTCACCATGACGCCGCTGGCAGAGCTTGAGCAGCTGGGTGCCGCCAAGTTCATGGCGGATGTCCCCACTTTTGGGGCGAGGTGGTTGCACTTTCCGGTCAAAGACTTCGGATCGCCAGACGCCACTCAGACTCAGGCTTGGACAGAGATTTCTGAAAAAATACGCAAGGCCTTGCTGGGCGGCGGGCGCGTTCTTGTGCATTGCCGTGGCGGCTGCGGGAGGTCGGGAATGGCGGTTTTGCGGCTTTTGATAGAGATGGGCGAAACGGTAAGCGATGCTTTGACCCGACTACGTTACGTGCGCCATTGCGCGGTTGAAACCGACGCGCAGTTCGACTGGGCGGTTGCCGGTCAATCTGAGGGCGTCGGAGAAGATCCGCCAAGTTCATCTGGCGTTTAGGTGAGAGGCTGAACATCGACCCAAGCGGGACTCGTTACGGCTGCTTCCTTCCGGATCTGACCGGGTTGGCGAGGTGCTTGCCCGCGCCAACCTCTCAAAGCGCTACATAAGCTTTGGAAAAACGGATTGCAAGCTGTGTTCCCCTAGAGAGATAGGCGAAATTTTCGATAGCCACCAGCTGTCTCGCCCAAGTCTGTCAGGCGTTGCTTTAGATTGCTTGGGATGAAACGCAACGCGTCAGAGCCCGTTTCAAAAGTTGCTGATGTTCCCGCCATAGGCGCGAATTGCCAGGAGGGCGTGGGTAGATCATTTTCGGTGAGACCGCGCGCAAAAATCACCTGCATCCACGCGCGTACGTCTCGAAAAGGCAGGGGAATCCGGTTTCGGCTTGAGATGTGGGGGAATTTACCACCTCCGCCTCCACGGTAGGCGTTGGTGACCAGGATCATTTCTGCATGTGGGTCCAAGGGCTCTCCGCTCAACGACAGATCGCAAATTCGGCTGCATGCTGCCTCTGAGAGACGACGTCGATCGGGGGAATAAAGAGCGGGCTTTGACAGATCGATCTGGTAGCTAACGCCCAACAGGCTATCAAACTCATAGGTGGGAAACTGGTGGTTCCAGAGAGGCTGGTCTGGCTGCTCCGGCAGTATCTGAAAAAAACCGCTGACAGAGGCTTCTAGCCAGTCTCGCGCTTGAGCTCCGGTGATTTTGAACGCGTCGATCGCGTTGAAATAGGGGTAGATATCATAGATTTCGCGGAGCGTGACTGGTCCAGCGGGCACGGCCGTGTAGCACTCTGGTCCGTCATGGCCCGCTCGAAACGGGCTAGCGGCGGTGACAACCGGTAGATCCGTATAACCTAGGTCCTCCAGCAACGGGGCAACCGCCATCCGTTTTGCTGCTGCCGCGAGCCGCGTGGCAGGGTCGCATTGAATGGCCGAAAAAAACGTGCCGATGTCGATCTCAGAGTTACCAACCTCGGCGGCAAGCGCGGTTTGGGCCCGCGCGATCCATGGTGCGGCGATCTCCAGCACATCTGGGTTTGCGGTTTCTGACACTTCGATATTTCGACATTCCGCGGTTACCCATGTCCAACCTCGTGGGCTCTTTTGCAGTTTCAGGTCTATGCAGCCGACGAATTTCCCTCGATCACCGGGCAGGACAAGCGGCATCACGCTGTCTTGGGATTGGCTTGGGGTTCTAACACATAGTTTCCGCTCGCCGGGTTTTGGCGAGACGCTATGGGTGTGCCCGCAAATCACCAAATCTACCCCCGGAATGGACGTGATGTCTGTGGCCAATGGATTCTTGGCCGCCTCGGCCTTTGAGGCCGTATCGCCCGCATGGCACAAGGCAAAGACCAAATCCGCGCCGCGAGACCGCAGTGACGCGATGCGTTCGACGGCGGTTGCTTGAAACTCAAAGACACGCGCCCGACCTTCTAGGTGTACCCTGCACCAGTCCAGCACCTGCGGCGGTATCAGTGAAAAAACGCCAATGGTGAGTTTGTGGGGCTGGCCCAAGCTGTCAGTGAGCGTTTTCTTGATCAGCAGATCTCGCTCCCAGACATTTTGGTCGGTTTCCAGGTTGCTGCACACCATAGGCGCTGTGGCACCAGACAATGCGTCTCGCAAGAAAGGGAGGCCAAAGTCGAATTCGTGGTTGCCCAGTCCGATTGCATCATAACCCATCTTGTTCATCACCCGGATCACAGGGTGATTTTCAGCGGGACCCAAAGCGCCGAAGGCCATCAGGTCACATAAGGCTGTGCCTTGCAGGAAGTCCCCATTGTCAAAAAGCAGATGGTTGCTGTTCTCGGCCTTTAGCCGGTTCAACGTCTCAGTCACAAAGGCCCAGCCCTTCGTCTGGCCACAGCCGCCTATGTGACCATGCATGTCAGTTGTCGCCAAGACTCGGAGGTCAATTGTTGTTTCAGACTGAGTTGACGTTGGGGAAGTGGTCAAAGTTGTATCGAAGGCTTGTTAACTATTTGATAATCAAAAGAAGTAATCACTTCTTGAACCATGACACGGCGCGCGAAAATCCCAAAGCGAAACTTTGGGTCAAGTCGTATTTCTCTTGATTTTCCGTTTGCTACGCCTCTCAGAATGCCTAGTTTGGCTCAAACGACGGGCAGGATCATTTCATGCAGCTTTTTGACAGCGTTACGTTTGGACCTTCTGGTTTAGATCGAGTCGCGCATTTGCGCACGGCAGAGGTTATAGCCGAGGCGTGCAACGGCGAACGTAGAGCGCACGCGATATGTCTGTGGCGCGGTAAACCCTTGATGTCCGGCGAGGATACGCGCCGCTTGGTGCGGCTTCCGACGGATCATCCGGTTTTCGAAGGAAATGCGTCGCCGATTGTTTTAGGGCAAGAAGATGACGGGCTTTGCCTGGCTTTCGACCTGTCTGGCTGGACGCCCGATCAAGACGTGGATCAAAGCTTTGTCGACCTGTCCGAACAACAGCATCCGGCCTTGCCTGCGGATCAGGTTTTCGCGGATTTGCGGGCTAATATGACCCGGCTCAATGCTCGCGACGCCGAGTTGGCCTCGACCGCGAAAGCCCTCTTTGAATGGCACCGCAGCCATCGGTTCTGCGCGGTCTGCGGTCATAAAAGCGAGATGTCACAGGCCGGTTGGCAAAGGACATGCCCTGCCTGCGGAGCGCCGCACTTCCCGCGCACGGATCCCGTGGTGATTATGTTGATCACAAAGGGAGATTCCGTCCTGATCGGGCGCAGTCCCGGCTGGCCAGATGGCATGTATTCTCTTTTGGCGGGCTTTGTCGAACCCGGAGAAACGCCAGAAGCCGCCGTGCGGCGCGAGGTGTTTGAGGAGGCCGGGGTCTCGGTTGGCCGTGTGGACTACCTTGGGTCGCAGCCCTGGGCCTTCCCAAATTCGCTGATGATGGGGTTCCGCGGCGAAGCGCTTGGCACGGATTTGAACATCGACCCAAACGAAATCGAGGATGCGATCTGGGTGCCTCGAGATGAGATGATGCAGGCCCTTGCCGGAGAGCACGCGTTTCTAAAACCCGCCCGCAAAGGCGCCATCGCGGAGTTTATCTTAAGACATTGGGTTGCGGATCGACTTAAAAGATAAAATGCGCCATACTGCGCGCATCACATCGAATACCCCACGTCAAAACAGATGGGACGCGAGCAGTCATGAAGTTTGAAACGATCGAAGATCTTGAGATCCCGCAGGCCGCAGCTTTTGAAATGCTGTCTGATTTTTCCTTTTTTGAACGCATGGCCATGCGCCGAGGCGCAGAGGTCACACGGCGCAATGGGGACGGGGCGGATGGCCTAGGATCTGCCTGGGATCTGAACGTGCCCTGGCGCGGCAAGACCGTTAAAATGCAAGTTGACGTGAGCCGTTTTGAAAAGCCCGAAGCGCTTGGTTTTCAAGCGGATGCACCGGCCATCGAGGTGCAATTGGATATCGAACTGGTGGCGCTGTCTAATCACAAGACCCGCCTTTTGATGAAAACCGATATCTCTGCGAAAACCCTGACTGGGCGCCTTCTGTTGCAATCTATGAAGCTTACGCGGGGCAAGATCGAGAAACGCATGGCGTCTCGTATCTCTGAACAATCGCGCAACCTCGAAAAGCGTTATCGCGAGACGCAAGCGGCTTAAAGTTCGGATAAATCATCTCTTTCGGCGCGCGCTTGCTCGTTAGGCGTGGGCGTGTGGTTGAATTGATATGCCGATAAGCACGCTTCCTCTCCGCCGAGCTCGGCGATCCGTGCCTTTTGGTCTGCAAAGCATTGCGCGTTGACGGCTTCGGGATCGCAAATGCTGCGCAGGCGTTTTTCGCCTTCTTTCAACGCAGCAAGTGTTTCTGGGTGATTTGGGCGTTCGGTCGCAAGGTTGTGCAGCTCGTTCGGATCTGCCTTCAGATCGAACAACTGCGGGTCATGTCCGACGTAATGCACATATTTCCAGCGATCCCAGCGGATCATGAAGGTGCCGGTCGTAGAGCCTCCGTCGTGATATTCGCTCAGGACAGTTCTGTCGGGATCGTCAGGCCGGTTGGCGATCACCCGCAGCGATACGCCGGGACAGGCGCGATTGTGCGCGTCGCTTTCAAGGCCGGTCACATCCACCGCTGTCGCGGCCAAATCGAGCAAGGACGTGGCTGTATTCACACGATGTCCGCCCGGCACGCCCGGACCTGCCATGATCATCGGCACGCCTGCCGATTGCTCATACATCACCTGTTTGGTCCAAAACCCCTGATCGCCCATCATGTCTCCGTGGTCCGAGACATAAATGACCACGGTATCCTCGGCCTGACCGCTGGCTTCCAGCGCCGATAGAATGCGCCCCACGCAATGATCCATGAAGCTGGTGAGACCATAATAGGCGGCCTTCGCCTCGCGGGTTTTCTGTTCGTCGAAGTAGCGGTCGTAGTCAAAAAATCCCGCGACATTCTTGAGTTCGCTGTGGTCGGGGGGATTTCGGTTTTCATAGCCCACCGGCAAGTCGACTTTGTCCGGGTCATACATCTCATAAAATTTTTGGGGGCAGGTCAGCGGATAGTGCGGGCTGACCAAGGATACAAAAGCCGCCCAGGGTGTCTCGGATCCGGCTTTGTTTGTAAGCCACGTTTCAGCGGCGGCGGTGATGTCGAGATCATAGTCGGTATAGCTGCTGTCGCCGACGCCGACATCTGCGGCCAATTCCGAGGCGGCGTCATAAGTCGGCAAGTTTTCCCGCAAAAGCCCGATCGTCCAACCGATTCCGCCGACCACATGCATCGGCAGTATCTCCTGAGAGAAGCCGTTGTCATCCTCGCCAGAGCGGAAATGCAGCTTGCCGATAGAAACGGTGTCGATACCGCTGTCTCGCAATTGGCGCATCCAACTGCGCGGCGCTCCGTTATAGGGCGTGGCGCTGTCCCAATTGCGTGTTTTGTGAACGTAGTCTCCGGTCGCAATCGCCGCCCGCGTTGGCACGCACATGGGCGAGGGCGTGTAGGCATTCCCAAAGAACGTCCCTCGGGCCGCAAGCGCGTCCAGGTTCGGAGTTTTGACAATCGGGTGGCCCGCACATCCCATCGCGTCTTTGCGATGCTCATCAGAGATGATGATCAATATGTTGGGCCCGGATCTCACGTATGGCGCGACTGGGCAGCGGGATAGACGCCGAGGATATTCAGATAGCTCGTGAAATATCCCAGCTCATCCAGGGCCAGTTTCACGTTTTCATCCTCGGGATGGCCTTCCACTTCGGCGTAAAACTGAGTCGCCGTGAAGGAGCCGTCCACCATATAGCTTTCCAGTTTCGTCATATTGACGCCATTGGTCGCGAATCCCCCCATCGCTTTGTAAAGCGCAGCGGGAATATTTCGGACCTGAAAGACAAAACTCGTGACCATGCCCTTTGGCGCGTCCCGACGTTCGAGTTGGGCGTCAGGCGACATGATCAGAAACCGGGTCGTGTTGTTGTCGTGGTCCTCGATGTGACGGGCGAGGACGTCCAGACCATAGATCTCTCCGGCCAACTCGCTGGCCAGGGCAGCGTGGGCTTTGTTGCCGGCTTCAGCCACTTCGCGCGCCGCTCGTGCATTGTCAGGGCTGACGCGTCCGCGAATGCTGTGTTCGGTCAGGAATCCAGCGCATTGAGGCAATAAAACAAGGTGTGAGAAGGCTTCTTCGATGTCTTCGAGCTTCGCGCCCGGCACCGCAAGAAGGCTTATGTGAACGCGTACAAAGGCTTCATCAATGATGTGCAACCCGCTTTGCGGCAGCAGGCGGTGGATGTCCGCAACGCGCCCGTAGGTCGAGTTTTCAACAGGCAGCATTGCCAAAGCTGCATCGCCGTTTTTGACCGCAGCGATGGCCTCTTCAAAGGTCGCACAGGGCAGCGCTTCCATGTCTGGGCGCGCGTTGCGACAGGCCTCGTGGCTATAGGCACCGGGCTCTCCCTGAAAGGCAATGCGTTGGGTCATGTTCAAAATTCCACTTTTTTCGCAAGAAGGGCGATTGGTCGCGGTAAGTATAGCTTGCGCAAGGTAGAAGGAAGCGGATAGATAGCCGTCAAACGCCACGAGACGGATAACGTAGCATGTTCGACACTATGACTTTGACCAAAATTACCGGCGCTTTCTGCGGTGCTCTGCTGATCTACCTATTGGGTGGTTGGGCTGCAGAAACCATTTACCACATGGGTGGTGGCCACGGGAAGCACGGCGAAGAAGCCAAAGTTGGCTATAAGATCGAAGTTGCCGCGGCGGACAGCACTGCGGTCGTCGAAGAAGGTCCATCCTTGGAAGAGCTTCTGGCTGCGGCAGATGTCGACAAAGGTGCGAAGGTCTTTGGCAAGTGTAAAGCGTGTCACAAGCTGGATGACGGCGCAAATGGCACCGGTCCTCATCTGTTCAATGTCGTTAACCGCGCCGTTGGTTCTGCAGACGGCTACGCCTATTCCGGTGCGATGGTTGCGGTCGCGGAAACCTGGACCCCAGAAAACCTGGACGGCTTCCTGACCAGCCCGAAAGCCTTCGCGCCTGGCACCAAAATGAGCTTCTCTGGTCTAAAGAAACCTGCAGACCGCGCAAACTTGATTGCCTATCTACAGAGCGCGGGCAGCTAAACTTAGCTATTATAGATTTTCGGGAAAGGTCGGCGCCCTCGGGCTCCGGCCTTTTCTTTTGTGCGATTGGTGGGGAACTCGGACAATTCCGGCGGCTTTGGGCGACTTAACGCGCAAATGCCGAAGATTTCATCGCAAGTTTATCATTCTCGGCTTGAGTCTGGTCGAGTCTGCAAATTACGTTACATTCCAAGAAATGCATAAAGACAGCCGTAAGCTGGGAGGATTTCGCAGATGACATCAGGTGCCAAAACCAAGGCCGTTTCGTGGGATTGGAAATTCTGGACCGCGAGCGCCAGTTTGATTGGGGTCGTCATGGCTGCCAGTTCTGCTTTCGCAGATGAGAATATCACCATCAGCCACGGCTATAACTTCTTTGGCGACCTGAAATACCCAGCCGACTATCAGCAACTGAACTACGTGAATGCCTCCGCGCCCAAAGGCGGAGAGATCGCGATCTGGGGCATGGGTACCTTTGACAGCTTTAACCCCTATACGCGCAAAGGCCGCGCAGGCGGTAGCCCGACAATTGGTCACGAGGATATCCTCACCACATTTGCCGATGATCCAACCGCCAGCTACTGCTTCCTTTGCGAGACGATGGAATACCCAGAAGACCTAAGCTGGGTCATCTTTAACCTGCGCGATGATGTGACATTCCCAGATGGCAAAGGCTGGAGCGCCGAGGATCTGAAGTTCACCTTCGACCTCTTTATGGAGCAAGGCCTGCCCAGTTTCCGCGCAGCCTTTGGCGCGTTTATCTCGGACGTGGAAATCCTGGACACGCATCGCATCAAGTTCTCGTTCAATGCCGACAGCCCGGAACGCGACCGAATTGGTCTTGCCGGTATCTTCCCGGCCTTCTCGAAGGCGTGGTTTGAAGAAACCGGCGCGCGACTGGATGAAAGCTCTTTGGTGCCGATCATGGGCACGGGGATCTATGAGCTCGATAGCTATGAGATCAACCAGCAAGTCGTCTACAAGCGTCGCGATGACTATTGGGCCGAGGATCTGCCGGTGTCCGTCGGGCGCTACAACTTTGATCAGATCCGCGTTGAATATTTCGCAGACAGTGCCGCGGCTTTTGAGGGCTTTAAAGCCGGCGAATACACGTTCCGCAGCGAGAACAGCTCTAAATCCTGGGCGACCAGCTATAATTTCCCAGCGCTCAGCGACGGTCACGTCATCAAAACAGAGCTGCACAACGGCAACCTCGCGCAGGCACAGGGCTATGTGTTCAACCTGCGTCGCGAGAAATTCCAGGACAAACGCGTCCGCGAAGCCATCGGTTTGATGTTCAACTTCGAATGGTCAAATGAGTCTTTGTTCTTTGGCCTTTATGAACGCGTGAACGGCTTCTGGGGCAATTCCGATATGGAAGCCCTTGGGACGCCGTCTGACGCAGAAATGACTTTGTTGAAACCGCTCGTGGACGAAGGCCTGCTAGATGCGTCGATCCTGACGGATGAAGCGATCCTGCCGCCGGTGTCTGGCGCGCGTCAGCTGGATCGCGGCAATTTGCGTAAGGCCTCTGCATTGCTTGACGAAGCTGGTTGGGTCGTTGGAGATGACGGCATGCGCCGCAAAGACGGCGAAGTGCTGAGCGTCGAGATCCTTGATAGCTCGCCCGCCTTTGACCGGATTCACAATCCGTTCATTGAAAACCTGAAACGTCTGGGCGTTGATGCCGTTCTGAACCGCGTAGACCCTGCGCAGGAAACCGATCGCACACGCAGCTATGACTTCGATCTGACCACCCACGTTATGACACAGGGCTTGGAGCCATCGACCGGCCTTGAGCAATGGTTCGGATCAGAAGCCCGCAACGAAAGCTCGCGCAACCTGATGGGTCTGAATAGTCCAGCTGTTGACCGTTTGATCGAGAACATCGTTGGTGCGACGACCAAAGAGGAAATGCGGGTCGGTGTTCGCGCCCTTGACCGCGTATTACGCGCCGAGGTCTTCTGGGTGCCGCAGTGGTTCAAAGACGTCCACACCGTCGCCTTCTATAATCAATACGGCTACCCAGATCCCTTGCCTGACTACGCTCGCGGTGAGCTTGATTTCTGGTGGTTTGAAGCCGACAAAAATGCTGAGCTTGTCGCAGCAGGTGTCCTGGCGCGGTAAGACTTAAATGGGCGCGTATATTCTCCGGCGTTTGTTGTTCGTGATCCCGACACTCTTTGGGATCATGGTCATCAACTTCACCCTAACGCAATTTGTCCCGGGCGGGCCGATCGAGCAGATCATTGCTCAGGCCCAAGGAGGCGGGGATGTGTTTGAAGCGATCTCAGGCGGAGGCTCCGAGGTTGCCGAGAGCGCCGGGAACGACCGCTATGTTGGCGCGCGAGGGTTGCCGCAGGAATTCATCGACGAATTGGAACGCGAGTTCGGCTTTGACAAGCCGCCGGTCGAGCGGTTCTTCACGATGATCTGGAACTATATGCAGTTCGATTTTGGCGAGAGTTACTTTCGCAAGATCGGGGTGTTTGAGCTGGTGCTGGAAAAGATGCCGGTCTCGATCACGCTAGGTCTATGGTCGACTTTGATTGCCTATGTCGTCTCGATCCCTCTGGGCATCCGCAAGGCCGTCAAAGACGGCACGCCCTTTGATACCTGGACTTCGGGCGCGATCATCATCGGCTACGCGATTCCAGGGTTCCTGTTTGCGATCCTTCTGGTGGTGCTTTTCGCGGGTGGCTCTTACTGGCGCATCTTCCCGCTGCGTGGGCTGGTGAGTTCCGGTTGGGAAGACCTCAGCCTCTATGGTAAAATCATCGACTATTTCTGGCACATCACTTTGCCGGTTCTGGCCAGCACGATTTCGGCATTCGCGACCCTGACCTTGCTCACCAAAAACTCGTTTTTGGACGAAATCAAAAAGCACTATGTCATGACCGCCCGCGCCAAAGGCCTGTCTGAAAGCCGTGTGCTTTATGGGCATGTCTTCCGCAACGCCATGCTGATCGTGATTGCAGGTTTTCCGGCGGTATTCATCGGCGTCTTCTTCGGAGGCTCGCTGATCATCGAGACTATTTTCTCGCTCGATGGCCTTGGGCGACTGGGCTTTGAGGCCGCTGTCGCGCGGGACTATCCTGTGATCTTCGGGACCCTCTTCGTCTTTGGTCTCATCGGTCTAGTGGTCGGGATCCTCAGTGACCTCATGTATGTCTTTATCGACCCAAGGATCGACTTTGAGAGGAGGGAAGGCTGATGTTCAAAATGTCCCCTCTGAACCAACGCCGTTGGCGCAATTTCCGGCGCAACCGCCGCGCCTTTTGGTCGCTGATTATTTTCTGCGTGCTCTTTGGCCTGAGCCTGATGGCTGAGTTTATCGCCAATGAAAAACCGATCCTCGTGCAGTATCGCGGCGATCTTTATACGCCGATCTTCAAGTTCTATCCTGAAACCGCCTTTGGCGGGGATTTCCAAACCGAGGCCGGGTATCGCGATCCCGAGGTAAAATGCCTGATTGAAACCGGCGGGCTGGAGCTCTGCTTTGACGATCCCGAAGGCTATATCGAAGACGCCCAAGACGGTGTGATCGACGGCGAAGCGATTGAGAAAGGCTGGATGATCTGGCCGCTAATCCCCTATTCTTATACATCGTCGGTGGAGCGCCCCGGCGCGGCCCCTCTGCCGCCCAATGCGCAGAACTGGCTGGGCACCGATGACACCAAACGCGATGTCATGGCGCGGGTGATCTATGGCTTCCGATTGTCGATCTTTTTCACCCTCATTGTGACCACCTGCGCGAGTATCATCGGCATTATTGCTGGTGCCATTCAGGGGTATTTCGGAGGCTGGGTCGATCTGATTTTCCAACGAGTGATCGAGATCTGGGGCTCTACACCAAGCCTCTATATCATCATCATCCTCTTCGCGATTTTGGGACGAAGTTTCTGGCTCTTGGTGTTCTTAACGGTGCTCTTTGGCTGGACGGCTCTTGTTGGAGTCGTACGCGCCGAGTTCTTGCGGGCAAGGAACCTTGAATACGTCCGTGCCGCCAAAGCCTTGGGCGTCAGCAACTGGACGATTATGTTCCGCCACATGCTGCCAAACGCGATGGTGGCAACGCTGACCATGCTGCCGTTCATCGTAACCGGAACGATCTCGACCCTCGCAGGCCTCGATTTCCTTGGCTTTGGCCTGCCGTCCTCGGCACCCTCGCTAGGTGAATTGACGCTACAGGCGAAACAGAACCTTCAGGCCCCGTGGCTCGGCTTCACCGCATTCTTCACCTTCGCCATTATGCTCTCGCTCTTGATCTTCATTTTCGAAGGCGTGCGCGATGCCTTTGACCCACGAAAGACCTTCTCATGAGTATCCTAGAGGTCAAAGATCTGCGTGTTGGCTTCCGTCAGGACGGTCAACTATTCGAAGCGGTCAAAGGCGTGTCCTTCTCTCTGGATCGCGGAGAGACGGTGGCTTTGGTCGGGGAATCCGGTTCGGGCAAATCCGTCACCGCGCTCTCGACGGTCGCCATGCTGGGTGAAAGCGCATCGGTTTCTGGGTCTGTGACCTACGATGGGCAAGAGATGGTCAGCGCTGACGAGAAGCTACTGCAAAAAGTGCGTGGCAACGACATCAGTTTTATTTTTCAGGAGCCGATGACCTCGCTGAACCCGCTGCACACGTTGGAAAAGCAGCTCGGAGAATCCCTTGCGCTCCACCAAGGTATTGTCGGAGATGACGCGCGCAGCCGCATAGTGGATCTGTTGACCAAGGTTGGGATCAGAGACCCTGAAGATCGTCTAAAAAGCTATCCGCATCAGCTCAGTGGCGGGCAACGCCAACGCGTCATGATCGCGATGGCCTTGGCGAATAAACCTGACATCCTGATTGCGGATGAGCCGACAACGGCGCTCGATGTGACTATCCAGGCTCAGATCCTTGAACTGCTTGCGGATCTCAAGAAATCCGAAGGCATGGGTCTTTTGTTCATCACCCACGACCTCGGCATCGTGCGCCAAATCGCCGATCGGGTCTGCGTCATGAAAGATGGCGAAATCGTCGAAGCAGGCCCTGTGTCAGAGATCTTCGCCAACCCGCAGCATGACTACACAAAGACGTTGCTGAGTGCCCGCGCGGCAGGCGCACCTGATCCTGTATCCGACGATGCTGATGTGGTCGCCCAAACCGACGAGCTGCGCATCTGGTTCCCAATCCAACGCGGCCTTTTGCGTCGCACTGTTGGCCACATCAAAGCGGTTAACTCAGCTTCAGTCACCGTAAGAGCAGGCGAAACACTCGGCATTGTGGGCGAGAGCGGGTCGGGCAAAACAACGCTCGCGCTCGCGATCATGCGCTTGATCGGCTCGGAAGGCCCAATTCGCTTTCAGGGCAACGACATCCGTAACCTGAAAACCCGCGAGCTGCGCGCCTTGCGCAAAGACATGCAGATCGTCTTTCAAGATCCTTTCGGAAGCCTCAGCCCGCGCATGACCTGTGAACAGATCATCGCCGAAGGGCTTGGTGTGCACGGCAAACCAGACGGGCGCGACACGCGCGTGTTGGTCGGCGAAGTGATGGAAGAAGTGGGGCTCGATCCTGCCACAATGGATCGTTATCCGCACGAGTTCTCAGGTGGCCAGCGCCAACGCATCGCCATTGCTCGGGCCATGATTCTGCGACCGAAATTGCTGGTGCTTGATGAACCGACCTCGGCATTGGATATGACGGTGCAGGTACAGATCGTAGACCTCTTGCGAAATCTGCAAAAGAAATATGATCTGGCCTATCTCTTCATCAGCCACGACCTCGATGTGGTGCGCGCAATGAGCCACAAGATCATGGTGATGAAACAAGGCGACGTTGTGGAAACCGGCACGGCGTCCGAGATTTTTGAGGCGCCCAAAACCGACTACACCAAAGAGCTTCTCGCGGCGGTGCCAGCCTAGGATTTGAGTATTTGGGGCAAGATGAAACCCGCCTCTTTCTCTTGCCAAAAATATCCAAAAAGCAACGCGTGGGCGCTTAGCTTGGCCCGATCATGAAGCAAGAGATTTGCCGCGCTTGCAGACGGCGGCAGGCGAGGTCCGCAGTTTCGCGGGACAGGCCCATGAAGTTCGCGTCAAACCCCCGGCTCGACTTGACCACTTTGCGCAGGGATCCATCCAGTGTGTTGATCTCTGACAGGGCCGTCTTGAGCAGCATTTTCTCGGCGGCATAGCGGCTTGTGTAACGTCCGACGTTGATACCCCAATGGCGACCGCCAGATGTGGTCAAACGCGTTACAACCTGAGGCTCCTGATCCTCGACAATAAGCGGGGCAGGGCGTGTTGGTTCTTTGTTGACTAGAGAGGCGCTTTTGGCCTCTTCAAGCGCGTCCTCGATTCCAAGGTTGATCGCATTGGGATCCACCTCTGCGATGAGGGGCGCAGGTGCCGGAGTGGCGGCTGATCCGGGGCGCAGCATGGGGCGCAGGCTTTTCTTGATGGCGGTCGCGACGCGCACAGTTTTGCTGCCAACGGTTTGGTTCGGGGAACCGTTATAGACTGGCAGAGCAGGCTTACGCAGAGCAACGCGGCTTGGTGCGCGCTTGAAGCCTAGGTCCAACAATTCCGCAACGCGGGCGTTTCTTGTGGCGGTAGAACGCCCGCCAAAGACCGTCGCGATGATACGTTCGCTGCCACGTTCGGCCGAAGCGACCAGATTGAAGCCGGCCGCGCGGGTGTAACCTGTCTTGATGCCATCGGCTCCGCGATAGGAACCCAGCATGCGACGGTTGGTATTGGCGACTTCGCGCACGCCGGCATAGGTCGAGGTGCGCGAGAAGAGGTTGTAATACTGCGGATAATCATAGAGCAGATGCCGCCCCATGGTGGTCATATCGCGCGCCGTCGAAAGGTGGCCTGATTCAGTCAGCCCGTGGGCGTTGCGGAAGGTCGTGTTGGACATGCCGAGTGCTTTGGCCGTGCGGTTCATCCGGCGGGCAAAGGCCGCTTCAGAGCCGGAAATCGCTTCGCCAATTGCAGTGGCCGCGTCATTTGCCGATTTCACTGCTGCTGCGCGCACCAGATAGCGCAAGGCAATGCGTTGACCGGATTTCAATCCGAGTTTCGAAGGGGGTTCCGCCGCCGCGTGCTTAGACACGCGCACCTTGGTGTCCATGGTGATTTCGCCGTTTTTGACCGCTTCAAAGGCAATATAAAGCGTCATCATTTTGGTCAGAGAGGCCGGGTGCAGTCGGGTGTCAGCGTTGCGAGAATGCAGGACTTCGCCAGAGCGCGCGTCGATCACCATCGCGGCATAGGGTGCTGCGATAGCCGGGGTCATGAACCCCAAAAACAACAAGAGTGACGCAAGAATCGCCAACCCGCGGCGGGTCGGACTGCTGCTCCGATCCTTCACTGCTTCTGCCTTTACTGCCTCGACTGCCGTTTCTTCGGCGAATTTTATTGAGATCAATCTACCACAGAGCGAGAATCGAATAAACCCTTTGATTCATTTACTTTTCTGGAAATTAAAGTCCGGTAAATCCATATTTAGTGGTGAGCTTGAAGCCGGATACCATATGGGCGAAATCGCCTTGGCGCGTATTTACGCTTTCGAAATCTCATCAACCAAGGCCGGAAGCCCGTTCAGCGCCTCAAGCTGCCGATATTTTGAGTGTCCGTCCGGCGGAGTAGCAACCTCCAACGCCCAAGTTAATCCATGCGGAACATAAACGCCCCATCCCCCGGCATCGACCATCGGTACAACATCGGATTTCATCGAGTTGCCGACCATCATGCCGAGATCGGCACCGTCTCCGTGACGCGCAAAGATGTCTTCATAGACGGACTGACGTTTGTCCGAAACGATTTCAACACCGTCAAACAGATCGCCAAGGCCGGATTGCGCGAGCTTGCGTTCCTGATCCAAGAGGTCTCCTTTGGTAATCAACAGGACGCGATGGTTTTCCGCACAATGGGCGACGGCTTCCGCGGCATGGGGCAACAGATCAATCGGATGGTTCAGCATCTCGCGCCCAGCTTCCATGAGTTCAAAGATCACTGCTGCGGGCACGCGTTCTTCAGTGACCTCAATCGCGGTCTCGATCATCGACAGAACAAAGCCTTTTACGCCAAATCCATAGTGACCTAGATTGCGTTTCTCGGCCTCCAAAAGCCGTTCTTCGAGGTGATCTTGGTCCGCAAAATCCGCCAAAAGCTCTGCGAATCGGTCTTGGGTCATGCGGAAAAACCGCTCGTTGTGCCAAAGCGTATCGTCTGCATCAAAGCCGATAGTTGTGAGTTTTCCGCCCATAATGCCCTGCAATTGCTGCCCAAGCTCTTTTCTAAACGGAATGTTAGGCTATATACAGCCTTCATCATCTGGGACGGATAGATTTGACCATGATTTTGGATGCGCTGCGCATGTCTATGAACAGTGACGACGATGCCGATACTGGCGTCGCGGTCAAAACCCGTGCCAAAACCAAACGCCCACCCTTGTATAAGGTGCTGCTGCTGAATGACGACTACACGCCGATGGAGTTTGTGGTTCAAATCCTAGAGCGGTTCTTCGGTCTGACCCATGCGCAGGCGTTTGAGATCATGCTGACGGTTCACAAAAAAGGCGTCGCCGTTGTTGGCGTGTTTAGCCACGAGATCGCGGAAACCAAGGTGACTCAGGTCATGGATTTCGCCCGTCGCCATCAGCACCCGCTGCAATGCACCATGGAAAAGGAGTGATCTGAGCCCGGGTGCTCGGATCAGAGTTGGATGGCAGGTGAACGTCTTACGCTCGCGCTTGAGTCGGGGCAGGTGGTTTTGCCTGATGAAGGTCGGATTGCCGTCTTTGGGCCAAGCAATTTGGCGGATATCGCTGAGATCCCCAAAGACCGCGCTGTGATTTTGCAGCCGTTGAAACCGGCCCATGATGTTTTCGCCTCTGCGGGCTATGGCTGTGCCATAGAGCCCGAGGGCGATTTTGCAGCGTCAGTTGTTTTCCTGCCGCGTGCCAAGGCATTGGCGCAGTTGCGGGTTGCGCAGGCCGCCGCGCTGGGTGGGCCTGTCTATGTGGACGGCCAAAAGACCGATGGCGTCGACAGCATGCTGAAGGCCTGCAAGAAGCGCTCCGATGTGGCCGGAAGTTTTTCCAAAGCGCATGGCAAATTGTTCTGGTTCGCTGGCGGCGATTTTGCGGACTGGCAGAACGATGCCCCGTCAGAGATCGATGGCGGTTTTCAGACCCGTCCGGGCGTGTTTTCTGCAGATGCGATTGATCCGGCGTCTAAGGCGTTGGCGGCGGCACTGCCTGAAAAGCTTGGCAAACAGGTTGCCGATCTGGGTGCGGGCTGGGGTTATCTGTCGCGCGCGATCCTGACACGCGGCGAGGTCGAGGACCTCTATTTGATCGAGGCTGATCACGTGGCCCTCGAGTGTGCCAAGGCCAATGTGACCGACCCGCGTGCCTCGTTTCATTGGGCCGATGCCACAACTTGGGAACCCCGCGCGCGGATGAACACGGTGGTTATGAACCCCCCGTTTCACACGGGGCGTGCAGCGGATCCTGATCTGGGTCGCGCCTTTATCGCCGCGGCTGCACGTATGCTCGCGCCGACGGGGCAGCTCTGGATGGTAGCCAATCGTCACCTACCCTATGAGGCAACACTTGAGGCACATTTCGCCAAAGTCGAAGAGGTGACCGGCGACAATCGGTTCAAAATCCTGCGCGCCGAACGGCCCGCTCGCGCGCGGCGCTAATTCCGCGTAAGTTTTCTCAGAATCAGAGGGCGAGGCCATGTCTTTTTCTATTGCGGGTAAGACCGCCATTATAACCGGCGCTGCCAATGGGATCGGCCTTGCGGTGGCGCGAGAGTTTGCGGACCGCGGCGCGAATGTCGTGATGGCGGACATGGACGACGAACAACTCTCCAAAGAGGTCGGGGATTTCCCCGACAGTTCCAATGTCATTCACTTCGCCGGAGACCTCCGCGAACGCCTTACCATCGCGAACTTGCTCTCGGCGACCGTTGATGCGTTTGAGCGTGTCGATATTCTGGTCAATGCCAGCCGCCAGATCCTGATGACGGATCCTTTGGACATGGATGACGACTCGGTTGAGACCATGCTCAGCCAAAACCTGATGACGTCGCTGCGGCTGTCGCAAGCGGTGGCCAAGCGCATGATCAAACAAAATGAGGACGAAGAAGGCGCCGCGGGCGCCATTGTGAACCTCTCGTCCATCGCGGCCTGCCGGACGCAGCCCAACTTGATGGGCTATTCCATGGCAACGGCGGCTCTTGATCAGATGACGCGGGGGCTGGCGACGGCCTTGGCAGAATATCAGATCCGTGTGAATGCGGTGGCAATCGGCTCGGTCATGAGCGCGAGCATGCAAAACACGCTCAAGGAACATCCTGAGTATCGCAAAACCATAGAAGATAACACGCTACTTGGTCGCATTGCCCCTGCCGCCGAAGTCACCGATACCGTGCGCTATCTGGCGTCCGACGCGGCGGGTTTTGTCACCGGTCAGGTGATTACGGTCGACGGCGGGCGCACTTTGATTGATCCGGTGCAAACTCCGGTTCACTAACCTAGGAGCCCCCGATGTCTGAGGATCTGTCCCAAGAAAAAGCACGCGCGAGTGCCTGGTTTCGCGAGTTGCGCGATACGATTGTGGCCGCTTTTGAAGGTCTAGAGGACAGCCATTCAGACGGGCCTTTCGCGGATCAGCCTGCGGGTCGGTTTGAAGTCACTGAAACCAAACGTTCTGCAGAGGACGGCTCGGACGCGGGCGGAGGCCTGATGTCCGTGATGCGCGGCGGCCGTGTATTTGAGAAGGTCGGGGTCAATGTCTCGACTGTCTACGGTACCTTGGGCGAGCGCGCGCAAAACGCGATGGCGGCGCGCAAGGGCATTCCTGGAATGAAAGAGGATCCGCGCTTTTGGGCCAGCGGGATTTCCCTCGTGGCGCATATGCAGAACCCGCATTGTCCGGCGGTTCATATGAACACACGGATGTTCTGGACGCCCCATGCGTGGTGGTTTGGCGGCGGCTCCGATCTGAACCCTTGCCTTGAGTATGACGAGGACACGGCGAATTTCCACGCGGTGCAAAAGGCCCATTGCGACAAACATGGCGCGGCGCATTACCCGCGTCTTAAAGCCTGGGCGGATGAGTATTTCTTTGTCCCGCACCGCGGTCGCGCGCGGGGTGTTGGCGGGATCTTTTTGGATGACCATTGCACCGGAGATTGGGAGGCTGATTTCAGCTTTATCCAGGACATCGGCCGCGCGTTTTTACCGGCCTATCAGCCTTTGGTCGAAAAGCGCCGCGCCGATGATTTCGGAGAAGCCGAGAAAGACGCGCAGCTCGTTCATCGTGGGCTCTATGCCGAATATAATCTGGTCTATGACCGGGGAACTAAGTTTGGCCTAGAGACGGGTCACGACGCCAATGCGGTGCTCATGAGCCTGCCGCCTTTGGCGAAGTGGGTTTAGCGCCAGCTAAAGAAATCTGACGGGGCTTTGGCGAGGATCTCTTCGCCGAGCTTTGTGCCTAAGGCGACGGCATCCGCCACGGGCGCGCGGCCCTCGGCGGTCAGCCGTTCTGATCCGTCCGGCCGCAGGATCTCTCCGCGCAGATGGATTTCATCGCCTTCGATGACCGACAGCGCGGCAATCGGAGTTTCACAGGAGCCATCGAGCTTTGCAAGGAACGCGCGTTCGCAAGTGACGCGCGCAGCGGTCTCGGGATGGTGAATCGTGGCCAGCATGTTTGCGGCGCGGGTGTCGTCTGCGCGATGTTCGATGCCGATGGCTCCCTGCGCCACGGCAGGCAACATTTCGTCTGCCTCAATCGCGGCAGTCGCGCGATTGGTCATACCCAGACGAGTCAGACCCGCCATAGCCAGAAACGAACAATCCGCCACGCCGTCTTCGAGTTTCTTTAAGCGCGTCTGAACGTTGCCGCGAAACTCGACCAGTTTGAGGTCGGGCCGAATTTGCGACAGCTGTGCACGGCGACGCAGAGACGACGTGCCGACAACCGCACCCTCGGGTAACTCAGAAATAGAGTTGTATTTCAGAGAGATAAACGCATCCCGCACATCCTCGCGCGGCAAGAACACATCCAGCACCAGACCCTCAGGCTGCACGGTCGGCATGTCTTTGGTCGAATGCACCGCGATGTCGATATCACCGCGCAGCATGGCCTCTTCGATCTCTTTGGTAAACAGACCCTTGTTGCCGATCTCTTTCAGCGGGCGATCCGCGTCGATCATCTGGCGATTGTCGCCTGTGGTGTGGATGACCACAACCTCAAAGGCCTCCGCCCCCAGATCATGCGCCGCCATCAGGCGATCCCGCGTCTCATGCGCCTGCGCCAAAGCCAAAGGCGAACCACGGGTGCCGATTTTCAGCGGCGCGTCAGAGGAGGGGAGTTTGATCGTCATGGCCGAACCTCTACCCGCGTCCCATTGTCCTGACAAGCACCGCTGCACTTGACATCTTGTCGCTGGCGCTAGACCTAACCAAAGACTTTGCGAGGTGAACCATGGCGCAGCAAAAAACAATTCTTCGAGCTTTGGCGGGCGAGACCCTGCCGACCCCTCCAATCTGGATGATGCGCCAAGCGGGGCGTTACCTGCCGGAATACCGCGCGACGCGTGCGCAGGCCGGTGACTTTCTGTCGCTCTGCTATAACTCCGAGCTGGCCGCCGAGGTGACGTTGCAGCCGATCCGTCGTTATGGGTTTGATGCTTCAATCCTATTCGCGGATATTCTGCTCTTGCCGCAGGCCCTGGGCGCGGACCTGTGGTTCGTGACCGGCGAAGGTCCACGCTTGTCCACGATCGAAAGTCAGGCGGATTTCGACAAATTGCTGCCAGTGGATGCAATCCACGATACGTTGAACCCGATCTATGAAACCGTGCGTATCCTGCGCCGGGAATTGCCCACGGAAACCACCCTCATTGGCTTCGCCGGAGCCCCTTGGACCGTCGCGACCTATATGATCGCTGGTCGGGGCACACCGGATCAAGGCCCGGCCCATGCTTTGAAAGACGCGAACCCCGCACTGTTTGATCAGGTGATCGACCGCCTGACAGAAGGCACGATCCTCTATCTGTCCGAACAGATCAAAGCAGGCGCCGAAGTAGTGAAGCTCTTTGACAGCTGGGCAGGATCGCTCAAAGGCGCGGATTTTGACAAATATGCGCTGGACCCCATCAAAAAGATCATTGCGGCCTTAAAAGCGATGCATCCAGAGACGCCAATCATCGCGTTCCCTCGTGGGGCAGGTGAACGCTATGCGGGCTTTGCCAAAGCCACTGGCGCGGATTGTGTGGCCTTTGATGACGCGGTGACAGCAGAATGGGTTGCGCAAAATGTTCAGATCGACGGCTGTGTGCAAGGCAATCTTAAGTCGTCCCATATGGTGACCGGCGGCGATGCTTTGGTTTCTGAAACGCGCCGCATCTGTCAGGCGCTGTCCAAGGGGCCGCATATCTTCAATTTGGGCCACGGTATTACGCCAGATGCCGATCCGGAGAACGTTCAGCTGATGATAGACACCGTGCGCGCAGGCTAAACCTGCGCTACAACGCACAATGACAGGCATCGCATTCTTGCGGTGTCTTTTTCGTTTCCGAGGGGAAAAGTGGTGGCGTGGGGGAGACTTGAACTCCCGACCTAACGATTATGAGTCGTTCGCTCTAACCAACTGAGCTACCGCGCCACGGGTAGCGGGGGATTAAGCCAGCCCAAGGGGAGGGTCAAGAGGGAAATCGGCCTGAACGTGCGATTGCGCGTGGTTTTTGTTTCCGAGGTCTCTCTTGCCTTTGTGCGCGCATCCATGCAGTTCTGTATATCCGCTATGCGGGGCTTGGTTTGCGACAGGGATACGCCTATGTCGCAGGCAAGAAAGAGGGACAGCCATGACGTCAATTCTTGAAATCAAAGACCTTGTGAAACGATACGACGGGGGCTTTGAGGCCCTAAAGGGCGTATCTCTGAATATCGAAGCCGGCGAGATCCTCGCATTGTTGGGGCCAAACGGGGCCGGCAAAACGACCCTGATCTCAACTGTCTGCGGAATCACCACGGCGACCTCTGGGTCTGTGTCCGTGGACGGCAATGACATCAACGAAAATTTCCGCGCCGCGCGCACGATCATCGGTTTGGTGCCGCAAGAGGTGAACCTTGAGCCGTTTGAGACCGTCCTCAACACCGTAACCTTCTCGCGCGGCCTGTTTGGGAAACGTCGCGATCCGGCTTATATCGAGAAAATTCTGCGGCAATTGTCTCTGTGGGACAAAAAGGACAACGCGATCCGCACGCTGTCTGGCGGTATGAAGCGGCGGGTTCTGATCGCCAAGGCGCTTAGCCACGAACCCAAGGTGTTGTTTCTGGATGAGCCGACCGCAGGTGTCGACGTCGAATTGCGCAAAGACATGTGGGATATCGTGGCGGATCTGAAGGCCAGTGGCGTGACGATCATCCTGACCACCCACTACATTGAAGAAGCCGAAGCCATTGCCGATCGTGTTGGCGTTATCAACCAAGGTGAGCTTCTATTAATCGAAGAAAAGACCGCCCTCATGAAACGTCTGGGCCAAAAGCAACTTAACGTCGAGTTGCAAGAGCCGATCTCAGAGATCCCCGCGGGGCTTGCGTCTTATGACCTCGTTTTGGGCGAGGACGGCAGAACGCTCACCTATTCCTATGACACCAAGGCGGATCGCACTGGTATCACCTCGCTGCTAGGCGACATCGCCGCCGCAGGGCTGACCCTGCGCGATTTGCAAACCGAGCAAAGCAGCCTCGAAGACATTTTCGTTGGCCTCGTTCACAAGGAAGACGCCGCATGAACTGGACAGCTATCCGCGCCATCTACATGTTCGAGATGGCCCGCTTTTTCCGCACATTGGCCCAGAGCTTTATCTCTCCGGTCATTTCAACGTCGCTCTATTTCGTGGTCTTTGGCGCAGCCATCGGCAGCCGGATCCAAGAGGTCGAAGGCGTGTCCTATGGCGCCTTCATCGTGCCGGGTCTCATCATGCTTTCGATCATTACGCAGAGTATCTCGAACGCCTCTTTCGGGATCTATTTCCCGAAATTCATCGGCACGATTTACGAGCTGCTCTCGGCACCCGTGAATTTCCTTGAGATCGTTGTAGGCTATGTCGGCGCAGCCGCGACCAAGTCGATGTTCATCGGCATTGTGATCCTCGCGACAGCGGCCTTGTTTGTGGATATTCAGATCCTGAACTGGCCTGCGATGATCGCCTTTATGGTGCTGACGTGCCTCAGCTTCTCACTGTTTGGCTTTATCATCGGGATCTGGGCCAGCAACTTTGAACAACTGCAGCTAGTGCCTTTGCTGATCGTCACGCCTTTGGTGTTTCTGGGCGGCTCGTTCTATTCGATTTCTATGTTGCCAGACTTTTGGCAGATCGTGACTTTGTTTAATCCCGTGGTCTATCTGATCTCTGGCTTCCGCTGGGCATTCTTTGGTCTCGCGGACGTTCCAATCATGATCAGCCTCTTTGCCATCGCCGGTTTCACCACGCTGTGTTTGGTCGCGATTTGGTGGATCTTTAAGACTGGATGGAAAATTCGGAATTAAATTCTTGAAAATATCAAAAAATGGGACTTTGCGTCCCATTTTGGCAGAAAAATTCACGTAAACATCGCGATTTCAAGCGTCAAAAACCTTGTTATCAAAGGAGGCGAACTCTACATGGCTCTCATGGCCCGATTGAACCCATTTTCCAAGCGTCCGAACACTGTCGCCGTTGTGCGGCTTTCGGGGGTTATCGCGGCTGGCTCTCGTGGTGGGCTCAGTGACCAAGGGCTCGCGCCTTTGATTGAGAAAGCCTTTCGGCGGGGCAAACCTTCGGCCGTGGCGTTGATCCTCAACTCTCCGGGTGGCTCTCCTGTGCAAAGCGCCCTCATCGGCGCGCGCATCCGGCGTTTGGCCGAGGAAAAGAACGTTCCTGTTTACGCTTTCGTTGAGGATGTGGCCGCCTCTGGGGGCTATTGGCTCGCAGCGGCGGCGGATGAAATCTATGTGGATCGCTCATCTATCGTGGGCTCGATTGGCGTGATTTCCGCGGGGTTTGGCGCACAGGACTTTATTGCGCGCCACGGTATTGAACGTCGCGTGCATACGGCTGGTAAATCCAAGTCTATGATGGATCCTTTCAAGCCCGAGAAGGAAGAAGACGTCGCGCGGCTGTCCGGCATGCTCGAGCAAATCCACGAGGTCTTTATCGATCACGTCAAAACACGGCGTGGCGCAAAACTGGCGGACGGCGAAGACCTGTTCACCGGCGAAATCTGGGTGGGTGAAAAAGCCATTGAGGCGGGTCTGGCCGACGCTGTTGGGCATTTGGTGCCAACGATGAAAGAGAAGTTCGGCGAGAAGGTTCGTTTCCGTCGTTACGAGCAGCGCCGCTCGATGTGGCAACGTTTTGGGGCGCGTATCACACAGGACGCTCTGGCGGGGCTAGAGGAACGTGCGACCTACGCACGGTTTGGCCTCTGACATGATTTTTAAAGCTGTCTCGATATTCCTCGTTTTCATCGCGGTCCTCGCGATGTTCGGGAAATTCTCCATTCCGGGACAGAAACGATTGCAGAATGCGAGATGCGCCAAATGTGGGCGCTTTAGGATCGGCAAGGGCCCCTGCGCTTGCCAGAGCAAGAAGGGCTAGAACGCATGCTCGTATGGCTGACCGCGGCTTTAGGGCTGGTGATTTTGTTGCTGGCAGGCGATGCGCTGGTGCGTGGAGCTGTGAACATCAGTCTGCGGCTTGGTATCCCCGCTTTGATCGTCAGCCTGACCATCGTGGCTTTTGGCACCTCAGCCCCCGAGCTTTTGATTGCGATCAGCGCGATTGACGATGACGCCCCCGGCTTGGCTCTTGGCAATGTGATCGGCTCAAACACAGCCAACATCCTTCTGGTGCTTGGCATCCCAGCGATCCTCAGTCGATTGCAGACCAGCGAATGTGACACGCGCAAAAGCTATTTCATTATGATGGCGTCCACCGTGTTGTTCATGGGGCTGGCCTTTGTTGGTATTTTCACGTGGGTAAGCGGCATCATCCTATTGGCGGTGCTTGCCTTCATCCTATGGGACGCTGCGCGCTCGGCGATCGCGCATCGCAAGTCGGAGGACGGCACCTGTGCAGTCAGCTCCCCAGAGGACGAAGAAGACCTAGAGGGCCTGGATCCGGAAGCCCCGTGGTGGAAGATTTGCCTGTTCCTTGTTCTGGGCTTGATTGGCCTGCCCTTGGGCGCAGATCTATTGGTCGACAGCGGCATCGATATTGCGCGCATGTTCCGCGTCCCCGAGACGGTGATTGGCCTCACACTGATTGCCATTGGCACCAGCCTACCCGAGCTCGCGACCACTGTGATGGCCGCATTGCGCAAACAGGCGGATGTCGCGCTGGGCAATGTGATCGGCTCTAACATGTTCAACCTTTTGGCCATTATCGGAATTGCGAGTTTCGTCGGGCCGATTCCCGTCGCTCCGGGTCTTCTGCATTTCGATCTCTGGGTGATGCTGGGCGCGAGCTTGCTTCTGCTGCCGTTCGTTGTCTTTAGGAAAGACATCACCCGCAGGTGGGGTGTTCTGCTGACGGCGGCCTACGTTGTTTATCTGTTGGCTGTCTTGACCCAAGGCTAGGTGGCTCTCCTTATGCGTGTGTGTTTGAGAGGTACGCAACCCGCCCTCTAAACCTTTGTTAATACGCGATTTGTTTAGGGCTTCGCTAAAGTTGTGCACTTTGTCACGCTTAGTCACACCACTGTTACATTTGAGGCTCTGAAAAGAGTAATCTTCAAGAAAGAAAAAAAGTTTTATTTAAAATCAATAGGTTAAAATAGTGCCTATTTTTTAGGCAATTCGTCGAGCTTGCATGAAAACAAGGGAAATCGCTTGGTCAGAGAAAGTTATATCCAGACTTATCCACAGAAATCGTGGACATGTTTTCCCTTGTCAAACCTGTGTGGTCATTGCAGCGAGACACAAAGAATCATATTTCATTAATCCATGACCGAAAGCCCCCAAGTTTCGCCGGACTCCCTGATCGGCCACGCACGCATTCAGGATTATCTGAAGACGCTGGATGGCTCACCTGGGGTTTACCGGATGCTCGATGCGCAGGCGCGGGTGCTTTATGTGGGCAAGGCGCGTAACTTGCGCGCGCGGGTGTCCAATTATGCGCGGCCTTCGGGGCACACGGGGCGGATCGCCCGGATGATCAGCGAAACCGCGTCGATGATGTTTCTGACCACCAAGACAGAAACCGAAGCGCTGCTGCTTGAGCAGAACCTGATCAAACAGCTCAAGCCAAAGTACAACGTGCTGCTGCGCGACGACAAAAGCTTTCCGAATATTCTGGTCAGCAAGGCGCATGAATTTCCGCGCCTTCAGAAGCACCGAGGCGCCAAGAAAGAAAAGGGAGCCTATTACGGCCCTTTCGCCAGCGCTGGGGCCGTCAATCGTACGCTCAATCAACTGCAAAAAGCCTTCATGCTGCGCGATTGTTCGGATGCGAGCTTTGAGACCCGCACGCGGCCGTGTCTGCAGTATCAAATCAAACGCTGCACCGCGCCCTGTGTCGGCAAGATCAGCGCAGAGGATTATGCGGCCTCAGTCGCGGATGCCGAACGCTATCTGTCCGGTCGGTCGACGGACATTCAGGAAAAACTCGCAAGTGAAATGCAGGCCGCCAGCGCAGAGATGAATTTTGAGCGCGCGGCCGTACTGCGCGATCGGATCCGCGCTCTGACGCAGGTTCAGAGCGCGCAGGGCATCAACCCGCGCGGCGTTGCTGAAGCCGATGTCATCGCACTTTATATGGAGAATGGTCAGGCCTGCGTGCAGGTGTTTTTCATCCGCGCCAATCAGAACTGGGGCAACCGTGATTTCTATCCAAGGGCTGGTGCCGATATCGCGCCGTCTGAGGTGTTGCAGGCCTTTGTGGGCCAGTTCTATGACACCAAGGAACCCCCACGACAGTTGATCCTGTCGCATGGGATCGAGGACACGGATCTGATGGTGCAGGCGCTGTCGGAAAAGGCCGGGCGTAAGGTCGAGATCGTGGTGCCTCAGCGCGGAGAAAAGGCGGAGCTGATCGCCGGCGCGACCCGAAACGCGCGGGAATCCCTGGGTCGCAAGATGAGCGAAAGCGCCACGCAGGCGAAACTTCTGGCCGGAGTCGCTGAGGCCTTTGATCTGGACGCACCGCCTGAACGGATCGAGGTCTATGACAACTCGCATATTCAGGGCACCAATGCGGTTGGCGCGATGATTGTGGCAGGGCCCGATGGGTTTGCGAAAAACAGCTATCGCAAGTTCAACATCAAAGGTGAGAGCCTGACGCCGGGCGATGACTTTGGCATGATGAAAGAGGTTCTCACCCGTCGCTTTAAGCGCCTCTTGAAAGAAGATCCCGACCGCGAGAACGGTCAATGGCCTGATTTATTACTGATCGATGGGGGTGCCGGACAGGTTAGCGCCGTGGCCGAGATCATGCGGGAATTTGGCGTCGAGGACGTGCCCATGGTTGGCGTCGCGAAAGGTGTCGACCGCGATCAGGGCAAAGAGGAATTTCACCGCGTCGGCAGCCGCCCCTTTGCGTTACGCCGCAACGACCCGGTCCTATACTTCATCCAACGCATGCGAGACGAAGCCCACCGGTTTGCAATTGGGACGCATCGCGCCAAACGCGCAAAGTCGGTCGGAGCAACGCCGCTGGACGATGTACCCGGTGTCGGCGCGACGCGAAAACGCGCGCTCTTGGCTCATTTCGGCAGCGCTAAGGCCGTCAGCCGTGCCAACCTCGCGGACCTCAAGGCCGTGGATGGCGTGTCCGACGCATTGGCTGAAACGATCTATGGGTTCTTTCACGAAGGGGGCTGAAGACAAGGGGTCAATGTCCCGAGCCCTGCCGTCTTTCAAAGCCAAGGTTAACGAATAAGTGCACACCTATCCGTTCGGGTAGCCAATAAGCCGAAAGTGATCTGGGTTTATCCCTCATTCCCTTATTTCCTTGAGTAGATTCAATCTAGAAATGAATCGACGGAGAAACACCTATCGTCTTGGGTTTGCATTTCGAAAGCACGCGTCCCAGATTGCTGGAAGAAATGCCGCCAAAACCCAGGCCTTTTTGAGATCTAACAAGTCTTTAGGCATTGTAGGAAGGTCGAGCATATCCCAGTGCTCGGCCTTTCGTCATTTTGATGTGTTTTACCAAAACCGCGCTTTTCCTGACGGGCGGGACAGGCTAGGGATGTGGCATGAACTGGAACGTCCCCAATCTACTGACCGTCCTGCGCCTTCTCGCGGCGCCAGCGATCGCTGTTTTCTTTTTGTTGATGCCGCGGCCTTTCGCAGATTGGGCTGCTTTGGCGGTGTTTATCTGCGCGTCGCTGACTGATTATCTTGATGGCTACTTGGCGCGGCGCTGGAAGCAGGTTTCCAAGCTGGGCGCCATGATGGACCCGATTGCGGATAAGGCGATGGTGGTGATCGCTCTGGCAGTGATGGTGGTGTTTTCCTCACTCTCCCTGTGGATACTGTTCCCTGCGACTCTGATCCTGTTCCGCGAAGTCTTTGTGTCCGGCCTGCGCGAGTTTTTGGGCGATGTGGCCGGCACTTTGAAGGTCACGCAATTGGCGAAATGGAAGACCGCGACGCAGATGGTCGCGATTTCCGTTCTGATCATTCAGGGCCTCTTTGAGCATTACTTCGGCATGTGGACCTGGGGCATGGATTACCAGATCGTGCAGGATATTCTGGCGGGCACTGGCGAGGACCCTCTAGGCGTGCGTCACCTCTACAACGGGATGATCTGGTCCACCTATGGCGCGATCGGCCTGATGTGGATTGCAGCGGTTCTAACGGTGATCACCGGTTTTGACTATTTCCGCAAAGCCGCGCCGCATTTGAGGGATTGATCATGCAGGTTCTCTATTTCGCATGGGTGCGTGAACGCATTGGGATTCCCAAAGAGACCGTCGAGACCACCGCTGTGACAGTCATGGATCTGGTGGAGGAGCTGCGCCAGCGCGAAGAGCGCTATGCCTTGGCCTTCTCGGATCTCAGCGCGCTGCGTGTGGCGTTGGATCAAGAACTTAGCGACTTTGATGCACCGCTTGAAGGCGCGCGCGAAGTGGCGTTTTTCCCACCGATGACAGGCGGTTAAGCCATGCGCATTCTGGTGCAATCAGAGCCATTTGATGTCGGGGCCGAAACCGCGCGATTTGGGGAAGGGCATCAAAACGTCGGTGCTTTGGTGACCTTTACAGGCATCGTGCGCAACAATGATGCGGGCACGATGACCGCGATGCAGATCGAGCACTATCCCGGCATGACGGAAAAGGCTCTGAGAGCGATTGCCACTGAGGCGCAGACGCGTTGGGATCTACAGGACGTGCTTGTCATCCATCGCCATGGCGACCTTGTGCCGGGCGAGATGATCATGATGGTCGCGACCGCGGCGCGGCATCGCAAAGCGGCTTTTGAGGCGGCTGATTTTCTGATGGATTACCTGAAATCCCGCGCGCCATTCTGGAAGCGCGAGATCACCTCGGATGGCGCGGAATGGGTGGCCGCCAAGGATGACGACGAAGAGGCGCTAAAACGCTGGTAAATCAGCCCAGCTGCGCCCGTGCGTCCCGCAAACCTTCCATCGCTGCCGCAAGTTCCGCTTCGGTCTGGCTGAGCTGATTGGTCAGCTCGGCTTCGCGCTGCTGCAGATAGACAATCGCCTGATCGCGGGTCTCTTCGGCCTCGTGCAATTCCTGGCTCATGCGTTCCAGTTCATCCACGTCAGACTGTGCCACGCGCGTAAAGCGATGCACCAGCCAATTGGCAAACCATCCAAGGCTGAAGGCGATAAAGAGAACGATCGCGGTGGCGATGATAAACTCAGTTCTGGACATTCTCAGTCTCCTCTTCGGTGGTCTCGCCTTCGGCGGCCTCATCGGTGTCCTCAGTGGCCTCGGTCGATCCCTCCTCGGTCTCTTCTTCGGCCTGTTCTTCCTCAAGGATCACGAATTCGATCCGGCGATTGGCCTCACGGCCTTCTGCGGTTTCATTGTCTTCGATTGGTTGGCTCTCGCCAAAGCCCACCGCTTCGAAGTTTCCGGTTAGCACGCGACGTTCACGCAGGGCCGCCAGAACCGATTGCGCGCGGTTTTGGCTGAGCGCTTGGTTCATGCTTTCGCGGCCCTGACTGTCGGTATGACCCTGGATTTGCAGGCGGATACCGCCACAGGCTTTCAGGATCTCTGCGATTTGATCAAGGATCGGACCCGCGGTTTTGTCCAAAGTGCCAGAGCCTGACTCAAACAGGATTTTGCTATCAGATTGCGTCGCCTGAATATCCGCCAGGCATTCCTCTGGCGTCGGAAGATTGGCCAGCGGATTAAGCGCGTCGTTGTAGGCAATATTCAGGGCAAAGAGCTGGGATTCGCCCAGTTTGGTGTTCAGCACCTGACTGATGCGCGTGCCCGCATCCTGCCGACCGGATTGGCCGCGCACATCCACCACATCAGGGGTCACCGTCATCGACCCATTGTGCAACTCAGAAAGCGCATCAAGTCCCGCCATCACGCGATTGGCCCAACCCACAGGCAGTGTGTCTGTCAGGCGGGTCGCGTCGTAGATACTGTCGCTGCCAAAGCGCGCCTGCGCATAGCTGCGGATCGTTGTCCGGCTGAGCTCGGACCCCAGTTTGCCACGCAGTTGCACCAAGCCTTCCGGGCTAAGTGTTGCGCTGAACTCGGGGATCTGTACTTCGCCGTCTTCGATTATCGGCAAAGTGGCATGCAGGGTGAAGACCTCTGGCAGAGCCTTTTTTGTTTCCGCAACCACGCGGTCAAACCGTGCAGCATCCATGTTCGGCAAGGAAATAAGCGAAATATCTGCGTCCGTAATGGTGACCGAGCCACCGCCCAGATCCCTGACCGCTTTGATCGCCACCTCTGCGGCCTCGGCCCAGCGGGGTGTAGGCACGCCCAGACCAATGGTGCAATCCGCGTCGCCGGTCATGCCTGCGGCGCGTCCTGCCTCTAAAATCTGATCACGCGCCTGAACCGTGTCTGCGGAGCAGGCGTCAAACTCAAATGTTTCGTTTTCGAAAGTCGCGCGCAGCGTGAAGGGTGTGATCACCGGCAGCGGCGAGGAAATCGTAAGGTCGACATCCACACTCGACGGCGCATTTCTCATGATCCGTGATTGCAGCGTGACTTTCTCTTCGGGGCTATCGGCCATTGCGGTGATGGTCACCTGACCACTTTCGACCGAGACTTTTGCGCGCGGCAGGTCCTCAAGGCTTTCAATCGCAAACCCCAACGCCTGCGACCAGCCGCTTGGCACAGGGTGCTCGGCAACTTCCATAAAGTCGCTGAGGTTCTCGCCCCCCCCGGCAATCTTTGTCATGCTGCGCAGGATGACCTGGCGGTTGTTTTCCTCTGGCACCAGGCCGATTAGCGAAATGCCCGCATCATTGCGCAGGATCTCAATCGAGAATTTCGGCGGTGCCAAAGCCACTGAGGCCTGGACGTCCATATTGTCGATCACGCGGGCCGCATCCACGACGGTGCCGGCAACGCTGAGCGCAATGAAGCGATCTGATTCCTGAGGCGCGATGCCTGTCAAAAATACATTGAGGCCCTCGGCGTGGACCTCAACCCAATCCATGTTCTTCGCTTCCAGCGCATCCAAAACGCCGTCTTCAGAGACGTCTTCCACAGCAAGCGCCGTGAAATAGGCGGCAACCACGCTGAGCAACGCGGCACATAGGAAAGTTCCAACCATCGGCAGGTTGAACGGAAGGTTCAGAGGCAAACGCATAGAAGAGATCTTGGATCCTGAGTTTGCCAAGGTGTTACGCCAATTCATGGTGTTCTTTCAATCAGACGAAATAGGCGATGGCAAAAAACAGCAAAGGGATGAGCCCCGCATCCCTGTTGGCGCGAAACAGTTTGAGCAGGTTGTCGGGATTGTCCATCTCCATAACCCGCAGCTGCCACGTCAAATGCCACCCCATCGCCCAGGGGCCCGCCAAAGCGATCACCAGGGACAGCGGGCTGCGATCCAGCGTGACCAGAATCACGGCGGCTCCCATCAGAGAGACGGTTGCAATCAGGAAGCTCAGCATCCATTTCGGCGTGGCCTCCATAAAAAGCCGCGCCGTGGATTTCACGCCAATCAGCGCATCGTCTTCTTTGTCTTGATGGGCGTAGATCGTGTCGTAAAACAGCGTCCATGTGATGCCAGATACGTAAAGCACCAGGGCAGGCCAGGCGAGCGAGCCCGTGTGCGCCGTCCATCCCAGCAAAGCGCCCCAGTTAAAGGCGATGCCCAAAAAGACCTGCGGCCACCATGTGAAGCGTTTTGCGAAGGGGTAAATGAGCACGGGCACCAAGGCCACAGCGCCTAGGATGATCGCGTTGGTGTAGAACGTGAGCAGGATCGCAAAGGCCAAAAGCGCTTGGATCAGCATCCAGATCACCGCGCCGCGCACGCTGACTTGTCCTGACGGGATTGGACGCGACTTGGTGCGTTCGACCTGCCCGTCGAAACCTCGGTCGGTGATGTCATTCCACGTACATCCCGCGCCGCGCATCAGGAAGGCTCCGGCAAAGCAGGCGACAGCTGTCCAGAGGTCATGCAACGTCAGAATATTGTCGCTGAGGATCGCCAGCGAGAGCCCCATGAGGCAAGGCAAAAACAAAAGCCACGTGCCAATCGGGCGATCCGCGCGGGACAGTCTGAGGTAAGGACGGGACCAAGCAGGCGCAGTGTGATCCACCCAATTGCCTTTGACGGCGTCAGAAACCTGACCTTCTGGCTCTGGTGCTGGAGGCGTCTGCGCCATATGTAAGTCCTCATGAAGGATGCAAAAGTCAGACTGTATGTAGATCACCCTTTGGGGGCAGGGCAATCGGTTCCTCTGGATCGCGACCAGGCACACTATCTTTTCGGCGTAATGCGGCTGACGGTCGGGGCGCAGGTTTTGTTGTTTAATGGCGTGGATGGCGAGTTTCGGGCCGAAGTTGCGAACGCAGGCAAGCGCGCAGGGGAGCTGATCTGCCTTGAGCTGACGAAGCCGCTGCAGCTGCCGCCAGATCTTTGGCTTGTATTTGCGCCGATCAAAAAGGCACGCACGGATTTCATCGTTGAGAAAGCCGCCGAAATGGGTGCTGCGCGGATCGTGCCAGTTCAGACCGAGTTCACAAATTCCGAACGCGTGCGACAGGATCGCTTGCAGGCGCATGCGGTAGAAGCCGCAGAGCAATGTGGTGGGACTTTTGTGCCCGAGGTGGCGGAGTTGCAGAAGTTTGATCGTCTGCTGGCGGACTGGCCTTCTGATCGACGGATTATGTTCTGTGATGAAGCAGAGGCGGGGCGCTCTTCGCTTTCGCTCATCGCTGACGTGGCCGAGGACGGACCGGACGGGACCGGACGAGGCACGCCTTGGGCGATTTTTATTGGTCCTGAAGGTGGGTTCTCTGATCGGGAACGTGAACGGTTGAAGGCCATGGAGGGCTCTGTAACCGTGTCGCTCGGGCCGCGTATTTTACGGGCGGATACGGCGGCAGTCGCGGCGATGGCCTTGTGGCAGAAAACGCTTGGGCATTGGGTATGAGCTTTATCCGTCCCGAGGCTCAGCTTGTCCTAGCCCGATGGCGTGAGGCGATCCTAGGTGTGCTTGTGACGATGCTTGGGCTCTATTGGACGACCATTCCGGGCCTTCTGCAATGGGTCGGCGTGGCTGTTGCTCTAGCAGGTGCACTCCTAGCCTTCACCGGCCTGCAACGCGCACGCTTTCGCACCGGCGCGGGCGGTGCTGGTGTCGTGAGCGTTGATGAAAGCGAAATCAGCTATTTCGGTCCATTCAACGGAGGGTCAATGTCTGTTCGGGAGCTCTCGATGTTAAGCCTTGATCCCCGGTCCAAACCACCGGTTTGGGTCCTCAGCCAGCCGGGGCAGGCGGACCTCTATATCCCCGTCAACGCCGAAGGGTCTGACCTATTGTTTGACGCCTTCGCGGCCTTGCCAGGGATCCGCACGGATCACCTTTTGGCGGCGCTGAACAACGGTGCTGATGACGTGGTCGTGATCTGGGCAAAACGGCCCACTGCGCTGCATTGACACTGCCGCCGACTCGCGTCACAGCTTGTGACCCAAGCGTTAGCGATTTCAGCCGGAGCGCCCTATGTCGATACCTCAATCCGGTGGCGGACCCATCGAAAGCCACGATCAACTCGCGGAATATCTGGCCTCGGGCTGTAAGCCCAAGGAAGATTGGCGCATCGGCACGGAACACGAGAAATTCGGCTATTGCAAAGACACGCTGAAGCCTCTGCCCTATGACGGAGAGCGCTCGATCCAGGCGATTTTAGAAGGGCTGCGTGATAGGCACGGCTGGTCTCCGGTGATGGAGGCGGACAAGCTGATCGGCCTGGAAAAAGAAGGCGCGAATGTTAGTCTGGAACCCGGCGGGGCACTTGAGCTTTCGGGCGCCGCTTTGGAGACAATTCATCAGACCTGTGACGAGGTGAACGTCCACCTGCGCGAGGTTCAGGATATCGCCGATGAGATCGGGGCGAAGTTCATAGGTCTTGGGGCGGCTCCGATCTGGTCGCATGACGAGATGCCGTTGATGCCGAAAGGCCGCTATCGGTTGATGAACGACTATATGGAGAAAGTCGGCACGATGGGCCGCGCCATGATGCGTCGGACCTGTACGGTGCAGGTGAACCTGGATTTCGGATCTGAGGCCGACATGGTGCAAAAACTGCGTGTCGCTTTGGCTTTGCAGCCGGTTGCGGTTGCGCTGTTTGCGAACTCGCCGTTCTTTGAGGGCAAGGTCAATAATCACAAATCCTGGCGCAGCTATATCTGGCGTCATCTGGATGATGCCCGCACAGGCATGCTGCCGTTTGTCTTTGAAGAGGGCATGGGGTTTGAGCGCTATGTCGATTATGCGCTCGATGTGCCGATGTATTTTGTTTATCGCGATGGCAAATATATCAACGCTTTGGGCCAATCCTTCCGTGACTTCCTGAAAGGTCAGCTGCCTGCGTTGCCGGGCGAAGTGCCGACCCTGTCTGATTGGGCAGACCATCTGACGACAGCCTTCCCCGAGGCGCGCATTAAGAAATACATGGAGATGCGCGGCGCGGATGGCGGTCCGTGGCGGCGGCTCTGTGCTCTACCTGCGTTCTGGGTCGGGCTGATGTATGATCAGAACTCGCTGGATGCCGCATGGGATCTCGTCAAAGGTTGGGATGCGGAAACACGCGAAGCACTGCGGGTTGAAGCGAGCGTCCACGGCCTGCAAGCCAAAGTCGGTGACATAAACATGCACGACCTTGCGCGTGAGGTTCTTGCGATCAGCGAGGCGGGCTTAAAGGCGCGCGCGCAAGCGGGTGCGGGTGGTCTGGTGCCGGATGAGACACACTTCCTAAATGCACTGCAGGAAAGCATCGACAGCGGTATGGTTCCGGCAGACGAACTCTTGGCGAAATTCCACGGTGATTGGGCAGGGGATCTAACCAAAATCTACGGTGAGTTTAGTTACTAAGGTCTAAGCTGTCCCAGCCACAAGCGTTTTGGATCGGAGCGATTGCGTCCGAAAGACCAGTCGTGTCGAAAAACGCAACGAATGGCTCGTCAGAGTAAGGTTTGATTTTGGCAGCCAAAATCTCGCTATCCATCAAAGATTGGATGAAGGGAACAGATTCCTCTGACTCCCAAAGTCCCATTGATCTGTTGTCGACACTTTCGGAAAACCGCAGCGTTTTTACGTCGGATTTGTCGACGCGATACGTCACGTCGCCATAGTCATCAAAGTCGCTTGTAGAAATCCGACAATGGGTTTCAAACCGTGCGATTGTTTGGTTGTCGCGACATTCCATAACCAATGTGGGGATCTTGGTTCCCCAGCGGCATTTCACTGGTTTGGACGCTGGGGTCGAGACCGAAACTGTCAACGAATCTGAAAAGGCGTCCGTTGTAGCTGAAACGGTCCAATGAGGCAAGATATGAACGGAATTGTTTTCGGCCTTTGCGTCATCGGTTTTCAACAACGTCGCAGTCACAATCCTATCGGCAATTTTGTCGCAACCAGATTGCTCGCAAGCAACAACCTGCGTCGTACTCCCTAACAGAAGCACTATCCAACTGATCTTGAGCACCTTCAAGTTTCCCCACTTCCCACTCAAGTACCTTTACACGCCAAAATTGACGTCACGAAAATCCTTAGAAAAAATGATAAAACGCGTACTCTTTATACATGGTTACGCCAAAAATTAAATTGGCTTTGGATCACTTTTTACCAATGCGAGGCTCTGTTCCTTGCAAAATCCTAGTTATATTGCCCTTGTGCCGCCAAAAAATTACTCCAGCTAGAAATAGGCTCGCTGCCAGAAACGGTTGTTGCCCCATGAGAATCACCCAAACAGCAGCGCTCGCTGAGGACACCAAAGCAGACAGTGACGAGATGCGCGTGACCACCGCCGTCGCGAGCCAAGTAAAACAGCACGCAATACCCACCGGCCAGTAAAGCGCCAGCATCAAGCCAAGAAAAGTGGCCACGCCTTTGCCACCCTGAAACCGCAGCCACACCGGAAAACAATGGCCGAAGAAGGCCATCACTCCGGCAATCTGAGCCGCATCTTCTCCGATCCATGCGCGTGCGGCGAAAACAGCGACAGCGCCTTTGCCACCGTCCAAGACCAACGTCAGAGCCGCCGCGGTTTTGGATCCGGTACGCAGAACATTGGTCGCTCCGATATTCCCTGACCCGATGTCGCGCAGGTTGCCCAACCCCATCACCCGCGCGAGCACCATGCCAAAGGGGATCGACCCAAGCAGATAGCCAAGCACGGCGGCAAGGGCCAAAAGCGAAGGGGCTGTGGTGAAGTCTGGCATTGTCTTGCTCCGTCTTAGGGGCGTCAGTTCTGATAGACCGCCTGTCCGCCAACATAGGTCGCGCGTGTCTTGCCCTGCAATCGTTGCCCGTCAAACGGCGTGTTTTTGGATTTGGATTTCAGTTTGAAGCGATCCAGCACGAAGGGGGCATCCGGGTCAAACAGCACTAGATCGGCCGGGGCGCCGGCCTCAAGGCGGCCACTTGCCAGCCCAAGCCTCTGGGCGGGATTGAAGGACATCGCTCGGAACAATTCTTGCAGCGTCAGCAGGTCCGAATGGTACAACCGCAGCGCCGCGGGCAGGAGTGTCTCTAAAGCGACGGCCCCGGAAGCGGCTTCTTCAAATGGAAGGCGTTTGCTCTCTTCGTCTTGTGGGGTGTGCATCGAGCTGATCACGTCGATCAAGCCTGATTTCACAGCGGCAATAATGGCCTGCCTGTCATCCTCGCTCCGCAGAGGTGGTTTGACCTTAAAGAAGGTCCGATAGTCCGCCACGTCCAGCTCGTTCAGCGTCAGGTGATGGATCGAGGTGCCGGCCGTGATGTCCAAGCCATTGGCCTTGGCGCGCTCCAAAGCCGGAAGCGCACGCGCGGCGGTGATCTGATCCGCATGGTATTTCGCGCCGGTGACTTCCACCAAGGCGATGTCGCGATCAAGCCCCATGCGCTCGGCAATCGGGGACACGGCTGGCAAGCCGCGCAAAGACGCGAATTTGCCCGACGTCGCAGCCGCCCCTTTGGACAGGTCCGGATCCTGAGGATGCGCAATGACCAGCGCGCCGAGGCTGCGCGCATATGTCAGCGCACGGGAAAAGACTTTGGTGTCGACCACCACATGGTCGCAATCGGTGAAAGCCACGGCGCCCGCGTCCATCAGAAAGCCGATCTCTGTCATCTCGCGACCCGCGCGGTCTTTGGTCAGAGCAGCCATCGGGACGACATTCACCGGCGCGGCTTCATTGGCGCGGCGGGTGGCAAATTCCAGCGTTTCAGGCGTGTCAATCGCCGGGCTCGTGTCCGGGCGCGTGACGATCGTTGTGACCCCACCTGCCGCCGCCGCAAGCCCTGCAGATCGATAGCTTTCTTTATGACGCTCACCCGGTTCGCAAACTTTCACGCCGATGTCGACGATGCCGGGGGCAAGACAAAGCCCCTCACAATCCACAACCTCCGGCGCGTCAGGTACCGAAATATCCGCCCCAATCGCCGAGATCATGCCGTCTTCGACCAGAAGACTGCCGAAAAGGTCTTGCTCTGATGTGGGATCAATCAGCCGTGCATTGATGAAAACTGTCTTCATGTCATCTCTTTCTGCAGGTCTTGGCGCGTTTGACGCGACATGCCCTCTCTGGCTTCGGGCGTCAACAAATTTGCTTGGGCGTGGCTGGTCATCGCATCAGGCCCCATAGCACTGCGCCGAGGATCAGCGCCAAGATCGGCAAAGCCAATATCGCCACCAGAACTGTCAGATGCGGGCTTTGCGAGGCAGGCGCCGAGGCGCTCAAAGTGCCCTCGAAGGCTTGGCTTTTAAGGGGCTCAAAATGGACCGGCGTCGTCGCTTCCGACAGATACAGGATCGGCGTTACATTTGCCGCGGGCCTCAAGTCCTCGGTGCTATTTTCGAACCCACGCGCAAAGACGATCAAAAGAGTACCTTTTAGGCCATCTAGCAAAGCGCGATGCGGCACGAGGTCTTTTTCAGAAACTCCAGCCCCGTGGCCGAGAAAGCCCACAAGGCCCAAATCATCCAAGTCCGAGACATCAAAAAGCTCCGCGTGATCCGGATCGATCCAGTCAATTCCCAGCAAAGCACCAAGCGCCGCACCCGTAGGCGCTGTATCAGGCTTGGGATGAAGGATCTTGTGTCGCGCGCTGGCGTCCATTTCGACCGAGAATATCCGAATGGTCCCCCGCTCGCCCGGTGCAATGTGCAACAGATCAGCCATCTGAAGTGCCGTCCTTTGCCTGCATTATGCGATCCCTTAGTTTACGATCTGGCCGCACATAGCTCATGACGGTCGCCCGCCCGTCACGCGCCCTGATCCGAAGGCTCCACCAAAAGACAGGCCGTACCGACTGAATATCAGACAGGTTCCACCAGCTGACGCTATCGTCCTCTCGTGGATTGACCAAAAACAATCGATGGTTGGTCAGGATCCACAGATCGGCGCCACGATCACGCCACTCCTGCCATTCGTCAAAGACAAAGAACCAGAGCACCACAATGATCAGAGCCAACCCCACTTGCGCTGCGAAACTGATCGAGAGGCCAGGAACAAGGGCGAACCCCAAAGTGGTCAAAATCCCGATCACCAGACTACGTTGCAGAAAGGACAGGAAATTCGGGCGAAAGGCATCCATAATCTCTTCGCCGCCATGAAGATCAAACCCCTGATCCTTCAGCGCCTTGATCCCAATGTCCCGATCCTGCGCCACAGCCGTTCCTTTACCCGCCAACCCAGACCATGAGGCCCACGATGGCAAACATCACCAAAAGGGCGACGGTGGCCACGCGGCCGCTCATTTTCGGATCTTTCGGGTCTTCCATATTACACCTCCACCGGAGCATTGGCGCGGGCCTCACGCAAGTTGCGCGCCAAAAGGTCCATCGCGGCCATACGCACGGCGACGCCCATCTCCACCTGTTCCTGAATGACCGAGCGGTTGATGTCGTCGGCAATTTCGCCGTCAATCTCGACGCCGCGGTTCATGGGGCCGGGGTGCATCACAATCGCATCATCTTTGGCGTGGCCAAGCTTTTCCGCGTCCAGACCATAGCGATGATAATATTCGCGCTCCGATGGGATAAAGCCACCGTCCATCCGCTCGCGCTGCAACCTAAGCATCATGACAACGTCGACGTCCTTCAGCCCCTCGTCCATATCCTCATAGACCTCGACGCCAAACTCGCCAATTTGGCTGGGCATCAGGGTCGGAGGCCCGACCAAGCGCACGCGGTTCTCCATTTTGCCAAGCAAAATCAGGTTGCTGCGCGCCACACGGCTATGGGCAATGTCGCCACAAATCGCGATGTTCAACCGATGCAAACGGCCCTTCGCACGCCGGATCGTCAGAGCATCCAGCAGAGCCTGTGTCGGGTGTTCATGCTTGCCATCGCCCGCATTCAACACGGCACAATTCACCTTCTGCGCCAACAGGTCGACCGCGCCGGAATGCGGATGCCGCACCACCAGCAAATCCGGATGCATCGCATTGAGCGTCATCGCCGTATCAATCAGCGTCTCGCCCTTTTTGATCGAACTCGCCTGCATCGCCATGTTCATAACATCCGCACCCAAACGCTTGCCTGCGAGCTCAAAGCTCGCCTGCGTGCGGGTCGAGTTCTCAAAGAACATATTGATCTGGGTCAGCCCGGTCAGCGCGTCGGAATGTTTCACATCGCGCCGGTTCAGATCGACATATTGATCGGCCAGATCCAACAGGCTTGTGATCTCGTCAGGCCGCAACGCCTCGATCCCCAAAAGATGCTTTTGGCGAAAACTCATGGACGGCTCCCTTGTGGTGATCTTCGCCGCTTATAGAAACCTTGGTGCAGCACGACAAGCCACCCTGTTTCTCTTGCAGAAAATATCCCCGCCGGAGGCGCACGCTTATGTGGTTTCCGAAGGGTGCGGCACAGGATAGGCTCGCAGTCATGGAATCAGCGATGGATTATCATACGGCGCGCGCGTTTTTGGAATGGCAGGTCGAGCTTGGCGCGACCGAGGCCATTCTGGATGCGCCGGTGAACCGCTATGAGGCCCCTGCACAAAAGCCAAAACCTCAGGCCGAGGCGCCTGTCGTGCCCGTCAAAAAGCCCGAGGTCGATCCGGTGCAAGTCGCGCGCTCTTTGGCGCAGGCAGCGGGCGATCTTGCCGCGTTGAAATCCGCGCTTGCGGGCTTTGAGCATTGTGACCTCAAGCGCGGTGCGCGCTCTTTGGTCTTCTCGGACGGCAATCCAGCGGCAAAACTTATGATTGTCGGAGAAGCGCCGGGCCGTGACGAAGACCGCGAAGGCCGTCCTTTCGTCGGCCGTGCGGGTCATCTTTTGGACCGGATGCTCGCGGCCATCGATCTGTCGCGCGGGGCCGAGGCGCCACAGGACGGCGTCTATATCACCAATATCCTGCCGTGGCGTCCGCCGCAGAACCGCGATCCAAAGCCCGATGAAATCGCCATGTTGATGCCATTCGTGCAGCGCCATGTGGAACTGGCAAACCCCGACGTACTGGTTCTCATGGGCAATATCGCTTGTCAGGGCGTGCTTGGAAAACGCGGCATTACCCGCCTGCGCGGTGAATGGGCTGAGGCCTTTGGTAAACCGGTGCTTCCCATGTTCCACCCTGCCTATCTCTTGCGCAGCCCACATGCCAAACGCGAGGCCTGGGCGGACCTTTTGGAGTTGAAATCTCGCCTAGTCGGAAAAGAGTGACCTGATGGATATCTATCTGTTTCTCGCCTTCATTCCGGCCGCGATTGCGCTGAACCTCACCCCCGGGGCGGATATGTTGTTCTGTCTGGGGCAGGGGCTGCGTTCTGGCACCAAGCAAGCCTTTGCCGCCAGCGCGGGCGTCTCAATGGGGTCAATGACCCATGTGACAATCGCCGGCTTGGGCCTTGGCGCTGCGATTTCTGCGTTTCCGTGGATTTTTGATGTGATCCGCTGGATCGGCGTGGGCTATCTTTTGTATTTGGCCGTCACCGCCTTGCGGTCGAGCACGCAGTCCGGCGAGGCGGTCCGGCTGACCTCGGCACAGGCCTTTCGACAAGGGTATTTTGTGAACCTCAGCAATCCCAAGGTGATCCTCTTCGTGCTCGCCTTTATCCCGCAATTCGTAGACCCAACGCAGGGCAGCGTTCTCGTACAATTTCTTATGTATGGTGCGATCATTGCCATTAACGGCTTCTTCGTGAATGGCCTCGTCGGAGCCTTCGCAGGAGGACTCGGCCAAGCCATGGCGGGATCCGAAAAATTCCAACGCGGCATTGGCTATGTGACCGCCACGATCTTCACCGCCCTCGCGTTGCGACTGGCCATCCTGGAGAAAAGCTAATGGGCCGCATTGACGACACTCGCCCGTTTATTCCGGTTAATATCGCCGTCCTCACCGTCAGCGACACCCGCAAAGCCGCCGATGACAAAAGCGGAGACACTTTGGCGAAGCGTATTGAAGAGGCGGGCCACAAAATCGCGGATCGCATGATCCTGCGGGACGAACGCGCCGAGATTGCCGATCAACTGCGGGCATGGTGCGCGCGTGAAGACATCGACGTGGTGATCTCGACCGGCGGGACGGGCCTTACCGGTCGGGACGTGACTGTTGAGGCACATCGTGACGTCTATGAAAAAGAGATCGATGCCTTTGGCACCGTCTTTACGATGGTCTCGATGCAGAAAATCGGCACATCGGCGGTGCAAAGCCGCGCAACAGGCGGCGTGGCGCAAGGGACCTATCTGTTCGCGCTGCCGGGCAGTCCAGGGGCCTGCAAGGATGCCTGGGATGAGATCCTGAAGTACCAGCTAGATTACCGCCATATGCCGTGTAATTTCGTGGAAATCCTGCCGAGACTCGGCGAACATTTGGCGCGAACCAAAGGGTAAATCCCGCAACATTTCACGAAAAAATCGATTTTTTCTTGAAATTTCGCCGCGACGCACAATTTCTCAAACTAATTTAGACGGAAATGCCGACCACGACCGTATAACCTATGGGTGATTGGTAAATGTGCCCCATCTGAGCGATAATTCATCGCTGTTTGAATGGGATAGCCGCACAAGAAAGGGTTAGGATGCGATTTCTGAGACAAAGTCTGGCTGGGCTGTTCCTCTTAAGCGCGACAGTTGCGCTTTTGATGATGGCAGGCAATCTGATCCGTGGTGCGGTCGAAGAACGCATGTCGCAGGAACCGCGCACACCACCGCAGCGGGAACGCGTCTTTACCGTCAATGTTGTACCCGCCACGCCCGCTGATATCGCGCCTGTTCTGACAGTGTTTGGCGAAATCCAAAGCCGTCGCACGCTTGAACTCCGCACCGCGGCTGGGGGCGCGATTGTAGAGCTTTTTGAGGACTTCGAAGAAGGCGGTCAGGTTACGGCTGGCGATCTTTTGCTGCGGATCGATGATGCCGATGCACGCGACGCTTTGGCCCGCGCCCAGACAGAATGGCGCGAAGCGGAGGCCGAGGTGCGGGACGCGGATCGTGGTTTGCTCTTGGCACAGGACGATGTGTCTGCCGCGATGGAACAGGCAGAGCTGCGCGCCAAAGCGCTGGCGCGGCAACAGGATCTTGAGGCGCGGGGCGTAGGTACAGCGGCCGCGATTGAAGCTGCTGAGTTGAACCTCGCCTCGGCCCGCCAATCCACCTTGTCCCGTCGGCAGGCGCTTGCAAATGCCGAAGCGCGCGTCGATCAAGCCGCCACCTCGCTTGAGCGCGCAGGGATCGCGGTGGCCGAAGCCGAACGCAATCTCGACGACCGCATGATCCGCGCCGATTTCACGGGCACGCTCGCCGAGGTGTCTGTCGTGACAGGGGGGTTGGTGACCGCCAATGAACGCATCGCGCAGCTGATCGATCCAAACGCGCTTGAAGTGGCCTTTCGCGTGTCCACAGCTCAATATGCACGGCTGCTGGATGAGAATGGTCGCCTCAAAGCCTCTGATGTGACCGTTGCGCTGAATGTCAGTGGCATCGATCTGACCGCGACGGGCAAAATCAGCCGCGACAGTGCAGCCGTTGGCGAGGGCCAAACCGGACGTCTGGTCTTTGCCACCTTGGATGCGCCAAGGGGGCTTAAGCCTGATGACTTCGTGCAAGTCTCTGTTCAGGAGCCTGTCCTGAACAACGTGATTGCCATCCCATCATCAGCCCTGACGCCGCAAGGCGATGTCTTGGTGCTGGGCGAGGGGGATCGCCTCGAAGCCTTGCCCGTTCGCATGCTACGACGCCAGGAAGATCAGATCATCGTGCGCGGTCGCGAGCTTGCAGGGCGCGAAGTCGTCGCCCGCCTGTCTCCGGTTTTGGGCGTTGGGATTAAGGTCAAGCCGATCCGCGAAGGGGCCAAGATCGAAGCGCCTCAGGCGCCGGAAATGGTCGCCCTGACGGACGAGCGCCGCGCAAAACTGGTGGCTTTTGTCGAGGCCAACAATCGGATGCCCGCCGAGGCCAAACAACGGGTGCTGGGTCAGCTTCAGGGCAATGAGGTGCCCGCGCGGCTGGTCAATCGCCTCGAACAGCGGATGGGGGGCTAAGCCATGGCGTCCCGCGTATCTGATTCAGCCAAAGGCATCCTGTCGTATTTCGTACGCCACGGCACAGCAGCAAACCTTCTTCTGGTCATCCTGATCATGGCTGGCTTTTCGGCCGCGCCGCAAATGCGGGCGCAATTCTTTCCCGATGTGATCATCGACAACGTCACGGTTTCGGTGAACTGGGACGGGGCAGGGGCCGAGGACGTCGATAGCGCCATTGTGCAGGTGCTGGAACCAGTTCTGCTAAGTGTCGAAGGCGTGGAAAGCACCGAGGCGCGGTCAACAGAAGGGCGCGCCTCGATCACTATGGACTTTGAGCCCGGTTGGGACATGGCGCGTGCAGCGGATGATGTGCAGACCTCGGTGGATGCGATTTCCACGCTGCCAGAGGATGCGGACGATCCGAACGTCCGGCGCGGCGCGTGGCGAGATCGTGTGACCGATGTGGTCATCAGCGGCCCGCTTGATGCGGAACAACTGGGGCGTTTTGCGGATGAATTCGTGACGCGGCTGTTCGCCGAAGGCGTCACCCGCACTACGATCCGAGGCGTTGCCGCGCCTCGTACCGTGATCGAAGTTCCCTCAGCCAATTTGATCACCCATGACATCTCGATGGCCCAAATCGCCGAAGCGATTGCGCAAGAGGTCGATGCGGACCCCGCCGGAGACGTGGCGGGTGCGAACGCGCGTGTGCGTACCGGCGTGGCAAAACGCAGCGCCGCGCAGATCTCAGATATCGTTTTGCGCAGCAATGCGGATGGGTCTTCGCTGACTGTCGGTGACATTGGCACGGTGATTGTCGAAGGCGCCGACCGGACCCGCAGCTATTTTGTCGGAGATCTCGCGGCGATTTCTGTCCGGGTGGACCGGTCTGAAAAAGGCGACGCGATTGCCATTCAAGAGCAGGTGCAGAATGTGGCCGACTCATTGCAAGCCACGCTGCCGCAAGGTGCAAGTATCGAGTTGATCCGCACCCGTGCCGAAGCGATCAGCGGACGTTTGAACCTCTTGTTGGACAATGGATTAATGGGGCTGGGCCTTGTTTTGATGCTGTTGTTCCTGTTCCTGAATGCGCGCATCGCCTTTTGGGTCGCCGCCGGGATCCCCGTCGCCATGTGTGCCGCTGTGGCCTTAATGTATTTGGCGGGTATCACGATCAATATGATCTCATTGTTCGGGCTGATCATCACGCTCGGCATTGTGGTGGATGACGCCATCGTGGTCGGAGAACACGCTGACGCGCGTGCAAGGCGGTTGGGCGAAGCCCCCGCTGTTGCCGCCGAAAATGCCGCGCGTCGCATGTTCATGCCGGTTTTTGCCGCAACGCTGACCACGGTGATTGCCTTCTTTGGCCTGACGGCCGTCGGTGGGCGTTTCGGCGATCTGATCATCGATATCCCCTTCACCGTGATCGTTGTGCTGATCGCCTCGCTTGTTGAGTGTTTCCTGATCCTGCCCAACCACATGCGCCACGCGCTTGTGCATAGCGCAAAAGAGCATTGGTACGATTGGCCAAGCCGTGTCGTGAACCACGGCTTCCGCTGGTTCCGCGATACGATATTCCGTCGCATTATGTCTTTCGTCATTTGGGCGCGCTATCCGGTGCTGGCGGGGACGATCACGCTTTTGGCCACTCAGATCAGCGTTTTCATGACAGGCGAAGTGCAATGGCGTTTCTTTAACGCCCCGGAACGGGGATCGGTCACGGGCAACTTTCTGATGTCCTCTGATGCGACCCGCGAGGACTCGCTCGCCATGATGCGCGAAATGCAGCGGGCGACTGAGGCCTTGGGCAAGGAATACGAAGAACGTCACGGTCGTAACCCGCTCGCCTTTGTGATCGCCGAGGTCGGAGGCAACTCTGGCCGTGGTTTGGCCGGCGCGGATCAGCGGACGGCGGATCAGCTGGGCGCGATTTCGATTGAATTGATTGACGCGGATCTGCGGCCCTATTCCAGTTTCGCCTTTGTGGCCGACCTGCAGGATCGCGTGAACCGGCATCCTTTGGCTGAAACGATCAGCTTCCGCGGCTGGCGATCTGGTCCCGGTGGGGACGCCTTGGATGTGATGTTCTATGGTGCCGACGCCGAAACGCTCAAAGCGGCCTCTGAGCAGCTGCAAACTGCGCTTTTGCGGTACCCCGAGGTGTCTGCCGTCGAAGACACGCTGCCTTATGACAAAGAAGAGTTGATCCTCGAACTTACCCCGCAGGGGCAGGCGCTGGGCTTTACGATTGACGGGCTTGGGCGCGTCCTACGTCATCGTCTGAACGGGCTAGAGGCGGCGACCTATCCTGACGGGGTGCGGACGGCCTCAATCCAGATCGAACTGCCGGACGGAGAACTGACGTCCGATTTCCTGGAACGCTCCATGATGCGCACCCCGGATGGTAACTATGTCCCCCTGGCCGATATCGTCAGCGTGGACCGCCGCACCGGCTTTTCGACCGTGCGGCGCGAGAACGGCATCCGCGTGATCTCGGTGACCGGCGACATTTCCGAGGATAACGCAGATCAAGCGACCGAGATCCAACGCGCCTTGCAAGAAGAGATCTTGCCCGAAATCGCTAGTGTACAGCAGGTGGAATGGCGACTGTCAGGTCTGGCAGAGCAGGAAAACGAGTTCCTCAACGATGCGCGAACCGGTCTGATCCTGTGCCTGTCCGCGATTTATCTGGTTTTGGCCTGGGTCTTTAGCAGTTGGACGCGGCCTCTGGTTGTGATGGCGATCATTCCGTTTGGCTTGGTCGGCACGATTTGGGGGCACAATTACTGGGACGTTCCTCTGTCGATGTTCACCGTGGTGGGCCTTTTGGGCATGACGGGGATCATCATCAATGACTCGATTGTTTTGGTGACGACGATTGATGAACACGCCAAAGAACGCGGGTTGGTGCCCTCGATTATTGAAGGCACAGCAGATCGGTTGCGGCCCGTGATGTTGACGACTCTGACGACGGTTTTGGGTCTGACGCCTCTGTTGTTTGAGCGCTCTGTTCAGGCGCAGTTCCTGAAGCCGACGGTGATCACGCTGGTCTACGGTCTTGGGTTTGGCGTTCTTCTTGTGTTGATCGTGGTGCCAGCGCTTTTGGCGATGCAACAGGATGTGGCACGTCAGTTCACCGCGCTGCGGCACGCGATGAGGGCACGCGCGACTCAGTTAGTGATGGTACCGTTGAGTGTGGCGATCGCGGGGTGGCTGGTTTTGACGCTTGGGTGGTCACTGGTCTACCAAACCCTGCATCCGCTTGTTGCGAATGCTTTGCCCGGGTGGGTTCCAAAAGATGGGGATTTTGCGGCGATGGGGCTGTTCTTGGTGGGTGTTCTGGTGCTGGTGATTGTCAGCTACGCGATTGCCGGTCTTGTTTTGGCGCTGCGCAGGCGGGGGCGTCAGCCGGCCTGACACCCTTCAATCTCGACCGCATAGTCCGTGCCGATCACGGTGATCGTCATGTCACTGCGCTGCAAAAAGAACGGCGCTTGCTCGACATGGATCACATCGCTGGTCACCGTCAGCTGAGACCCCTCGCGGGTGACAAAAGCCTCTTGCACCCAAAGCTCGGGATTCGTGGTTTCAATGATCGCAAACTCGCGGCCACCTGTGGATGGCATGTCGATGACAGCACTCACCGCTAACCCATCATCTGACGGAGCAATACGGCAGCTGACCTTTCTGACCTGCGCTTCTTTTGCGGAATAGGGCTGTTCAGCCATCGCCGCGGCAATGGGTGCGACGATCTTGGTCTGGGATGGGTCCAGAGATCCGCTGACATCCAGCGAATATGGTATACAGACCTCTTTGCAGACTCCAATCTGCAAAAACCCGTTCAACTCGACTTCACGACCATTTTTGCGCGGTGTGACAATCAGGGGAAGCATCAGTTCGTCGACAAACCCAAAGGACGTCATACCGTTATCAACGAAAACCTCTGGCGCCGGCCAAACCGCCGACATGCCCTTCAAGTTTCGCGACTGAGACCAGTCCATGCGAGGTGGAATACCGCCATCGCCCGGCGTGCGCCAATAGGTCTTCCAACCGCCTGCCATCGAAATACGCAATGCGCCGACCATACTGCCGTCGGCACGGGTCCAGCCCTGCACGATTTCCGCCGTGATGTCAGGCAGGTGCAAATCCGAGCCTTGCGCCGCAATCGGAGCAGACAAAAGGGCTGTCAAAAATGAGGCGCTACGCGCAAAACGTCTGGTTTTCATACATAGAGACATGCGCGAGTGCGTGGTAAATGCCAACTCACTTTCAAGCGATTGGGTGTTACATTTATAAACTAAAGGAAATTGCGCTTGAACCTTTGAGCGTCAGACTCCACTTTAGAAATCAGAGATTTTAAGTTTCCGGACCTTTTCGTGCCTTTTGATGAAAATTCTGACCTTACCGGCAAGTTGTTAGTGGCTATGCCGAGCATGGCAGACCCTCGTTTTTCCCGTTCCGTCGTCTTTATGTGTGCACACAGCGAGGAGGGGGCGATGGGTTTGATTGTGAACAAATTCCTTGGATTTATGAAGCTGTCCGAGATTTTGGCTAATCAGGACGATAATCAGCCCGATGATTCCCATCGTTTGCCCGTGCATTTTGGTGGTCCGGTCGAGCGGGGTCGGGGGTTTGTGTTGCACTCCTCCGATTACAATTCTGAAGGGGCGTCCCTTAAGGTGACGGACTCGTTTTCGATGACAGCCACCTTGGATGTTCTAGAAGAAATCAATCGCGGGTCTGGACCAGAATTTGCCATCCTTAGCCTTGGCTACGCCGGATGGGGGCCGGGCCAGCTTGAAGATGAAATCAAAGAAAACAGCTGGCTGATTGCGGAACCGGATCAACATCTGATCTTCGTCGAAGAGGACGAACACAAATGGGACGGTGCGCTAAAGCAGATCGGCGTTGACCCGCAGCTTTTGTCGGGAACAGCCGGAAGGGCCTAAAGCTCCCGTGGGGCTGCCGCTCGGCTCAGGCGATCATTGATGGCAAGGCCAAGCCCATGATTGGGCACTGGCGCCACTGCGATCCCTTGTGCGCCCATTTTGTCCAAACGATGCAAGTGGTGAAAAAGATTTGCCGCCGCCTCTCGTAAGTCGCCCGAGGCCGAGAGTGTCAGATCTCCGGCGATGTCGCCAAAGCCCAACATGACTTCTCCGTCATGGGCCTGAGTTGCGTTCAAGCGCACCTGCGCACCGGGCGCATAGTGAGAGGCCAGTTGCCCGGGCGCTGTCAGGTCATCATTCGCGATTTGGCCTGAAAGCGTTTTGAGGGGAGTGCCAATCGCGGCCTCTATGGCCTCAAGAGGCAATCCACCGGGGCGCAATAAAGTCGGGGCGTCAAACAGGCCAACGATTGTGCTTTCGACACCCACATCACAGGCGCCGCCGTCCATGATACCATTAACGCGCGTGCCCAGCCCTTCGGCCACATGCGTGGCCTCGGTTGGGCTGATCCGTCCTGATGGGTTTGCCGAGGGCGCGGCGATTGGGCCCTGGAAGGCCGCCAGCAAAGCCTGCGCGACCGGATGGGCTGGCATACGCACAGCAAGCGTGTCTTTGCCCGCCGTCACCAGTGGCGAAATGCCCGCCGAATCTTTCAACGGCAAAACCAAAGTCAGAGGTCCGGGCCAAAAGGCCTGCGCCAGCCGATCCGCAGCGTCGTTCCAGTGAACAAGGTCCTGCGCGGCAGCGATCGACGCGACATGCACGATCAGAGGATTGAAACTGGGGCGCTCTTTGGCTTCAAAGATCTTTGCAACCGCCAAATCTTTGCGCGCATCCGCGCCAAGCCCATAGACCGTTTCGGTGGGAAACGCGACCAAACCGCCCGATTTCCAAAGGTCCGCAGCCCGCGCAAACCCGGTTTCATCCGCCGAAAGCATGATTTTCGTAAGGTCACTCATCGTCCTGACGCCGCGTTTTAATGGCTGGTTTCCCGTTGCCGATTTACCTTTGGGATCAAAGCCCAATACAAGCCCCGCTAGCTAAAGCCAACCGAATAGAGACCGAAATGCCGTATCGCTCCCCTGTTTCCGACTATGAATACATCTTTGAGAACGTCGTGCCTTTGACTCAGGTCACGAGCACCGAGAGGTTCTCCGAAGCGGATGCTGATACCGTTTCTGCTGTTCTCACCGAGGCTGGGCGCATGTGTGATGAGATCATGGCACCGGTCCAACGCAATGGCGATCTGACGCCAGCCTATCTGGAAAACGGTAAGGTGCGCACCTCGCCCGGCTTTGGCGACGCGTATAAGGCAATTGCGGAAGGCGGCTGGGTGTCCAGTTCCGCCAGCCCAGAGTTCGGCGGTATGGGCTTGCCTCTGTCGGTCACCCACGCCGTGAACGAGATGATGGCGGGCGCATGTTTGTCCCTGCAGTTGAACCCTCTGATGACCCAAGGCCAGGTCGAAGCTCTTGAGGCGCACGCAAGCGATGAACTGAAGGCGACATACCTGCCGAAACTGGTCTCTGGCGAATGGTGCGGCACCATGAACCTGACAGAGCCGCATGCGGGATCAGACGTGGGTGCTTTGTCCTCTAAAGCGGAACCAAATGGCGACGGAACTTACTCTGTCACAGGTCAAAAGATCTATATCAGCTGGGCGGACAATGATTTCACCGAAAACGTGGTTCACCTTGTTTTGGCGCGATTGCCCGATGGAGGGCCTGGCACAAAAGGCATCAGCCTCTTTGTCGTGCCGCGCAACATCCCTGATGAAAACGGCGACCCCGGCATCGCCAACAGCCTTAAGGTCGTGAGTCTTGAGCACAAAATGGGCCTGCATGGGTCTCCGACCGCTGTAATGCAGTTTGACGGCGCGAAGGGCTGGCTCGTTGGCCAAGAACATGACGGTATGAAATGCATGTTCACCATGATGAACAACGCGCGTTTGGGTGTCGGAGCCCAAGGAATCGGGGTCGCCGAAGGGGCCTATCAGCACGCGCTGGCCTATGCGCTGGAGCGCAAACAGGGTCGCAGCCCGATTGAGGGCGGCACGGGCACTATTCTGGATCATGCGGACGTGCGCCGCATGCTGACCTCTATGAAGGCCGACATCTTTGCCGCGCGTTCCATTGCGGCGGATTGCGCGCTGTCCATCGACATGGGCCACGCAACCGGCGAAGCAGAATGGAAAGCCCGCGCGGCCTTCCTGACGCCGATTGCCAAAGCGTTCGGGACGGATGTTGGAATCGATGTTGCCAATTCTGGCGTGCAGATCCACGGCGGCATGGGCTTTATCGAAGAAACGGGTGCGGCGCAGTACTCGCGAGATGTGCGCGTGACCGCGATCTACGAAGGGACCAACGGCATCCAATCCATGGATCTCGTGGCGCGCAAGCTGATGGATGGCGGCGAAGCGGCCTATCGGTTGGTCGATGATATCGAAAGCTTTGCTGAAAGCATCAAAGGTTCCCACCCAGAGCTGGCGGAACCAGTGTGGCAGGCGTCCGAAACGCTGCGCGAGGCGACTGAATGGATGGTGGGCCAAGGTGAGCTGAACGAACGTTTCGCAGGCGCGGTTCCGTTCCTGCGCGGCTTTGCCCGCGTTCTTGGCGCGCATTATCACTTGAAGGCTGCGGTGGCCGAAGCTACCGATGGTCCTCGTACGAAAATGGCGCGCTTTTATATCAAACGCTTGCTGCCGGAACATGTGGGGCTCTTTGCCCACGCCATGGCGGGCGCAGCGGATCTCTACGCGCTGAGTGAGGAAGACCTGGCTTCATGAATGCACCAACCGGACTAATGTACCCCTGGCCCGAGCCTCCTGCCGAAGGAGAGGCCATCGAAGTCGCAGAAGGGGTGCTTTGGATCCGGTTGCCTTTGCCGATGGCGCTGGATCATGTGAATGTCTATGCGCTGGATGATGGTGACAGCTGGACCATTGTGGACACCGGGTTCGCCTCCAAACGATCCCGCGCGATCTGGGAAAAGGTTTTGGCTAGACCTTTGGCAGGCAAACCTGTCGGGCGCGTGATTGTCACCCATCACCACCCCGACCACGTAGGCTTGGCGGGTTGGTTTCAGTCCGAGCATGGTGCAACGCTTTGGACAACGCGCACGGCTTGGCTGTTTTCGCGCATGTTGCAGTTGGACGAACAGGCGGTGCCCGCGCAAGAAACGGTGGCCTTCTATCGATCCGCTGGCATGGATCCCAAGATCCTTGAAGCCCGCCGCAACGAGCGCCCGTTTAACTTTGCCGATGTCGTCCACCCCATGCCGCTTGGGTTCAAACGCATCAAAGAAGGCGATGTGATCCGCATTGGCGGCCGCGACTGGGACGTCCACATCGGCAACGGCCACGCGCCCGAACACGCGACCTTCTGGAGCCGCGATGACAATCTGGTGCTGTCAGGCGATCAGATCCTGCCCTCGATCAGCTCTAACATTGGTGTTTATGCCACCGAACCCGAGGCTGATCCGGTGGGCGATTGGATGGAGGCCTGTGAACGGCTCAGCCAATATGCGCGCGAAGATCATCTGGTTTTGGGTGGACATAAAACGCCTTTCACAGGTCTGCCGCTGCGCATGCGCCAGTTGATCGACAACCATCACGGCGCGCTCAAACGCCTTGAGGAATTCATCGCCGAGCCACGTGTCGCCGGCGACTGCTTCCCGCCGCTCTTCAAACGAAAAATCGGTGCCGGCGAATATGGGCTTGCTTTGGTCGAAGCATTTGCCCATCTCAATCACCTGTATCAAACTGGCAAAGCCAGCCGCACTATGCGCGAGGATGGCGCTTGGGTCTGGCTAGCTAAGGCTTAGTGAAAAGGGTGACGCGACATGAACAACGATATCAAAACCTCTGCAGAGGCTTTGGAAGCCGCGGCCCTGCCCAAGCGCTATGAAGCGCACGCGAATGGAGAGGCCGAGACGGATCTGCCAACCACCGTTGCACAAAAACCGCTGGAACAAAAAAGTGCGGCCGAATGGGCCTATGAACGTCTGATCCTTTATATCCAGAATTTCGAGAAACAGCTCGACAATGAACACGAAGTCGCGATGGGCTTTGCCGGCGGAGACGTTGGTGTTCTGCGGATCGAAGGCATGGGTTATTTCGATCCTGACATCGTGACGTTCTATGGGACCGACGACATCGGTGCGAAAACGCAATTGGTGCAACACGTCAGCCAGCTGAATGTGATGCTGCGTGCGTTGCCCAAGCCCAAAGAGCTGCCAGAGCCCAACCGCATCGGCTTTCGACTGGCCCAAGACTTGCAGAAAAACACCTAAGGCGTTTCGCGATTGACCTGGGTCACAGGTTGATCGGGAAACGCCCACAACGCTAAGAGGTTCCGAGCGTTTTGTGTCAAACTTGTGTGTCAAGTTTAACGCAAAACGCTTTAGACCGCGATTCTTCGCCGCGCTGACGTATTGGTGTGGTGACACTATGCAAGGAATCCAGTATCCAGCCCTTAACACCAGATACAAGGACATCTCTCATGGCTGAACATGAACACGGTTCGATGAACATTGAAGTACAGGAAAAAGCTTTCGCAGGCTTTATCAAAGGCTCGACCTGGGTCGCAGCAGTTTCCGTCGCGCTTCTGATCTTTATCGCGATTGTAAACGGCTAAACCCGTTTCAGGAGTAAGTGGTATGGCGCGTTTGTTTAAGGCCGTAATTCTTCTTGTGCTTCCTTTGATGCTAAGCGCCTGTACGGTGCCCAATCAAGGCGGAGCAACGCTCGAAGAGGTCCAGCGCGCCGCCTATACTCACAATGGGCCACCCAAGCTGACGCTGTTTACAATGTTGTCAAACCGCAGCGGATCGGGGGCACATACTTCTATTTTGATCAACGGCAGCCAGCGGGTTGCCTTTGATCCGGCGGGTTCTTTCCGCCACCCTCAGATCGTGTCGCGTAATGACACGGTCTATGGAATGACCCCCTATCTGGTCGACCAATACACTCGTTTCCACGCGCGTGAGACTTATCACGTCGTGATTCAGGAACTGGTCGTCTCGCCTGAAGTGGCTGAAATGGCGCTACAGTTGGCGGTCAATCATCCTGCTGTGCAGCAATCTTATTGTGCAAAGTCGACCTCAGCTCTGGTCGGTCAATTGCCTGGATTTGAGGATGCGCCGCAGTCGTTTTATCCGCGCAAGCTGATGGATTATTTTGCTGAGAAAGGCGCCACCTTTGAGCGTCTTTATGAATACGACGGCGACGATAAATCCAAAGTGCTGGCAGAATTCGTTCCTGAATACGAACGCTGATTTAAGCGATCAGATAGAGCATCAAGAACAACGTGCCAGCTCCGGTCACGATGGCCAAGAGCACGCGTTTAAAGATCATCGCGACGCCCAAAGTGACCACCGCAGCCGTCAAGCGGGCCGGATCGATCTGCCCGTCCGTTGTACTGGGCCACAGAACCAGTGGCGCGACCAGTCCCGGCAGGACAGCCACCGCCGCATAGCGCAGATGCCGCAGGATGATTGCGGGCATGGACCAGGATCCCAAGAGCCCCGTGAACATGAAGCGCAGGCCAAAGCTGCCTAGCCCAAGGGCCACAATGATCAGCCAGAGATCCGGATGTTCGCTCATGTTTTGGATCTCCGTTCCAGAAAGGATTCGCATTGCACAGCCGCGACCATAGCGAGGAATGCGGCGATCAAGAGGCCAAGGTTGAACGGAACCCAGGTAAAGCCGAGTGCCGCTGCAATGGACACCAGCGCTGCCGTCAAATGGGGCAGGGTGCGCAACATCGGCCCGATCATGGCAAGGAAACACAGTGGCACCGCGAAATCGAGCGCCCATGAGTCAGGTACGGCCTTGCCACCCAAAGCACCGACGACAGTGAACCCATACCAAAGCGGTAGCACTGGCACCAAACAGCCCGAAAAATAGGCCAGACGTTGGGCCGTGGTCATGTCGGGCTCGTTCTCGTATTTCGCGGCCGACAGTGCATAGCTTTGATCGACCGTGCCATAGGCCACGAGCGCACGTTGCCAGATCTTGGCATCACGTAGATAGGGCGCAAGCGAGGCGGAATAGATCGCCATCCTGAGGTTCACGGCCAAGGCCGAGAGGATCACAATGATGGTCGGCGTATTGTCCATCATCAGCTGCACCGCGGTGAACTGCGCAGCACCTGCGATCACCACAACAGAGAAGGCAAGTGTTTCATAAACGTTCAATCCGGCCTCGGTCGCGACCACTCCGAAAAGCGCCGAAAACGGGACGATCACCAGAATAAACGGCAGCCCGTCGCGCAATCCTTGCCAAAATGACGATTTCGAGGTGGTCGTACTCATCCAAAATGCCTAGTTTTACCAACGCATAACGCCTAATCCCGCTCAGTGAGTCTTGCAATTGGCAAAGTTAAATGACCACACGTATCTAATTGCGCCGAACCCTTCGGGGGCCGGTTTGTCGCGGTCTGTCGCCGGTGTAGATCACAACGGTCAGCCGGTGGACACGTCGGTGGTCGAAGAACGCCCCCTGACGATCTACCTCAACAGCCAAGAGATCGTGACCGCGATGACCATCGGGGATTATCCCGAGTATCTTGCGCTTGGCTTTCTGCGCAATCAACGGATGTTGTCTGACGCGGATCAGGTCACCGCCGTGCAATTTGACGAGGAACTCGAAACCGTCGTCGTGCGCACGGAGCAGGAAACCAACCACGAAGATAAGCTCAAGAAAAAGACCCGCACCAGCGGCTGCGCCGTGGGCACGGTTTTTGGCGATATGATGGAAGGGCTGGAGGATCTTGAGCTGCCGTCGCTGTCGATCCGCACCAGCGACCTTTATCAACTGTCGTCGATCATTAATCGCACGCCGTCGCTCTATCTTGAGGCGGGCGCGATTCATGGAACTGTGCTCTGCGAAGGCAACCGCCCGCTGGTCTATATGGAGGACGTGGGCCGCCACAACGCCGTCGACAAAATCGCTGGATGGATGCTCGAGACGGGCACATCTCCTGACAATAAGCTGCTTTATACAACCGGTCGTCTGACCTCGGAGATGGTCATCAAATGTGCTCTCATGGGCATTCCGGCTTTGGCCAGCCGCTCTGGGTTTACGGCTTGGGGCGTGGAAATCGCCCAGCAGGTTGGCCTGACCCTGATCGGTCGTCTGCGCGGCGCGCGGTTTGTCTGCCTGTCGGGCCAAGACCGTCTGACCTATGACGCAGATCCCTCCTCGGTCGCCGACGACCCCAAGAAAAGCCGCCGCAAAGGGGCAGCGTCATGAACGCCCCACTCGGAGTGATCCTCGCCGGAGGCCGCGCCACACGTATGGGCGGCGGCGACAAAGGGCGGCTGATGCTCGGGGATCAAAGCCTACTGGATCTCGTGATCGCGCGGCTCACACCGCAAGTCAGCGGTATCGCTCTAAATGCGAATGGCGATGCAAACCGTTTCGCGGATACTGGTTTGCCCGTGCTTCCCGATAGCCTCGCGGGCCATCCTGGCCCGTTGGCGGGTGTTCTGGCCGGTCTGGACTGGGCCGCTAGGCAGGGGGCGGACAGCATCGTCAGCGTGGCCGCCGACACGCCGTTTTTCCCAGAGGACTTGGTTGGCAAGCTGCGGGCCGCCTCAGGGAGCATGCCGCTCGCACTTGCCGCAAGTCGCGACGATGACGGCAAACTCTGGCGACAGCCTACATTCGGCCTTTGGCCGGTCGCCTTGCGTGAAGAGCTGCGCCAAGCCTTGACGGATGGGCTGCGCAAAGTGGTGCTGTGGACAGACGCACATGATGCGGTCACAGCCGAGTTCCCAAGCACAGATTTCGATCCCTTTTTCAACGTGAATACACCCGAAGACCTTGAAGCCGCCCGTGCGATCTATGAGGCGATGGCATGAAGCGCTTTGGCATCACCGGCTGGAAGAACGCGGGTAAAACCACGCTGACACAACGTCTGGTCGCGGAGTTCACTGCCAAAGGGATCACGGTCTCTACCATCAAACGCACCCATCATTCGGTGGATTTGGATCCCAAAGGTACCGACACCCATAAACATCGCATGGCCGGCGCCTCAGAGGTCGTGCTTGCCTCTGATGCGCGCTATGCGATCCTGAAAGAGCACCGTGGCGCGCCGCCGACACTGGACGATCTGATCGCCCGTCTCGCGCCAGTGGATCTGGTGCTGATCGAGGGCTTCAAGGCCGAAGACCACCCGAAAATCGAGGCACATCGGGCCGAAACCAGCCAAGGGCTTATCGCAGCCAACACGCCCTCTGTTGTGGCTTTGGCGACTGATACCCCCGTCTCGCTAGATCGCGATATTCCTCAGTTTGATCTCGATGATATTCCAGCGATCGCGCTATTCATCGCGCACCATTTGGACCTTGCAATATGACCAAGCCGCCGCCCTTAAAGAACGACTGTTTCGCCCTGCCGCCCGGGGTGCATTGGACCCCGGTGGATGAGGCCTTAGCGCTTTTGCAATCTCGTATGTCAGGCGTCACTGAGGCTGAGGATTTGCCCGTTGCGGACGCACTTGACCGGATCTTGGCAGAGCCTGTGATGGCCGAGCGCTCTCATCCGCCCCACGCAAATTGTGCGGTGGATGGCTATGCTCTGACAGGTGCGCGGTACGAAGAGGACGTGCATCGCGTGCCTTTGTGCGAGGGGCGTTCTGCGGCAGGGCAACCATTTGACGGTGTAGTGCCAGACACCCACGCGCTGCGCGTTTTGACGGGTGCAAATTTGCCTGCGGGTACGGATACGGTCATCCTGCAAGAAGACGTACACCTCGAAGACGGCCATATCGCCTTCCACGGCCCCCTCAAGATTGGGGCGAATGCACGCAAAGCGGGCGAAGATGTGCGGGCGGGCGAGACGCTCTTCCCGGCCGGTCATCGCTTAACCCCCGCCGACCTCGGGCTTCTGTCAGCCACGGGCGTTGGGCGCGTGACGCTCCACAAGCCTCTGCGTGTGGCCGTGATCTCAACCGGGGATGAATTGGCCGAGGCGGGGGCTGCCGCCAGCGATGAACAGATCTATGACGCCAATCGCCCCATGCTTTTGGCGGCAATCAAGAAGCTTGGTCACGAGCCCATCGACATGGGACGCATGCCGGACCAGCGCGACATTCTAAAGGATGGCCTCACCCGTGCGGCCCAAGAGGCGGATGTCATCCTCACCTCAGGCGGGGCCTCTGCCGGAGACGAGGACCACATGTCCGCGCTTCTGAATGAAACCGGCACCATGGCGCTTTGGCGGATCGCGATCAAACCGGGCCGGCCTTTGGCGCTGGGTGTGTGGGAAGGAACTCCTGTATTTGGTCTTCCGGGCAATCCGGTCGCTGCGATGGTCTGTACTTTGATCCTTGCGCGCCCTGTGATGCGCCTGATGGCGGGTCAAAGCTGGAACATTCCCCAGGGATTCATGCTGCCCGCCGCTTTCACCAAATCCAAAAAGGCAGGGCGTCGCGAATACCTGCGCGCGCGCGTGAGGCAAGGACAGGTCGAAGTCTTCCCCTCTGAAGGGTCCGGCCGCATTTCGGGTCTAAGTTGGGCGGAAGGGCTTGTTGAGCTGTCCGACGAAGCGCAGGACATCACGCCTGGAACCCCAGTGCGCTATATCTCCTACGCGGATTTCGGGCTCTGACGCCCTTTTCATCTTGCCAGAAATACTCAAACTTGGGGCGCAGCCCCAATCAATCAAAGATGCCCGCCACACGGCCTAACAGCATAAACGCCCGAGCTGTCCGTGTGTCGCCCAAAGCGGCGATATCCGCGTCACTAGCGGTTTTCTCAAAATCCACAAAAGACTGATCAAACCGGCGCAGGAAATGATGCACCGCATCCCTGAAAATCGGATCCTGCTTCATCCGTCCAGCCGCCAGCGCCAACGAGGAACGATCGCGCACGCCGCCCAAAGACGCGATCTCGCGACCGCGTTTACCTTCAGCAAACATGCGCCAAATCTCGGGGCGTGCCAGATCAGGGCGTAGGTCATCCATGTAGATGCCGTCCTGACTGAGCAGAGTGAGAACATCCTGCGCCGCTTGAACAAGCTGCGAGACCTGACGATCCTTCAGCGCACGCCGCAGAGCATTGAAGCCTGACTGGTCCTCGGCATTCTCAGGGAAATGCAGTGCGCGGATAAAGTCGTCTTTCTCAAGCGGCGGTGTAAGATCCTCGGCGGTCGTTCCCAAGGCCAGAAATCCCTGATCTTCGAGGTCGACCTCAGGCGCAGGTTCTGCGATCGGACGCGTGGCCTGAACCGCATCCCGAGACGTCGAGAACATCGCAATCGCAGACTCAGTCTTACGTTGCGCCGCTGCGATCTCGTCGAGCTTCTTGGCAATCGAAGGCTCGAGTCCGCGTCCAGAGGCCTGAACCTGCCCCGTATAATTCTGACGCAGCGCGTCAATCGACACCTGCAGGCGGCGTCCTTCTTCGCGCATCACGCGGCTGGACCGAGCAACGAAAGCCGCAACCCAGATCATCGCGACCGGCATAAAGACCGCAAGCATCGTCATCACGAAGCGGAGGGAATCAAGACCAGCGGTGTCAGGTTCCAGCACCACAAAAAACACCACGCAGGCGGCAACCCACACCGCCGTCAACGCGACGGCCACGAGTTCCACACCCGTCACGCTCGGCGCATTTGGACGGCTATAAAGGCCAATCGGTGTTGGCTGGCTGTCTTGATCTTCGGCCATGAGGCCCCCGGTTCACGCTGTGCCGAGCCTACACGTAGGCAATCTCGACGATCTCGTAACTTTTCACACCACCCGGCGTGCGCACCTCTACACTGTCGCCTTCTTCTTTGCCGATCAAGGCGCGGGCGATGGGGGATTTGATATTCAAAAGCCCCTGTTCCACATTGGCCTCATACTCGCCAACGATCTGCCAGGTCTTTTCTTCGTCAGTGTCCTCATCGGCCACGGTCACAGTCGCGCCGAATTTGACAGAGCCAGACAGGGACGCAGGGTCGATGACTTCGGCCAGCGAAATGATGCCCTCAAGTTCTTTGATGCGGCCTTCGATAAAGCCCTGCTTTTCGCGCGCAGAGTGGTATTCCGCGTTCTCTTTGAGGTCGCCCAACTCGCGAGCCTCGGCGATGGCTTCGATAATCGCGGGGCGTTCCACGGATTTCAGCTGCTTCAGCTCTGTTTCCAGCGCGTTAAATCCCTTGCGCGTGGTGGGGATCTTGTCCATCGGTCGTCCTCAGAAAGTCTCAGGGGGCAGGCCTGCGGCGTGCCCAGTGATTTGGGGTTGAAATAAGTGACCCAAATGGGCGGGGGAATGCAAGCCAAACCGCGCAGCGGGGCATGTTTTCCTGAAGTTTAGGGCAATCCGTTTCGACCAAGGCCTAAAAATCAGAAAATCCATTCGTAACACTACGTTTCTGAGCTAATTCCCGTCGGGTTCTGATTGACGTTTTCTGCAAACTCGGGCTAGCAACGGCGAAACATTATTACTCTAGCCACGCAAGGAGTGTGCCAGATGGCGGAAATCGAACGCGAAGCAATGGAATATGACGTTGTCATCGTCGGCGCAGGCCCAGCCGGTCTGTCAGCAGCGATCCGTCTGAAGCAGTTGAATGCAGACCTTGACGTGGTCGTGCTGGAAAAAGGCTCTGAGGTCGGCGCGCATATTCTGTCAGGGGCTGTTCTGGATCCTGTGGGTCTGAACAAGCTGATCCCGGATTGGAAAGAAAAAGGCGCACCGCTGAACGTGCCGGTCAAAGAAGACAACTTCTATATGCTCGGCGAAGCGGGCGAGATCCGTATCCCGAACGCGCCGATGCCACCGCTGATGAACAACCACGGCAACTACATCGTTTCCATGGGCAACGTCTGCCGCTGGATGGCCGAGCAAGCCGAAGAGCTGGGCGTCGAGATCTTCCCCGGCATGGCCTGTTCCGAGCTTGTTTACGGCGAGAATGGCGAAGTCAAAGGCGTTGTGGCCGGTGTCTTTGGCCTAGAGGCTGACGGCTCCTACGGCGAGAACACCGAGCCTGGCATGGAGCTGCACGGCAAATATGTCTTCCTCTCCGAAGGCGTGCGTGGCTCGCTTGCGAAGGAAGTCATCGCGAAATACGACCTGCAAAAGGGCAAAGAGCCTCAAAAGTTCGGCGTTGGCATGAAAGAGATCTGGGAGATCGACCCGGCCAAGCACAACGAAGGCGAAGTGACTCACACGATGGGCTGGCCTCTGGGTAGCAACGCGGGCGGCGGGTCTTTTGTCTATCACCTGGACAACAACCAAGTGTACGTCGGTTTCGTGGTTCACCTGAACTACAAAAACCCGCATCTCTTCCCTTACATGGAATTCCAGCGCTTTAAGCATCATCCAAAGATCGCCGAGCTTCTGAAGGGCGGCAAACGCGTGGCTTACGGTGCCCGTGCGATCTCTGAGGGTGGCTATCAGTCCATGCCGAAGATGGTCGCGCCGGGTGTGGCACTGCTGGGCTGTTCTGTTGGTATGGTCAACGTGCCGCGCATCAAGGGTAACCATAACGCGATGCTCTCTGGCATGGCGGCGGCTGAGGCTGCTTATGCGGCGATTCAGGATGGCCGCGCCTCTGATGAGCTGAACGATTACGAAACCGAAGTTCGCAATGGCGCGATCGGCAAAGACCTCAAGAAGGTCCGCAACGTCAAGCCTATGTGGTCCAAATGGGGTCTCACCGCCTCGCTGGCGCTGGGCGGCTTCGATATGTGGTGCCAGACGCTCACCGGCTTCTCTCTGTTTGGGACGCTCAAGCATGGCAAGAATGACGCCGAGGCGACCGAGTCCGCGGATAAACACAAGCCTATCGATTATCCAAAGCCCGATGGCACCCTGTCCTTTGACCGCCTGACCAACGTCAGCTTTGCAGCCACCAACCACGAAGAAAGCCAGCCCTGCCACCTGCGTCTGGCCGATCCAAATCTGCCGATTGCAACCAACCTTCCCAAGTTCGATGAACCTGCGCAGCGCTATTGCCCGGCCGGCGTTTATGAGGTCGTGGAAAAAGATGGCAAGCCAGAGTTCGTGGTCAACTTCCAGAACTGCGTGCACTGCAAAACCTGCGATATTAAAGACCCAAGCCAGAACATCACGTGGGTCACGCCGCAAGGCGGAGACGGGCCGAATTATCCGAACATGTAGAACAGAAAAGCCCGCCGATCTGGCGGGCTTTTTTGTGGGCAGTCTGCGACGGAAACTTCTGAGCCACTCGTAGTACCACAAACAAGATATGTGGGACGTGTCAGATGGTTCAGAAAATACTTCCAGTCGGTTTTCTCGTGGGGCTTTCCTGCCTGCTGGTTTCAGCGGCGGCTACGTCTGAAACGCTTTGGGGAGCTTGCGGTCTTTTTTGACGCTTGTTGCGCCAAAGGGAGTACCCACCGCCATTTCATACAAACTACGGTGGGTGCCTCTGTAAGATTTTATGGCTCGAAAGGCAGCGAAGAGTGGTGCAGGACAATGCGCACAGCGCCCTCTTCGTCTTTCTTATAGCCAAAGGTTTTGTTCACGGTGACGACGTTGCCGTCTTTGTCCGTGAATTTCGCCCAGCCCATCCACATGCCGACATCGCCATCGATGAAAAATGCAGAGCTGTCGTAGTCGACCGAACGCCAACCCTTGATGCCAAAACCGCCATCCAGCGGGTAGTTCTCGTCATGGCCAACAAAGTATGCCAAAGCGCCGTCTTTTGTCGGGCGGAACGTCTTTTCACCGCTTGCCAAAGTGGGTTTGAACAAAACTGGGCCGAGGTTATAGCCATAGGCCGAATCCAGAATATCACTGGCAAGTGCGCGCGCTGCGTCGATACCGTCATCTTCATAGGTTTTAGAGATCGAAATAAGCGCGTCACCCCAAGCGGTGCGCGCCTGAAAAAGGTCTGCTTCAGTAATAGACATCCAGTTTTCCCTTCTTACAGCACAGGGGCTACGCCAGACGGTGTCATAGCCTTTTAACGTCCACGTCCTCTCGTCAAGTTAACCGAAAGTCAACTTGAAACCGGACGTTCAGCGCTTGGAAACGCGACGAAACACTACCAAAGCCGCGATTGCGCGTACTCTGGATAGCTTTTGTCATAGCCTTCGGCGTCAAAATCCTCTTTGACTTCGCGCAGGAAATCCCCGGCGCTTGGGGTCTTGTCGCTCTCGTCTTCACCTGCCCAAAGCCGGGAACGCATCAACGCTTTGGCGCATTGGAAATAGGCCTCGCCGACCTTCATCACGATGACCGAGCGGGGCAAGATGTTCTTCTTTTCAAACCGCGCGCAAAGCGTTTCATCGGCTGTCACGATGGCTGTGCCATTGACGCGTACAACATTGGAGCAGCCGGGCACCATGAACATGAGGCTGACGCGCTCGTCCCGCACGATGTTCTTCAGCGAATCCAGCCGATTGTTCCCGCGCCAGTCAGGCATCATGATTGTGCCGGGGTCTGCGATATGCACCACGGGATCCACGTCCCCGCGTGGGCTGGCATCCGTGCCTTCTGGTCCGACCGTGGACAGCACCACGAAACGCGAGGCATTGATCCATTGCTGGTACAAGGGCGTCAACTGGCGTGCGACTTTCTCGATGGAAAGCGGGTTCACCGCGTCATAAAGGGCTTCGAGATCGGAAATCGAGGAAATAGCCTGCATCAGGGGGCTCCATATCGCAGAGAATGAGCAAATATGCGCCACCTCTAGCAAGATCGCAGCGACAAAGCCACGGCTCACGCGAATGCGAGCCGCCGCCCATTGCCCCCTAGCGTTCTGCCCGATAGGCTACCTCTGCTGAATGGATCAAGGACATCTCGTGCGTTTCACCCTGCTAAAGTCATTTGTCATCGCGACCAGCCTATTGGTCACTTCGGTTCCGGCCTCAGCCCAAGGGCTTGCCGGCAACTATCTCGCAGGGCGCGCGGCGGCCAGCAGCTATGATTACGAGGCTGCGTCGCTCTATTACACGCGGCTTTTGGTCGCCAATCCAAGCGACCCTTTCCTGCTGGAAAGTCTGGTTCTGGCAAATCTGTCTTTGGGCAATATGGATAAAGCCATTCCGATCGCGCGTCGTTTAGATGCGATCGATGATGTGTCCAGCCAACTGGCCAATATGGCGTTGATTGCGGACCTCAGTGCGCGTGGCCGTTTTGATGAGGTCATGACACGTATTCAGGCCGAAGAGGGCATTGGCCCCTTGGTCGACGGGCTGATCCTGGCTTGGGCCGCATTGGGGGATGGCGATATGAACGCCACCGTGGCGGGCTTTGATGCTGTGGCTCAGGAACCGGGCCTCGCGGGGTTTGCGCTCTATCACAAAGCGCTGGCGATGGCCTCTGTGGGCGATTTCGCTGGGGCCGAGGATATTTATTCCTCCGAAGGTGCGCTGGGCATGCAACTGACCCGTCGCGGGGCCATGGCGCAGATCGAGATCCTCAGCCAGCTTGATCGCAATGACGACGGCCTCGAAATTCTGGACGCGCTTTTTGGTAAAGATCTGGATCCCCAGCTGCGCCAAGTGCGCGCGGATCTGGCCGATGGAAAACGCCTGCCTTTCACCCATGTGCGCAGCGCGAGCGAGGGTATTGCCGAAGTCTTCTATTCCCTCGCCGATGCGCTGCGAGGCGAAGCGGATCCCGACTATGCCTTGCTTTACACCCGCACTGCAGAGTTCCTGCGCCCCGATCACGTGGATGCGCTGTTGCTGTCTGCGGAACTTTTGGAAGACCTAGAGCAATATGAACTCGCGACGCAGGCCTACCGGTCTGTCCCGGCCGATCATATCTCTTTCCATGCCGCAGAACTTGGCCGCGCAGAGGCTTTGCGTCACAGCGGCCGCATCGACGCCGCCATCGAGGTTCTGGAACAGCTCGCCCGCACCCACGGAGACCTGCCAATCGTTCACAACACATTGGGGGATGTCTTCCGTCAGCAACAGGACTACGCACGGGCGGCTCAGGCCTATGACAAGGCGCTGTCGATGATGACGGATCCAAGCGATGGCAAGTGGTTCACACTCTATGCGCGCGGAATCACCAATGAACGACTGGGCGACTGGCCCGCCGCCGAAGCGGATTTCCGTGCGGCGTTGGAGCTCAATCCGGACCAACCGCAGGTGCTGAACTACCTTGGGTATTCCCTGGTCGAAAAACGCATCAAGCTGGATGAAGCGCTTGGCATGATCGAACGCGCCGTCGAAGCGCGCCCTGACTCAGGCTACATCGTCGACAGCCTTGGCTGGGTGCTCTATCGCCTTGGCCGTTTTGACGAGGCCGTAGATCCAATGGAACGCGCCGCCGCTCTGATGCCAGTCGATCCGATTGTGAATGACCACCTAGGCGACGTCTATTGGAAGGTGGGCCGCAAAACCGAAGCCCGTTTCCAATGGCATCGCGCTCTGTCCTTTATCGATGAAGACAGCGCGCCCGAAGCCGATCCTGACCGCATTCGCCAGAAGCTGGATGTGGGATTGGACGCAGTTCTGGAAGCTGAGGGCAACGACCCGGTTCAGGTGGCCAATGACGGCTAAGGTCACGGCCTTCGCCCCGGCGAAAATCAATCTGACATTGCATGTGACCGGACAACGCACCGACGGCTATCACCTGCTCGATTCTCTGGTGGCGTTTGCGGATATTGGCGACGAGATCGAAGCGTGCGCCGCACCCAATATGTCGCTGTTTGTGTCAGGCCCGATGTCCGAGGGCGTTCCTTCAGACAGTCGAAATCTCATGCTCAAGGCGGCAAAGCTATTTGATCCCTCGGGCACGGCAGCCCTGTCTTTGACAAAACACCTGCCAGCGGCCTCCGGTATCGGAGGGGGATCGTCCGACGCGGCCGCCACCCTACGTGCCTTGGCGGAACTCTGGGATCTGCCGCTGCCGCGAACCGAAGATGTTCTCCCTTTGGGCGCAGATCTTCCGGTCTGTCTCTGCCCGTCGCCCCAACGCATGTCCGGAATTGGCGAAAAGCTAGAACGCCTCCCATCGTTGCCAGCTTGCGAGATTTTGCTGGTCAATCCGGGTATCGAGGTGGCAACCCCTAGCATTTTCAAGACTCTAACATCTCGCGACAATGCGCCAATGCCGGACGTCCTGCCCAACTGGCGGTCTGCCGAGGATCTGGCGGCTTGGCTTCACACACAACGCAATGACCTAGAACCACCGGCCTGCGGTCTCGCCCACGAGATATCCGATGCCTTGAGCGCCCTTGAGGCAACCAACCCGCTGATCGCGCGCATGTCCGGATCCGGCGCGACCTGTTTCGCGCTCTTTCCCGCAAACAGCGCCAAAACAGATACCGCTCTTGATGCCATCCAACAAGCCCACCCCAATTGGTGGGTCAAATCAGGCAGGTTCTTTTCTCTTGCCGAAAATATCCCGGGGTGAATGGGAGGGATTGCACGCAATCCCGTACAGAGGGGCAGCGCCCCTAGGCCTTAGCTAATCCGCGCGACGACGTAGTCGGCCAGATCAATCAACAGCGTTTTGATCTCGTGTTGTGGCAAATCGGCCAACGCATTTTTCGCGTCCTGCGCCCATTTCAAAGCGTCCTGACGGGTGTCCTCTAGCGCGCCATGTCGATTGAGCAGCTCAAGCGCGGTCTCAAGATCACCGTCCTCTTGCTTGCCTTTTTCAATCGTGCGCACCCAAAAGGCACGCTCTTCGGCATCCGCTTTGGCTATGGCTTTGATCAGGGGTAGGGTCAGTTTGCGCTCGCGGAAATCATCACCGACGTTCTTGCCGGTCGCGGCTGTATCGCCTTGATAATCCAGCAGGTCATCGACGATCTGGAAGGCAATCCCCAACGCATCCCCATAGTCAAACAGGGCTTTGACGTGGGCTTCATCCGCCCCCGCAATCACGCCGCCGACTTCGGTGGCCGCAGAAAACAGAGCGGCGGTTTTGCCACGCACAACCTGCAGATAAATACTCTCATCCGTCGCCAGATCCTGCGCCGCAGTCAGCTGCAGGACTTCGCCTTCTGCAATCGTCGCCGAGGCATTTGCCAGAATGTCCAGAACACGGAGCGATCCAGTTTCGACCATCAACTGAAAGGCGCGCGAAAACAGGTAGTCGCCTACCAAAACCGAGCTTTTGTTGTCCCACAACAGATTGGCCGTTGGACGTCCCCGACGCTGCGCGCTCTCGTCGACCACATCATCATGCAACAGGGTCGCGGTGTGAATGAACTCGACAGTGGCGGCCAGATGGACGTGATAGGGGCCCTCATAGCCGCAAAGCTGCGCTGTCGCTAAAGTCAACAAAGGCCGCAGACGCTTGCCGCCCGCGCCGACCAGATGGGCGGTGACTTCGGGGATACGCGGCGCATGTTCGCTTGCCATGCGCGCTGCAATCAGGTCGTTCACACGACCCATGTCGTCCGCCAAGAGCGCCGCCAGCGCTTCATGTGGTTTATGTGCTGCCTGATCCAGACTCATAACGTTCCCGTCACTAGGGTCGACAAACCCCGGCCCTTGGCCTTACATCGCTCGTATGAAAGAGCTTTTACGGACCACGGATCCAACGATCATCGCTTTTGCCTCGGCCCTTCTTCAGGGGGAGGGTATAGACTGCTTTGAAATGGACGTAAATATGAGCGTTCTTGAGGGCGGTATTGGCATATTCCCGCGTCGTTTGATGGTTCGGGATGACATGATTGATCGCGCTGAACGGGTGATGCGCGACAATGAGATCCCTTTGGGGCGCCCGTGAGCGAAAAAATCTCGGAAAATGAATATCTTGGCGGCCGTGTGCGGATCTGCCAGCCGGTGAAAGGGTATCGCGCTGGCGTTGATCCTGTGCTCTTGGCGGCCTCGGTGCCTGCGCGATCCGGGCAGACGGTTTTGGAGCTTGGGATCGGCGTTGGGACGGCGGCACTTTGTCTCAATGCGCGTGTGCAGGGTCTGAGCCTGACAGGGGTGGAAATCCAGCCGGACTATGCGGATTTGGCGCGCGAAAACGGTGTGGCCAATGAAGCGGATCTTAAAGTGATCGAGGCGGATCTTGAGGCGCTGCCGGATCAGGTGAAATCCGTGCGATTTGACCACGTTATCGCCAATCCGCCCTATTTTGACCGCACCGCAGGCCATGCAGCGACCGACTTAGGGCGCGAAACGGCCATGGGCGAAGCCACCCCTTTGAAAACATGGCTCGAAGTCGCCGCGCGGCGGGTTGCGCCAAAAGGCTATGTTAGCTTCATCCATCGGGCGGAGCGCATACAGGACCTGCTAAGGTATTTGCCCAGAACACTGGGGTCTGTTCAGGTTCAACCTCTCCAGCCCCGAATTTCCCGCGATGCACATCTTGTGATCCTGCGTGCCCGCCATTCAGGCCGCGCACCGCTACGCCTGCATGCGCCGATTCTGATGCATGAGGGGCGCGCGCATACGAGCGATGCCGAGAGTTATACCGCTGAAATCAAAGCGGTTCTTCGAGATGGCGCTCCGCTTGGGATGCCGGATTAAGCCCGCTTTGCGGGCTTGCCTTCGGCGAGAGTATTTTGGGCAAGATCAATGGGTGCCGCGTGCAGGATCGGCGGAAACTGACTTTCTTGTGGGTTTTTCGCACCTGCAGCGTGACAGGTCGTCTGAACTGTGTTGCAATCTGAGGCCTACATATACATCAAGAGAGGAGGGCTGCCATGAGTGTGAGCTCGCATTTGGAAGAACTGAAACGGAAACACGAAACCCTCTCCCAACAGGTCGAACAAGAGCAACGCTCCCCCGGCTCCAGCGATTTTTCCATCGCGGAAATGAAGAAACAAAAACTTAAGCTAAAAGAAGAAATTACACGGCTTCAAGCGTAAGCCGAGATCCCATAGGGCGACGGGCCCTCTGGGCCCGGACGCCTAAGCGTTCGCGCGGGCGGCGATGACAGCGCCTCCTGTGATCAAAAGCGCTGCGGCACCCAGCGACCAGCTAGGTTCTGCAACCCCTACGAGAATCAGTACGACGGTCGACAGCAGCGGCGCGGCATATGAGCTTGTGCCCAAAAGCTGTATATCCCCCTGTTTGACCCCAATGTCCCAGACATAGAAGGCCGCGCCCACCGGGCCGAGGCCAAGCGCGAAAACGGAAAGCCAGCCCAGTTGCGTGGTGGGCCATTGTGTCGTCTCCAGGCTCACATGCAGGCCGAGCGAAAGGACCGCGCTCGCAAGGCAAAAGATGGCGACGGAGGCCGTCGGCACCGATCCCAGGCGTCGTGACAGCACTGAATAGCTGGACCAAGTCAAAGCGCAGGCGATGGCGAGAGCAAAGCCGGGCAGGTTCTCTGGTGAGAAATTCGCACCGCCGCCTAGAATGATCAGAGCAGCTCCAGCAAACCCCAGCACACCTCCGAGCATATGGCCGCGGCGCAGGTGCTCTCCGGGCAAAAGGCCCGATAAGAGCACGATCAAAAGTGGCCAGAGATAGGCAATGAGGCCTGCTTCGGCAGCGGGGGCGAGGCGGAGTGCCGAAAAGTAGAGAGCGTGATAGCCAAAGATGCCCAGCGTGCCAAAGGCGTAAACGGTCCAGCGAATTTTGCGCAGCTGGCCGAGGCCTCCGTTAAAATGGGTCCAGATGAGGCCGAGGCTGCCGCCAATGCCAAAGCAGATTGCGTTCAGTTGCAAGGGCGGTACAGGCGCTGAGCCAACCGTGAAGAGCGCCAGAAAACTCCAGAGCAGCACGGCGATAAATCCTATTGCGGTGGCGCGTTGGCGGGTCATTCAAAGCTCCGTCACGGGGGTGATTTGCATGTCGCCCCAAATATGTGCGGTCTTTTCGATTTCGGCGAGGTACCAATCCCTGAAATCGCGAATATGAGGTCGTTTTTCCGCCCCTTTCAGACAGACAAAGTGAAAGCGGGCGTCGGTCTCGATAGCCTGTTTAAAAGGGACGACGAGTCGGCCGTCGAGCACATCTTTGATCATCAAGGGGCGGCGGCCCAACACCACTCCAACGCCAGTGCAGGCGGCTTCGATGGCGTGATCTGCATTGGAAAACGTGATGGTGCGGCTGGGTGTGTAGTCGATACCGATCGATTTAAACCAATTGTTCCAATCGCAAGGCGGCGACAGGAAATCAATCGAACTGTCCACGATCAGAGGCGCGTCTTTCAGGCTTTCGGGCGTTGGGTAATCTTCGGCCATGGCGGGCGTCATTGCGGGGGACATCCATTCCTTGCGGGCCGGCACGGAATAGAAATCATCGCCACTGTCATAGCCAAAACGTAGGGCCACATCGACTTGATCTCGTCTTAGATCGATCCGCTTAAGGGTGGCTGAAATGCGCAGATCGATGTCCGGATGGCTGCGCGCAAAATCCAACAGGCGGGGCGCAAGCCATTTAGCTGTGAGCGAGGGTCCTGCGGAAACCGTCAGCGTGGTGTCGTCACCCAGGCGGCGAGTCGACGTCCATGCCGCATTGAGGGCCTGAAACCCTTCGGTGGCCCCGGGTGCGAGAGTTTTGCCGGCGGGGGTCAGCTCTACGGCGCGGTTTAGGCGGATGAACAGGGGCTGGCCCAGATGCTCTTCCAGTGACTTGATCTGAAACGACAGCGCGGCGGGCGTCACATTCAATTCATCCGCGGCCTTGGCAAAAGACATATGGCGGGCGGCGGCCTCAAAGGCACGTAGGGCAGTTAAGGGGGGTAGGCGATCACTCATGTCAGTTAAGTAAAACTAAATTGAAGCTATGAGAAGTCTCGTTTGTCACCATACCTGGAAAGGCGCATATTGGCATCAGTTCAGAAATGCTTAGCCCAAAGGAGGCCGAAATGATTGAGACAGCAACCACTCCCCGCCAGCGTCAGGCCTTTGACGCCGCCCATGAAGCACGTGGCGCAGTGTTGCGTGATGGGCTGCGTTGGGTGTTTTCCCATCTCCACGTGCCGCTGAGTTTTGATGCGTTCAGAACACTTACGGTACCGTCCCGCTGACCCTTTCCACCAAGGGCCTTACGAGACGCAAAAAAGGGCTGGCCGCAGGGCCAGCCCTTTCGTTTTTCGGTCTGAAAAACGGCTTAGACGAAGAATTGTGCGCCGTTTGCAGAGATTGTGGAGCCGTTGACAAAGCCTGCATCGTCAGACGCCAGGAAGGCCACGCAGCGCGCGATCTCTTCAGGCTCGCCCAAACGACCCGCTGGGATCTGAGCGATGATGGATTCGCGTACTTTCTCAGGAACCGCCATAACCATTTCTGTAGCGATATAGCCTGGGCAGACTGCGTTTGCGGTGATGCCTGCACGCGCGCCTTCTTGCGCCAAGGACTTCACGATGCCCAGATCGCCCGCTTTGGTCGCCGCATAGTTGACCTGTGCGAACTGGCCCTTCTGACCGTTGATCGAAGAGATCACGACGATGCGGCCGAACTTGCGCTCGCGCATGCCTGGCCAGACAGGGTGGATGGTGTTGAACACGCCGGTCAGGTTGGTGTTGATGACGTCGTTCCACATGTCTGGTGTCATCTTGTGGAATGGTGCGTCGCGGGTGATGCCAGCGTTTGCGATCACGATGTCGATCGGGCCGAGGTCTGCTTCGACCTGAGCGATGCCTGCTGCAGAGGCCTCGTAGTCAGCAACGTTCCATTTGTATGTCTTGATGCCGGTTTCAGCGGTGAAGGCCGCTGCTTTTTCGTCGTTGCCAGCGTAGGTTGCTGCGACGGTGCAGCCCTGTGCTTGCAATGCTTTAGAGATCGCTTCGCCGATGCCGCGGGAGCCGCCGGTGACAAGTGCAACTCTTCCCATGATAGTCCTCCAGTAGTCTTTACTTGGTAATGCTGTTACAATTTGGGTTCAGGATTTGCAATATTATTTCGCGACAAATCCATGTGTGACGCGGTGTCTCGCAACACCCGCAGGTCCTGTTGGTATTAAAAAAGGCGCCCCCGTTCGGGAGCGCCTGATATGTGTGCGTTCTGCACATTATACTTAAGGGCGCTCAACGCAGAGGGCAACGCCCATGCCGCCGCCGATGCAGAGCGTGGCGAGGCCTTTTTTCGCGTCGCGGCGCTTCATTTCAAACAGCAGAGTATTCAGAACGCGGCAGCCGGAGGCTCCGATTGGGTGACCAATTGCAATCGCGCCGCCGTTGACGTTCACGATTGCAGGGTCCCAGCCCATGTCTTTGTTCACGGCGCAGGCTTGCGCAGCAAAGGCTTCGTTTGCTTCGACCAGATCCAGATCGGAGACAGACCAGCCTGCTTTGTCCAGCGCTTTGCGGGACGCATAGATTGGGCCAACACCCATGACGGATGGGTCCAGACCTGCGGTCGCGTAAGATGCAATGCGGGCCAGAGGCTCGATGCCGCGCTTTTCGGCTTCGTCTGCAGACATCAGCAACGCTGCAGCTGCGCCGTCGTTGAGGCCAGAGGCGTTTGCCGCTGTCACTGTACCGCCGTCGCGCACGAATGCTGGGCGCAGTTTCTGCATGCTTTCGATGGTCGCGCCGTGGCGGATGTATTCGTCTTTGTCGACCACGATGTCGCCCTTGCGGGTTTTCACAGTGAAGGGGGTGATCTCGTCGTCGAACTTGCCGGCCTTCTGCGCGGCTTCGGCTTTGTTCTGGGATGCCAGAGCAAATTCGTCCTGCATGTCACGCGAAATCTGCCACTGTTCGGCAACATTCTCGGCGGTCTGACCCATGTGATAGCCGTTGAAGGCATCCCACAGACCATCGCGGATCATAGAGTCGATGTATTTCATGTCGCCCATTTTGTGACCTGCACGCAGGTGTGCCACATGAGGAGAGAGGGTCATGTTTTCTTGACCGCCGGCCGCGACGATGGAGGCATCACCCAGTTGGATGTGCTGCGCTGCAAGAGCAACCGCGCGCAAGCCAGAACCACACACTTGGTTGATGCCCCAGGCAGAGCTTTCTTTTGGCAGGCCTGCATTGATATGCGCTTGGCGAGCTGGGTTTTGGCCCTGACCCGCGGTCAGAACTTGGCCAAGAATGGTTTCAGAAACCTCTTCTTTGGCGACGCCCGCGCGCTCTACGACGGCTTCGAGGACAGTTGCACCCAGGTCGTGGGCTGCGGTGTTGGCAAAAGACCCACCGAAAGACCCGACAGCGGTACGGGCGGCGGATGCGATAACTACATTTGTCATGTGATCTCCCTCAAATGCATTCGTCGATGAGGCTGCATGGCAAAAGTAGTGCCCAAAGCTTATGCAGCGCTGCAGCAATTGCTTATAAGATTTGCCGCATTGCGGCAAGCGATGCAATGTCGCGGGTAGTATTACTTATGGGAGTTGGCGCGTTTCCAATTAAGCCATCGTGGGGGAGGTCTGCACCGGATCCCAAGGTGGAGAAACGGTTGGCGCAGATAAATAGAAACCTTGAAGATAGCTGAATCCGAGGTTCTTCATCATGCGCGCTTCTAGTTGAGATTCAACTTTCGTCGCGACACTATGGATACCCAAACGTCGCAACATGGTCGCGACTGTATTTGCGAGGATTTGCTTTTCCTGACTTTCGTAGACCCGCTGCGTGTAGCTGCCATCCAGCTTCACAAACTCAAAGTACCTGTCGTGCAATATCTTAAATGACGTATGCTCAGCGCCATAGTCATCCAAACAGAATGACACGCCGCGATTTTGCAGGTCCGGCATGAAATCCGCGACGAGTTCTGGCATTTCGACGACCGAACCCTCTGAAATTTCAAGGATAAGTCGCTTGTTGATATCTGGATAGACGCGCAGCGCGTTGTTCAGGGTATCCATCCAAGGGCGATATCCGATTGAGCGCGCCGACATGTTGACCGACAAACAGAGGTTCGGGTGTTTGACCAGACGCTCCAGGCTGAGTTTCAATGCAAGGCGGTCAAGCTCTCGCGCGATTTCGTCATGCTGAACGAAGGGTAGAAATTGCGCGGCCGGGATGAAGCGGCCGGTTTCATCCAGAACCCTGATGAGGCTTTCGTAAAACCTGGGCTGCTTCGGGTTTTTTTGACCAAAGATCGGCTGAAAAGCCAGCGTGACTTCTTGATGGAAGACGGCCGCTCGCACCATTTCAAGAATGGACTTGTCGCGAAGCTTCACTGCTTCATCCAGAGGGTTGCTGAGCCTTTCGGCCCTGAATGCTTTTGTGCGGATATCCATCAATGCCTCCTTTGTCGCACAAGAAAGCATTCAGCGAATCTCTGAAAATCCCGTTAAGTCAGGGCGAGTCAGCTGCCTTCGGCGTCGGTACCGATCAATGCGGACAAAACGGCCTTGGCACTGTCGCTTGACCAATCCGCATCGCCTTGCAGGCGCGCAATCTCGCGGCCCTCTGGATCGATGATCACAGTGACCGGCAGACCAAAGACACTCATGTCACGCGCAACATCCATTTTCGGGTCGCGGTGTTTGGTGAGGTTGTCGACCTCGATGTCTTTAAAGAACTTATCGATCGCCACAGGCATGTTGCGCCCGGTCGCGATGGTCACGACCTCAAAATCATCACCGCCCAGTTCCGTTTGCAGCTCAGCCAACATCGGCATTTCTTTGCGGCAGGGTGCGCACCATGTGGCCCAGAAGTTCAAAAGCACATGTTTGCCTTCAAAGGCTTCCAGCGTCATGTCGCCCTCGGCTGTCACAAAGGCCGCGTCACTGACGTCGCGTGCCTCGCTGTGAAAGACAAGCTTCTTCATGTCGCCTTCACGCAGGCCATTCGCGGTCTCGATATCTGCGAAAGCTGTATTTGCGCTTAGGGCCAAGGCCATATAAAGCACGCTAGAACGTAAAATACCCATAGATCCTCCAAGGGCGACGACATGACTGACAAGACCTCGAACCAGATGTGGGGCGGCCGTTTCGCCGCTGGACCTGACGCGATTATGGAGGCGATCAATGCCTCGATCGGGTTCGATCAGCGGATGGCGGCGCAGGATATTGCCGGTTCAAGGGCCCACGCGGCGATGTTGGCCAAGGCGGGCATCATTACGGATAGTGATGCTGAAGCCATTCGGGAAGGGCTGCTCACGGTCTTGTCAGAGATTGACAGCGGAAGTTTCAATTTTTCCACGGCTTTGGAAGACATTCACATGAATGTCGAGGCGCGGCTGAAAGAAATCATCGGAGAGCCTGCAGGGCGTTTGCACACCGGTCGCTCGCGGAATGACCAAGTCGCAACGGACTTTAAACTTTGGGTGCGGGATCAATTGGACGCCACAGACGGGGCGCTCGTCGCTCTTATAAAAGCGCTTCTTGCTCAGGCTGAGCAGGGCGCGGATTGGGAGATGCCGGGCTTTACGCATCTACAGACGGCTCAGCCGGTGACCTGGGGGCATCACATGATGGCCTATGTCGAAATGTTTGGTCGCGACCTAAGCCGCATCCGAGATGCGCGCAAGCGGATGAACGAATCGCCTTTGGGCGCAGCGGCGTTGGCGGGCACGTCTTTCCCGATTGATCGGGATATGACCGCCGAGGCGCTGGGCTTTGATCGTCCGGCGGCGAACTCGCTGGATGCCGTGGCGGATCGTGATTTTGCGCTGGAATTCCTTGGCGCGGCCTCGATCTGCGCGATGCACCTCAGCCGTCTTTCCGAGGAGCTGGTGATCTGGTCTTCTGCGCAGTTCCGTTTTGTGACCCTGTCAGATCGGTTCTCCACTGGCTCTTCGATCATGCCACAGAAAAAGAACCCGGATGCCGCGGAATTGATCCGGGCCAAAGTGGGCCGGATCTTTGGCGCGAATACGGGGCTGATGATGGTTATGAAGGGCCTGCCCCTGACCTATTCCAAAGATATGCAGGAAGACAAAGAGCAGGTCTTTGATGCGGCCGACAATCTGATGCTGGCCCTGGCCGCCATGGAAGGCATGGTCAAAGACATGACCGGCAACCGCGAGAGCCTTGCGGCGGCGGCGGGCAGCGGATTCTCGACCGCAACCGATCTGGCCGATTGGTGTGTGCGCGCATTGAATATGCCATTCCGCGATGCGCACCATGTGACCGGATCTTTGGTGGCGATGGCGGAATCTCGCGGCTGTGATTTGCCGGATCTGACGCTTGAGGATATGCAATCTGTACATGGTGACATAACTGACGACGTCTTTAGCGTTCTGACTGTCGAGAATTCCGTGGCCTCGCGCACCTCTTACGGGGGCACCGCGCCCAGCCAGGTCCGCAGCCAGATCGCCCGCTGGAAGGACATATTGGCATGAGAGTGATCGCGGCCCTGACTACATTGGCATTCCTCGCCGCCTGCGGCGTGGACGGCGCGCCTTTGCGCCCAAGCGCGAATGTTGGGATCGGGATCGGATCCAATGGTGTCAGCCTTGGCGGCAAGGCGAGCGTCGGCAAAGGGCCGGTGACTGTCTCGGTAGGGCTTTAAGTCGCGAAAACTTCCCCTTGCTTGACGGCTTTGCCTTTTGTCTCATGTCTTGAGCAAAAGGGAGGACCTCAATGCGGGATCGTTTCACATTTATGGGTGTCATCTTTTTGGGTCTCGCCATTTGGGGTGCGATCCATCCGATGGCCTATTTCCTGAGCTGGTTTGAGGAACATGGCTACGACCTGAGCCTCATGATTGATGCGTGGTATGTGAATGATGCGACGTCGGGGCTGGTCTGGGATCTGACGATTGCGGCGATTGCGCTGACGGTTTGGGTTTTGGCCGAATGCATCTACGAGCGCCGCTGGCTTGGCCTCTTGGCGATTCCCGCGACATTCATGATCGGGGTAAGCTGTGGCTTGCCACTATTCCTGTTTCTGCGCGGCCCGCGGCAGGCAGGCCTTAGATTCTGAGTATTTTGGGCAAGATGAAAGCCCTTTGATTGCAAGCGCTCTCGCTTCTGCCTATGAGAGGCGAAACTGTTTTGATGCGAGGGCACTGGCATGGATCATTTTCTCTATCGCGACGGCAAACTTTTTGCCGAAGACGTGCCGGTTTCGGAAATCGCGGCTGCGGTGGGCACGCCGTTTTATTGCTATTCCACAGCGACATTCGAGCGTCACTTCCGGCTGTTTGATGAAGCTTTGGAGGGGACCGATCACCTCGTTTGCTATGCCATGAAGGCCTCGAGCAATCAGGCGATTTTGAAAACCCTTGCCGCGCTGGGTGCTGGCATGGATGTGGTTTCGGGTGGTGAGTACGCGCGGGCGAAAGCTGCGGGTGTTCCGGGCGAGCGGATTGTGTTTTCCGGTGTTGGTAAGACGCGGGACGAGATCCATGCGGCGCTGACCGGCGGATTGCGTCAGTTCAACGTGGAATCAGAGCCAGAGATGGCGGTGATCAATGAGGTCGCGCTGGAACTGGGCGTGGTGGCTCCGATCACAGTGCGCGTCAATCCAGATGTGGACGCGAAAACCCATGCCAAGATTGCGACGGGCAAGTCCGAGAATAAGTTCGGCATTCCGATCAGCCGCGCGCGAGAGGTCTATGCCCATGCCGCCTCCCTGCCGGGTCTGAAAGTCATCGGCATCGACGTGCATATCGGCAGCCAGTTGACGCAGCTCGAACCCTTCCGTTTGGCCTATCGCAAGGTCGCTGAACTGACCGAGACTCTGCGTGCGGATGGCCATGACATCCAGCGTCTGGATCTGGGCGGTGGTCTGGGTATTCCCTATGAGCGCTCTAACGAGGCTCCGCCACTGCCGGTCGAATACGGCGCCATGGTCAAAGAAGAGCTTGGCCACCTGGGTTGCGAGATCGAAATCGAACCGGGCCGCCTGATTGCAGGCAACGCGGGGATCATGGTCAGCAAGGTGATCTACGTCAAAGAAGGCGAAGACCGCGAGTTCATGATTGTGGATGGTGCGATGAACGACCTAATCCGCCCCGCCATGTATGAGGCACATCACGATATTATTCCGGTCGTCGAACCAACTCCAGGCGAAGAGCCTGCGGCCTATGACATCGTCGGCCCGGTCTGTGAAACCGGCGATACATTCGCGAAATCCCGCACCATGGCCAAGGTTGAGGCAGGCGACTTGATCGCTTTCCGCTCGGCGGGTGCCTATGGGGCGGTGATGTCCAGCGAATACAATACACGCCCCCTCATTCCTGAGGTTCTCGTCAATGGCGATCAATTTGCGGTTATCCGCCGACGTCCGACCTTTGACGAAATGATAAATCGAGATACCATTCCAGAGTGGCTCTAGGGCAATCCCGCCCGCGATCTTCGCAAGAGCCACCGGATTGAGAGCATGACCGCACCAACCGGGCCAATGGCGAACCAGCCTGCCAGACTGCGTTGGGTCCTCGCGCTAACGCGTTTGGGCCTTGCGTCTGAACGGCTTGTGCGTGCGTTCTGGCCGCTTTGGACTTTGGGATTTGTCGTGCTCGCCAGCCTCTTGATGGGGCTTCAGGACATATTGCAACTTGAGTCGCTTTGGGCGCTGGCCGTGGGGTCGGTTCTCTTTGCGTTGTGGCTCTTGGTGCGCGGAATTTGGCGCATGCGCTGGCCGAGTCAGGCCGAAGCGCTGGCGCGATTGGATGAAACTTTGCCCGGACGCCCTGTGCAGGCGCTGATGGATGCGCCGGCGATGGGGGATCAGGATCCCGCGACGCAGGCGCTCTGGGAGGCGCATCAGGCGCGGATGGCGGAAAAAGCTGCCGAGGCGCGGCCTCCGAAGCCAGACCTGCGGGTTGCGACACTCGATCCCTATGGGTTGCGCTTTGTGGCGGCGGTCTTTCTGTCCATCGCGCTGTTGTTTGGCAGTTTCGGACGCCTCAGCAGCCTGTCTGACATGGCCCCGGGCCCTATCGCGCCCAGCATCGTGGGAGCGAGCTGGGAGGGATGGGTTGAGCCGCCAAGCTATACCGGCCTGCCAACGCTGTATCTGAACGACCAAGAGGCAGGCGCTCTGCGCGTGCCGATCAACAGCCGTGTGATCCTGCGCCTTTATGGCGAGATTGGCGCGCTGACGGTGCAGGAAACCGTTTCCGCGCGTGTCGGCGAGCTGCCAAGCACCACAGAGGCGGCGCAGGAATTTCAGTTGCGCCAAAATGGAACCCTGGAAATTGCCGGACCGAACGGACGTCTGTGGCAGGTCGATTTGATCCTAGACGCAGTGCCAGAGGTTGCAGCAACTGGTGCTGCGACAGTGTCGGGGCGTGGCGAGATGAGCCTGCCGTTTGAAGCACGAGATGACTATGACCTCTTGGGGGGCACCGCGCAGATCACATTGAACATGGATCGCCTTGATCGCCGCTATGGTCTGGCTGCCGCGCCCGAGCCGCGTGAAGCAATAGAGCTGACATTGCCTCTGCCTGTCAGCGGCCCGCGCGATGCCTTTGAGGAAACCTTGATCGAAGATTTCAGCGCAGATCTTTGGGCGCATCTTCCGGTGACGCTCACTTTGCAGGTCGAGGACGCGGCGGGACAGAAAAGCGCGCCGGTTGAGGTGACCATGGACCTGCCTGCGCGACGGTTCTTTGACCCGCTGGCACATGCCTTGGTCGAACAACGGCGCGACCTTTTGTGGACCCGCGACAATGCAAAACGCGTCGCGCAGATTTTGCGTGCGATCAGCCATCGCCCGGACGACTCTCTGTTTCGCAAAAACGCCGATTACCTGCGCCTGCGCACGATCCTGAGACGGTTGGAATTCCAGACACGCCAGGGGCTTTCGCTTGAGCAGCGCGACGAGATCGCGCAAGAGCTTTGGGAGCTAGCCCTCGCGATTGAGGATGGCGATTTGGATGACGCGCTTGCCCGCATGCAGCGCGCGCAGGAACGTCTGTCAGAGGCCATGAAGAACGGCGCAAGCGATCAGGAAATCGCCCAGCTGATGCAAGAGCTGCGTGAAGCCACACAGGATTACATGCGCCAGCTTGCTCAGCAACAGCGTCAGAATGGCGATGAAAACCAAGAGTTCTCGCGCGATCAGCAAAATACGATGGAGCTGTCTCAGAACGATCTGCAACGCATGATGGACCGCATTCAGGAACTTATGGAACAAGGCCGGATGGCCGAAGCCCAGCAGGCGTTGCAAGAGTTCCAGGAAATGATGGAAAACATGCAGGTGGCCCAAGGGGGTGAGGGCGGAGAATCCCCTGGTCAGCAAGCCATGAATGAACTTGGCGAGACCTTGCGGGAACAGCAGGGCCTCTCGGATCAAGCCTTCCGCGACTTGCAGGAACAGTTCAACCCGAATGCGCAAGCGGGTGAGTCTCAGGGCAACGAGGGCCGCTCTGGCGGCGCAGGACGTGGTCAGTCGCATGATGGCACCGGCGGCCAGGGAAACGCCGAGGGCGAGGGCGGAGGTGAGGCCGGTGAAGGGCTTGAGGGCGCATTGGCCGACCGCCAACAGGCCCTGCGCCAAGAGTTGGGCCGCCAAGCACAGAACCTGCCAGGACAGGGCACACCTGAGGGCGATGCCGCGCGCGAGGCGCTTGGGCGCGCTGGCGAGGCCATGGATCAGGCGGAAGATGCTCTGCGTCAGAACGAATTAGCCGAGGCGATCGACCGTCAGGCCGATGCGATGAACGCCTTGCGCGAGGGCATGCGCAATCTTGGCGAGGCGCTGGCGCAGAACGAACAGCAAGGCGGCGAGGGCAACCAACAGAGCGGCATTACACCAAGCCAAGACCCTCTTGGGCGCAATCCGGGTAGTACGGGGCGCGTTGGCAGCGATGAGCAACTCTTGCAAGGCGAAGACGTCTATCGTCGGGCACGAGATTTGCTGGACGAGATCCGCAAGCGTTCGGGCGAAGCGGATCGCCCGGAACAGGAACGCAACTATCTGCGCCGTTTGCTGGATCGGTTCTGATTACGTATCGGCGGTTCCGTCATCTGACGCCATGCTATCCAGCCAAAGCATCAGTTTTGTCATCTGAACATCCAGCCAGATCCGACCGTCATCCACAGAGTTAACATAGCCCGAAACCGCCGGTGCGAACTGTGGAAATTGCGCCGTGACCGCTCCGGGGCGGGCATAGACAAACATCAAACCTGCGATCAGGATCAGAGCCATGCCAAATCCAAGTCTGCTTGCGCCTCGGCGGCGTTGGGTTTGCGTCGGGCGGCCGTCGGGCAGTTCTTCGGGTGCGCGATCTTCTGTGGCACGCAGGGTGGAATTGATTTCCTCGATATCCGGCAAAAGATTACGGCGAGATCCCCCGACATCGGGGTCTGGCTCTGCAGAAACCTGAGGATCCGCAGACAGCCCCCGCATCCGCGCCATACGCGCGCGGGCCTGACCAGCGCGACGTACGGATTCGTCTTCTTCGGGGGTCTCTAAGCCAAATTCTTGCTGGGTCTCGATTGAGGTTTCTTCGGCGCGGCGGGCTTCGGCTTCGTGGTTGGCCTCTTCGCGCAGGATATCGGCAACCGCAGGGTCCACCTCGCGGCGACGCCGCGCACGACCGCGGGCCGGATCAGCGGCAGCGGGGGCAAATAGCGGATCTGACTCATCCTGGGCTGCTTCTGCTTCAAATTGTGGCTCTGGGTCCGGTTCCGGCGCATAGAAGGGTTCTGGTTCTGGTGCGGCCATGGGCTCCGGTTCGGGCGCGGATTCAGGCTCTGAAACCTCGGCTTCGGGCTCTGCGTCCCAGCTCACGTCTTCCGCAGTTGCCAATTGCGCATCAAGCTCTGCTTCAAAATCTCCGAGGGGGCTTTCGTCGAGCCGGGATTCCACCTCTTCGGCAATAACCTCTTCGACCTCTTCGGGCATCTGCGCCCGCACAGCTTCCTTCAGGGTCTCTTGCAGCGATTCCGAGGACTCAGCCGCAGCGGGCTCCGCAGTTTCGGCAGGCGCAACCCATTGGTCTTCGGCCTCTGGAATATTCAGGTCCAGATCCGGTTCCGCGTCATGATCCGGATGTGCCTGAAACCAGGTGATCCCGCAAGAGGAACACTGGACATCGCGGCCCTCGGCCGGAATCACATCGATGGGTACTTCGTATTGCGCTCCGCAATTCGGGCAGTTCAGCCTCATTCGCCCCTCAAACCTCAAGAAAGCATGCTCTGGGGCCAACATATGGTGTTTAGGGCGTTCATGAAAGGGCAAAGCTCGCGTCTGAAAGATTGCAACTAGGACGTGCCTGCGGCACAAGAGTGCAAATGACCGGATGAGGCCCAACCCGTGATCGAGCTCGACAATGTTGCCTATAGTTATGGCGGTGGCGAATTGCTGTCCGAGGTCAGCCTTGCGCTGCAACCTGGCAGCTTTCATTTCCTGACCGGGCCGTCGGGGTCGGGCAAGACGACTTTCCTTAAGCTGTGCTATGGCGCATTGACGCCGACGGCGGGTCACGCGCGTCTGTTTGGCCAAGACGTGCACGGGATGAACCGCGATGAGGCGGCTGTGATGCGCCGACGGATTGGCGTGGTGCATCAGGATTGCCAGTTTCTGGATCACCTGCCTGTTGCCGATAATGTGGCGCTGCCCCTGACGGTTTCGGGGCGGGACAGTCTGGAGCAGGTGTCTAACCTCAAAGAGCTCTTGAACTGGGTCGGCCTAAGGGATCGCGCCAAGGCTTTGCCGCCGGAATTGTCGGGCGGCGAACGTCAACGCGCAGCCGTTGCGCGCGCAGTGATCATGTCGCCTGACATCGTTTTGGCCGATGAACCAACGGGGAACGTAGACTGGGAGATGTCCCAGCGCGTTCTGCAATTGCTGATCGAGCTCAATAAAATGGGCAAGACCGTGATGATCGCGACCCATGATATGAACCTGATCCGAGCGGCGAAAACCAAAGTGCAAACGCGCGTTCTGCGGATCGCGAACCGGCGGGTTCAGGCTGCGGGGGCGGATCTATGAACCGGCTCTTTGGCAATTTCCTGTCTCTGTTTTCCCGAGACGCGCAAGCCGATCGCATGGTGCCGCCAACGGGATTCACCGCGCGGTTGACCTTGTTTTCAGCAGCAGCGATGGCCTTTCTGGTGGTGTTCGCATTGGCTTTGTCGATGGCCACGGGCCGCTTGGCGCAGCGGTGGGGCGAAGAGCTCGCGAATGGCTCGACCCTGCGGATATCGGCACCCTTGGCGCAGCTCGAGCAACAGACCGCTGCGGCCCTGAATGTGCTGGAAACCACACCGGGTATCGCTGGGGCGCGGGCTCTGACCGCGGATGAGCAACGCGCGCTCTTGTCGCCTTGGTTTGGGCCGGATCTGCCGATCGAGGATCTGCCGATCCCGCAACTGATCGAGATTTCCGAGACCGAAGAGGGCTATGACGCCGCTGGCCTGCGTCTGCGTTTGCAGGCCGAAGTGCCCGGTGCCATTCTCGACGATCACAGCCGCTGGCGCAAACCATTGCAGCAGGCGGCGATGCGGTTGCGGATGCTGGGCTGGCTCGCGATTGGCGTCATCGCGGCCGTTACCGGCACAATGATCACACTGGCTGCAAACGCAGCGCTCGCGGCCAATTCTCAGGTGATTGCGGTCATGCGCCTTGTCGGAGCGCAGGACGAATATATCGCCCGTGCTTTTGTTCGCCGTTTCACCCTACGCGCCCTGATGGGCGCGGCCGCCGGCACAGTGGCGGGTTATGGCGCAGTGTTGCTCTTGCCGTCGGCTCAGGGCGCAGGTGGCTTTTTGACCGGGTTAGGTTTTCAGGGCTATGGCGCGCTGTGGCTGGCTGTGGTGCCATTTGCAGCGGCTGCCGTTGCCTTTTTGGCGACTGGCGTCGCCGCCCGTAAATCGCTATCGGAGTTGAGCTGATGGGATATGCCCTGCAATGGATCCGCTCGCTGCTATTCAGCATCCAGATGTATGTGATGATGTTCCTCATGTCGCTCTATTTCACGCCCCTGGCGGTGTTGGATCGCAAATGGGCCTATGCGGGCGTGCGTACTTATTGCCGCTATGTGCGCTGGTCTGCGGCCTGGATGATTGGGCTGAAATCGGAGATCCGTGGCGAAGTTCCTCAGGACGAGGTACTGGTCGCAGCCAAGCACCAGAGCTTTTTTGACATCATCATGCTGGTGAGCGTGCTGCCAAAGCCCAAGTTCATCATGAAAGCGATCCTGCGCTATGCGCCTATTCTGGGCTGGTACGGCATGCGGATCGGGTGCGTGCCTGTGAACCGTGGCAAACGCTCTGAGGCGATCAAGAGCATGATGAAAGCTGTCAAGGATGGCGATGCGCCCGCGGGCCAGTTGATCATCTATCCGCAAGGCACGCGCGTCGCTTGGGATGGGTATCTGCCCTATAAAATTGGCATCAACGTGCTCTATCGCGAGACCGGCCAGGCGGTTGTGCCCGTGTCGGCCAATGTGGGCGTCTTCTGGCCACGTCGAGGGGTCTATCGCAAGCCCGGCTTGGCCGTGATGGAGTTCCTCGACCCGATTGAACCGGGCCGCTCATCGGAGGCCTTTATGCAGGACCTCGAAGCGCGCGTGGAGGCAGAGTCCATCGCCCTTATGCGTGACGCGGGCTATGATCCGGCTCCAGGCATCGAAGCGGCCAAAGCCGCCGGCAAGACACGCCGTTAACACATCATCTACACATCGCCGTGAACGCCTCTGGCAGAGCGCGAGGTGCGCACATAGGTGGAGTTTGTAAGCAAGAGACTTGCCACACTCACCCCATGTGACGTACCCAACGTCACCCCCGTGACGGCGCAGCGGCCAGTACCCCCGATCCCCCTCAAGGCCTCTGCGCTGTCACGAAAAAAGCGGCCCCGCCAAGGGCCGCTTTTAATTTTCCGTGTCGGTGAAGCCTTACGCGTGGATCGGACCGTCGCCGCAGGCCAAAGCTGCCTCGCGGACCGCTTCCGAATAGGTCGGGTGCGCGTGGCAGGTTAACGCGATGTCTTGGGCCGAGGCGCCAAATTCCATTGCCACACAGATCTCGTGGATCATGTCACCGGCGGCTGGACCAATGATCGCCGCACCAAGAACGCGGTCGGTTTCCTTGTCTGCGATCAGTTTCACAAAGCCATCCGCCTGACCTACGGCCTTCGCGCGGCCGTTGCCCATGAAAGAGAACTTGCCGACCTTGATCTTGTGACCTGCGGCTTTCAGAGCATCTTCGGTCTGGCCCACGGTCGCCACTTCCGGCGTCGTGTAAACAACACCCGGAATGACGCCATAGTTCACATGACCATGGTTGCCCGCGATCACATCGGCGACCGCCATGCCTTCGTCTTCGGCTTTATGCGCCAGCATCGGGCCTTCGATCACGTCGCCGATGGCATAGATGCCCGGCACGTTAGTGGCCCAATGGGCGTCGGTTGCGATCTGGCCGCGCTCGGTCAGTTTCACGCCTAGGGCGTCGAGGCCCAGACCTTCGGCATAGGGTTTGCGGCCTGTCGCCACGAGGACCACATCGGCGTCAATGGTTTCGGTCGCATCAGGTGCTTTCTTAAGCGCGTAGCTGACCTTGGCTTTGGTCTTGGTGGTCTCAACACCAGAGACCGCCGCGCCCATCACAAAGTTCAGACCCTGCTTTTCAAGGATCCGCTTGAAGGTACGCTGTACGTCTTTGTCCATGCCCGGGCAGACCGCGTCCATATATTCGACGACGGTAACTTCAGAGCCCAGACGCGCGTAAACAGAGCCCAGTTCCAGACCAATCACGCCCGCGCCAATCACAACCATCTTTTTCGGGATCTTGCCCAGCTCCAGCGCGCCGGTGCTGTCAACCACGAGACCTTTGTCGTTGTCGACCTCAACATCTGGCAGCGAGGACGGCACAGACCCCGACGCGATCACGATGTTCTTGGTCTCATAGGTGGTGTCGCCCACGGTCACCTTGCCCGCCGCAGGGATCGTCGCCCAACCCTTGAGCCAGTCGACCTTGTTCTTTTTCATCAGGAACTCGACGCCGCCGGTGTTCTGGCCGATGACCTCTTCCTTGTAGGTCAGCATCTGTTTCCAATCGACCGAGGGGCTTTTGCCCTTCAGGCCCATGTGGGCAAAGCTGTGCTCTGCTTCGTGCAGCATATGGGTCGCATGCAAGAGCGCCTTGGACGGGATACAGCCCACGTTGAGGCAGGTGCCCCCGAGGGTCTCGCGGCCCTCGACGATGGCGGTTTTCAGACCCAGCTGGGCGCAGCGCACTGCGCTGACATAGCCGCCGGGGCCGGCTCCGATGATGATGACGTCATATTGGGACATTGGGGTGTCTCCTGAGAATTTTTTTGGTGAGGCGGGCTGAAGCCCGCCCTACGGGGTCGTCGTAGGTCGGGCTTCAGCCCGACACCGCATTACAGATCCATCAACAGGCGACGCGGATCCTCGAGCGCTTCTTTGACTCGCACGAGGAAGGTCACCGCGCCTTTGCCGTCTACGATCCGGTGGTCATAGGACAGCGCCAGATACATCATCGGACGGATCTCGACCTTGCCGTTGATCGCCATCGGACGGTCCTGGATCTTGTGCATGCCAAGGATGCCGGACTGTGGCGGGTTCAGGATCGGCGAGGACATCAGAGAGCCATAGACACCACCATTCGAGATGGTGAAAGAGCCGCCCTGCATTTCCGCCATAGACAGTTTGCCGTCCCGCGCGCGCGCGCCTTTTTCGGCAATCGCTTTTTCGATCGCAGCAAAGCTCATCGCATCCGCGTCGCGGATCACGGGCACCACGAGACCGGTCGGCGTGCCCGCCGCAATGCCCATGTGGACGTAGTTTTTGTAAACGATGTCGGTGCCGTCGATCTCGGCGTTGACCTCGGGCACTTCTTTCAGCGCATGAACACAGGCTTTGGTGAAGAAGGACATAAAGCCCAGTTTCACGCCGTGTTTCTTGAGGAACAGATCTTTGTACTCGTTGCGCAGCGCCATCACCTCGGTCATGTCGACCTCGTTGTAGGTGGTCAGCATGGCTGCGGTGTTCTGAGAATCCTTCAGACGTTTCGCGATGGTCTGACGCAGGCGGGTCATCTTCACGCGCTCTTCGCGGGAGGCATCCTCCGCGGCCACTGGGGCGCGAGGCGCTGCGGCCGGAGCTGCAGGGGCCGCTGCCGGAGCGATAGCCGCTTTCAGCACGTCTTCCTTCATGATGCGACCGTCGCGGCCAGAGCCTGCAACATTGGCTGGATCGATACCCTTTTCGGCCATCAGTTTGTTGGCGGATGGTGCGTTCTCAACGTCTTTAGACGCCGCTGGGGCAGGGGCCGCCGCTGCTGCCGCGGGCGCAGGGGCTGCTGCGCCGCCGGATCCAGAGATCACGGCGAGCTTCGCGGTTGCGTCCACAGTTGTGCCTTCTGGCGCAACGATCTCGGCCAGAACACCTGCGGCAGGCGCAGGAACCTCGACAGACACTTTGTCCGTTTCCAGCTCACAGAGCATCTCGTCTTGCGCGACGGTATCACCAACCGCTTTGAACCATGTCGAGACAGTCGCCTCGGTCACGGATTCACCCAAAGTTGGCACCATCACATCGGTGCTACCCGCACCAGCATCCGCAGCCGCCGCAGGAGCCGCGCTTGCGGCCGGAGCAGGAGCCGGGGCGGCGCCTTCGCCCGCCACAATCGTTGCCAGCAAAGCGTCAACACCCACGGTGTCGCCTTCTGCCGCGACGATCTCGCCCATGACGCCCGCTGCGGGGGCTGGGACTTCGACCGTCACCTTATCGGTTTCCAGTTCGCAGAGCATTTCATCCACGGCGACCGCATCGCCCGGTTTTTTGAACCAGGTCGCGACGGTGGCTTCGGTCACGCTTTCACCAAGTGTAGGGACACGTACTTCGGTCGTCATTTCATTCACCCTTCAATGGTCAGCGCTGCATCCACGAGCGCCGCTTGTTGTGCTTTGTGTTGGCTTGCTAGTCCGGTCGCCGGGCTGGCAGATGCCGCGCGGCCCGCATAGATCGGACGAGTGTGTTTTGCTTTGATGCGGCTGAGGCACCATTCGATGTTTGGCTCAATAAAGGACCAAGCACCCTGGTTCTTGGGCTCTTCCTGACACCAGACCATCTCGGCGCCTTTGAAACGCTCCAGTTCCTTGACCAGAGAGATCGCCGGGAACGGATAGAATTGTTCGATCCGCATCAGGTAGACATCATCGATGCCGCGCGCGTCGCGTTCTTCCAGCAGGTCGTAGTAGACCTTGCCAGAACACATCACGACCCGTTTGATCTTGTCATCCGCCACCAGTTGCGTGTCGGAATTGCCGTGCTGGGCGTCATCCCACAGAACGCGGTGGAAGCTGGAGCCAGTCGTGAACTCTTCGGTCTTGCTGATCGCCAGCTTGTGGCGCAGCAGGGACTTTGGCGTCATCAGAATAAGCGGCTTACGGAAGGTCCGGTGCAGCTGACGGCGCAGGATGTGGAAGTAGTTCGCAGGCGTTGTACAATTCGCCACGATCCAGTTGTCACCGCCACACATCTGCAAAAAGCGTTCCAGTCGCGCGGAAGAGTGCTCTGGACCCTGACCTTCAAAGCCATGCGGCAGCAGAACGGTCAGACCTGACATCCGCAGCCATTTGCTTTCGCCAGAGCTGATGAACTGGTCAAACATGATCTGCGCACCGTTGGCAAAGTCGCCAAACTGAGCTTCCCAAAGGGTCAGCGCGTTCGGTTCCGCCAGCGAGTAGCCATATTCAAAGCCCAGTACCGCATATTCAGACAGAGCCGAGTCGATGACTTCGTATTGTGCCTGACCCGCGCGGATGTTGTTCAGCGGGTAATAGCGGCCCTCAGAGTGCTGATTGACGATACCCGAATGACGCTGAGAGAAGGTCCCACGTGTGGAGTCCTGACCCGCCAGACGCACCGGATAACCTTCGGTCAAAAGCGAGCCAAAGGCCAGCGCTTCGCCGGTGGCCCAGTCGATGCCTTCGCCGGTTTCAAACATCTTCTTACGGGTCTCAAGGAAGCGACCGATGGTTTTATGCACCGGATAGCCTTCGGGCAAGGTGGTCAAACCACGACCGACCTCGTCGAAGGTCTCAGGCTTAATCGCCGTCGCGCCGCGCTGATAGTCTTCGTCCTGTTTGTCCAGATGAGACCACTTGCCATCCAGCCAGTCCGCCTTGTTCGGCTTGAACTCTTTCCCAGCCTCGAACTCTTCATTCATCTTGGCCTGGAAGGCAGCTTTCATGTCCTCGATCTCGCCCTCTGGGATCAAACCGTCTTTGACGAGGCGATCTGTGTAGAGGGTCAGAGTCGTTTTGTGGCCCTTGATCTTTTTGTACATCATCGGGTTGGTGAACATGGGCTCGTCGCCCTCGTTGTGACCAAAACGGCGATAGCAGAAGATGTCGATGACCACGTCTTTGTGGAACTTCTGGCGGAACTCGGTCGCAACTTTCGCTGCGTGCACCACAGCCTCGGGATCGTCACCATTCACGTGGAAGATCGGCGCTTCAACCACCAGAGCGTTGTCTGTCGGATAGGGGCTTGAGCGGCTGAAGTGTGGCGCAGTTGTGAAGCCGATCTGGTTATTCACAACGATATGCACCGTGCCGCCCGCTTTATGGCCGCGCAGACCGGACAGGGCGAAACATTCCGCAACCACGCCTTGGCCCGCAAAGGCTGCATCGCCGTGCAAGAGGATTGGCATGACCTTGGAGCGGTCTTCGTCCTTGATTTGGTCCTGCTTGGCGCGGACCTTGCCTAGAACGACCGGGTTGACGGCCTCAAGGTGGGACGGGTTAGCTGTCAGCGACAGGTGCACGTTGTTGCCGTCAAACTCACGGTCGCTGGACGCGCCGAGGTGATATTTCACGTCGCCCGAGCCATCCACATCTTCTGGTTTGAACGAACCACCCTGGAATTCATTGAAGATCGCGCGATACGGTTTTTGCATCACATTGGCGAGGATGTTCAGTCGCCCACGGTGCGGCATGCCGATCACGATGTCCTGCACACCCAACGCGCCGCCGCGTTTGATGATTTGTTCCATCGCAGGGATCAAGGCTTCGCCGCCATCAAGGCCGAAGCGCTTTGTTCCCATGTATTTTACATGCAGGAATTTCTCAAAGCCCTCGGCCTCGACCATCTTATTGAGGATCGCCTTACGGCCTTCGCGAGTGAATTGAATTTCCTTGCCGAAGCCCTCGATGCGCTCTTTCAGCCAGCTCGCTTCTTCGGGGTTGGAAATGTGCATGTATTGCAGCGCGAAGGTGCCGCAATAGGTGCGCTTCACGATGTCCACGATCTGGCGCATGGTTGCGATCTGCAAGCCCAGAACGTTGTCGATAAAGATCGGGCGATCCATGTCGGCTGAGGTGAAGCCATAAGAGGCCGGATCCAGTTCCGGATGCGCCTCTTGGCTGCGCATACCAAGCGGATCTAGGTCCGCTGCAAGGTGGCCGCGGATACGATAGGCGCGGATCAGCATCAGCGCACGGATCGAGTCCAGCACCGCCTGTTTGACCGCCTCATCCGAGACCTCAACACCTTTTTCCGCCGCTTTCGCTTTGATCTTGTCACCAGCACCCTTGGCTTCTGCAGGCGCAGGCCATTCTCCTGTCAGCGCCGCCGTCAGATCTCCGCCCGGCACGGGAGGCCAGTCATTGCGCGCCCAGCTTGGGCCTGCGGCCTCGGCTTTGACGTCCAGCTCCGCATCGCCCAACTGGCGGAAGAAGTCCTGCCAGACCTCATCGACCGCGTTGGGGTCATTGGCATAACGCGCGTAGAGCTGTTCCAGATACTCTGCGTTATGTCCCTGCATAAAGCTGGATGCATGGAAGATGTCGTTAGGGGACTGATCGGTCATTGGTGCACCTCATTTGGGTTGGGACCGGATGAATTGAGACCTGTGTGATAAGTAAACAAAGCCGCTCCATCGTCGCAGAGATTGACCCTGCGGCACTTGAAAGCGGCGGGACATTTCATCCCGAGTTTTTTCTCGCTCACGATCACTTTGGTCTTCTTGTTGTTAAAGCGTCGGGAAAAACTGCACGCATGCAGCTTGTCGCGAGGCTTTAAGGCGGGCCGTGTCCAGCCCGCCTCAAATTCGTTTAGCCGATCTCGATCGCTTTCAGCACGGCTTCACCCAGACCTGCTGGGCTGTCCGCCACGATGATGCCCGCAGACTTCATCGCTTCGATCTTGTCGTCCGCACCGCCTTTGCCGCCGGCAACGATCGCGCCAGCGTGGCCCATGCGGCGGCCTGGAGGGGCTGTACGGCCCGCGATGAAACCAGCGGTTGGCTTCCAGCGGCCTTTTTTCTTTTGCTCCGCAAGGAACTCGGCTGCCTCTTCTTCTGCGGAACCACCGATTTCGCCGATCATGATGATGGACTGGGTTTCGTCGTCATCCAGGAACATGTCCAAGACGTCGATGTGCTCGGTGCCTTTGATCGGGTCGCCGCCGATGCCCACGGCTGTGGACTGGCCCAGACCTGCGTCCGCCGTCTGTTTCACCGCTTCATAGGTCAGCGTGCCGGAACGGGACACAACGCCTACAGAGCCACGCTTGTGAATGTGACCTGGCATAATGCCGATCTTACACGCGTCAGGCGTGATAATACCCGGGCAGTTTGGACCGATCAGACGGGAGGAAGAATTCTCCAGCGCGCGCTTCACAGCCATCATGTCCAGCACAGGGATGCCTTCAGTGATACAGACGATCAGTTCCATCTCGGCGTCGATGGCTTCCAGAATGGAATCCGCCGCGAAGGGAGGAGGCACATAGATCACGGAAGCATTGGCTTCGGTCTTGGCTTTCGCTTCGTGCACAGAGTTGAAGACCGGCAAGCCGAGGTGCTCGGAACCGCCTTTGCCGGGGGTCACGCCGCCAACCATTTTGGTTCCGTATGCAATCGCTTGCTCGGAGTGGAAGGTGCCCTGAGAGCCGGTCAGACCCTGACAGATGACCTTGGTGTTTTCGTCTACGAGGATGGCCATTGTCTTATCCTTTAACCGCTTTAACGATTTTCTCGGCGCCGTCAGACAGGTTGTCCGCAGCGATCACGTTCAGGCCAGAGGTGTTGATGATCTCTTTGCCTTTTTCGACGTTGGTGCCTTCCAGACGCACGACCAGAGGAACCTCGAGGCCGACTTCTTTGACAGCCGCCACAACGCCCTCTGCGATCACGTCACAGCGCATGATGCCGCCGAAGATGTTCACGAGGATGCCTTTGACGTTTGGATCGGAGGTGATGATCTTGAACGCCTCGGTCACTTTCTCTTTGGTCGCGCCGCCGCCCACGTCGAGGAAGTTGGCTGGCTCTGCGCCGTAGAGTTTGATGATGTCCATGGTGGCCATCGCCAGACCCGCGCCGTTCACCATACAGCCGATTTCGCCGTCCAGAGCGATGTAGTTGAGGTCGTATTTGGAGGCCTCAAGCTCTTTGGGGTCTTCTTCGGTGGTGTCGCGCAGTTCTGCGACATCCGCGTGGCGGTAAACCGCGTTGCCGTCAAAGCCGACTTTCGCGTCCAGAACTTTGAGGTTGCCGTCGTCTGCTACGATCAGCGGGTTGATTTCCAGCATCTCCATATCCTTCTCGATGAAGGCTTTATAGAGCTGACCCATCAGCTTGACGCATTGCTTCACCTGCGCGCCGGTCAGGCCAAGGGAGAATGCGATGCGGCGGCCGTGGTAGGCTTGGTAGCCGGTCGCTGGATCGACAGAGAAAGACAGGATCTTTTCAGGGGTCGCAGCTGCAACCTCTTCGATGTCCATGCCGCCCTCGGTGGAGCAGACGAAAGACACGCGGGATGTTTGACGATCCACGAGCAGCGCGAGGTAAAGTTCACGCTCGATGCCGGAGCCCGCTTCGATATAGATGCGGTTCACTTGCTTGCCCGCTGGGCCGGTCTGGTGCGTGACCAGCGTGCGGCCGAGCATCTTCTTGGCTTCTTCTGCGGCTTCTTCCACAGATTTGGTCAGACGAACGCCGCCTTTCTCGCCAGCATCGGCTTCTTTGAAAGAGCCTTTGCCGCGTCCACCTGCGTGGATCTGAGCCTTAACGACCCAAAGAGGCCCGTCCAGTTCACCGGCTGCAGTCTTGGCATCTTCTGCCTTCAGAACTGCACGACCTTCGGAAACTGGGGCGCCGTAAGAGCGAAGCAAAGCCTTCGCCTGATACTCATGGATGTTCATGAAGCTGTCCCGTGTTAGATACGATTGCGAATGTTATAGACGCACAGATTCCATAAAACTAAGCGCTTTTTGTCCGTTTGCCGTATTTCTACGGAAAATTCCGACATTTGTGATCACACGAAAAAATACTGTGATCACAAATTAAAGAAATGTTCTTTTCTGAAATCGAGTCGCATGTGAAATCCGACTCGTCGCGCCTGAAAGAAGTTTGCGCAAACATTCATGAAGCAATAAAAAAGGCCCGCCAAAAGCGGGCCCTTCTGAAACTCTTGAGGTGGCTTATGCCAGCGAGCTGTCGATGCCTTTGCAAGCCTCAACCAGGCCCTTCACCGCGTTCACAGAGGTGTCGAACATCTCTTGTTCTTCGGCGTTCAGCTTGATGTTGACGATTCGCTCGATGCCGCCGGCACCGATTACGGTTGGAACGCCCACATACATACCGTCCAGACCCAGAGCACCGTCAACGTAAGCTGCACAAGGCAGAACGCGCTTTTGGTCTTTGAGGTAGGCTTCAGCCATTTCGATCGCAGAGGTCGCTGGTGCGTAGAACGCTGAGCCGGTTTTCAGCAGGCCAACGATTTCCGCGCCGCCGTCACGGGTACGCTGAATGATCGCGTCCAGTTTTTCCTGAGTGGTCCAGCCCATTTCCACCAGATCCGGCAGAGGGATGCCTGCAACGGTGGAGTAACGGGAAGATGGCACCATGGTGTCGCCGTGGCCGCCAAGAACGAAGGCGGTGACGTCTTTCATGGATACGTCGAACTCTTCGGCCAGGAAGTGGCGGAAGCGTGCGGAGTCCAGAACGCCTGCCATGCCGCAGACTTTCTCGTGTGGCAAGCCAGAGAACTCACGCAGTGCCCAAACCATCGCGTCCAGCGGGTTGGTGATGCAGATCACGAACGCCTCAGGTGCGTTGTCGCGGATGCCTTCGCCCACGGACTTCATGACTTTCAGGTTGATGCCCAGAAGGTCGTCACGGGACATGCCTGGCTTACGTGGTACACCCGCGGTCACGATGCAGACATCTGCGCCAGCGATGTCCGCGTAGTCTTGGGTGCCTTTCAGCTTCGCGTCAAACCCCTCAGATGGGCCAGATTCCGCGATGTCGAGAGCTTTGCCCTCTGGGGTGCCTTCAGCGATGTCGAACAGAACAACGTCGCCAAGTTCTTTGAGTGCTGCGAGGTGGGCAAGTGTGCCGCCGATCTGACCTGCGCCGATGAGGGCAATCTTGGGTCGAGCCATTGGAAATTCTCCAGTGCGGTTGAAATTGGGGGTGTGCCTACGGCGAAAGCGGCCTCTGTGCAAGGGTTTTGCGCTGCAGCGCGGCAGTGCTATAGATGTCGGGCGGGGGTTGAATGGGGTGTATACCTTGGTATGCAAGGGATTTTGCCGCCCTTTTGAGGTGTGAGTTGGACATTCAGTTTTTTGTGACTTTGAGCCTCGCGGTGCTCTTTGCGGGGATCTCCAAAGGCGGCTTTGGCGGGGGCGTAGCTTTTGTCAGCTCTGCGATTCTTGCGATCATATTGCCGCCCACGATGGCCATCGGGATCATGTTGCCGCTGTTGATGGTGATGGATGTGGCCAGCGTTGGCCCTTTTTGGAAACGCTGGGATCCCGAGGCCGCGAGGGTGTTGATCTTGGGTGGCATTCCGGGCGTCTTTGCCGGGGCCGCCTTTATCACCTACACGAATGACGACGTTCTTAGATTTCTGATCGGTGCAATTTCATTGGGGTTTGTCCTCTGGAGCATGTTGCCTAAAGCCGCCGTCGCGACGCGGCGATTTTCGGCCAAAGTCGGCTATGGCGCTGGCTTCGCCTCTGGGTTCACAAGTTTTGTCTCTCATGCTGGGGGGCCACCAGCGGCGATGTATCTCTTGGGGCAACGGTTTGACAAAACAACGTACCATGCCACAGCGATCGTGGTTTTCTGGGCCATCAATGCGCTCAAGGCCATTCCCTATGGGTTCTTGGGCTTCTTTACCTTGGAAACCCTGACGCTCGACCTCTACATGATCCCCTTTGCTTTGATCGGCGTTTATCTCGGCGTCAAGGCGCACCACATGGTGTCAGATCGCGTCTTCTTTGGATTGACTTATCTTTTGCTTGCTGGGGCGGGGTGCAAATTGATTTGGGACGCGTTGACATGACCGTGCGGGTTTTGACGGAACAGGACTGGCCTGCAGCGGCGCGGCTTTATGCGCAGCTGAATACGAAGGCTTCATTTGTCGCGGATGCCGAGGCGCAGGCTAATTTCGCAAAAGTCTTGAGGCATGATGGGACTTTTGTCTACGGCGCGCTTCTAAACGGAGAGGTGCAGGCAATGGCCACGCTGCATCTGATGCCGAATGTCACCTATGGGGGTCGTCCCTATGGCCTGATCGAAAACGTGGTGTCTGACAAAGCCGCAAGAGGACTGGGACTCGCCCGAGCCGTAATGAAGGCCGCGATTGAGGAGGCGTGGCTGGCAAACGCCTATAAAGTCATGTTGCTGACGGGGCAGCAAAACGAAGCCGTTGGGTTCTACGAAAAGATGGGGTTCTCGAGTGACGAGAAAATCGGGATGATCCTGCGACGTCCCTAGCGTCATTTTCTGCGATGCAGAAAAACCGCTTGCGTTCTTTCCTTAAAAATAGTCAAAGCTATGCGCAACATTATTGCGAGAGGAAATCATGACCCAGCGCGCGCACCCATATCGCTCTGTTCTTTACGTTCCAGCGTCCAATGCCCGGGCCATGGAGAAGGTAAAGAGTTTGGCCATCGACGCCATCATATTTGACCTCGAAGACGCCGTCGCACCGGATCAAAAGGTTCCTGCGCGTGACACGCTGGCCGCGGCATTGGCTGAGGGTGGCTATGGCAACCGTCAACGCATTGTGCGGATCAATGATCTCTCGACCGAATGGGGTAATGCAGATGCCGAAGCGGTCGCGAAGCTGGACTGCGATGCGGTGCTCTTGCCCAAAGTTGAAAGCGCGGCCCAAGTCCAAGCGCTGGCCGACATCACCGGAGATCTGCCGATCTGGGCCATGATGGAAACGCCTCTGGGAATGCTCAATGCCGCAGAAATCGGAGCGCATCCGAAACTTGAGGGCATGGTGATGGGCACCAACGACCTCGCCAAGGAATTGCAAAGCCGGTTCCGTCCGGATCGTCTGCCGATGCAGGCGGGTCTGGGTCTTTGCCTGCTCGCGGCCAAAGCGCATGGCGTCACGATTGTCGATGGCGTCTATAATGCGTTCAAAGACACAGAGGGCCTCGCAGCAGAATGCGAACAGGGCCGTGATATGGGCTTTGACGGCAAAACCCTGATCCACCCTGCACAGGTCGAGGTCGCCAATACAGCTTTCGCCCCGACCGACGCCGAGATCGATCTCGCCACCCGCCAGATCGCCGCCTTTGAGGAAGCCGAAGCCGCTGGAACTGGCGTCGCGGTCGTCGATGGCAAGATCGTCGAGAACCTCCACGTCGTCACCGCGCGTGAGATTTTGTCGAAAGCGGATGCAATCGCGGCTCTAAGCGCCTAACTCTTAACCCGTACCAAAAGGGGAGGGTTAACGATGACATTGCTGATACTTGGCGTTCTGCTCTGGAGCTTTGCGCATTTCTTCAAACGGATCGCGCCTGACGCGCGCGCGTCTATGGGCAATCGAGGTGCGGGGTTGGTTGCGCTGACCTTGCTTTTGTCGATCGTTCTGATGGTCGTCGGCTATCGCGGCGCAGACACAACGTTCCTTTGGGATCGCCCAAGCTGGGGCGGGCCGGTCAATAACCTGCTGATGGTCATCGCGATCTACTTCGTCACGCCCGGCCCAAAACGCGGCGCTCTGTTTTATCGCATGCGTCACCCGATGCTGACCGGCTTCCTGATCTGGACCGTCGCGCATCTCTTGGTGAACGGCGACAGCGCGTCGCTCATTCTCTTCGGAGGCCTCGGTCTTTGGGCCTTGGCAACCATGCGTATCATCAACCGGTCTGAACCGGACTGGACACCAAACGAAAAAGGCGCGCTGTCCAAAGATGTCATGTTCTTTGCCATCGCAATCGTCCTGACCGGCGCGATTGGAGCGGTGCATTCCCTCTTTGGCCTGACCCCATTCGGAGCATAACCCCATGAAACTCTATCGCTTCCTGTCTGAAGACGACACATCCGCCTTTTGCCACAAAGTGACCGCGGCCCTGAACAAGGGCTGGGAGCTGCAGGGCGAGCCCACCTACGCCTTTGACGCCGCGCGCGGTGTCATGCGCTGCGGGCAGGCAGTCGTCAAAGAGGTAGAGGGCACCTACACGCCAGAGACCAAACTCGGAGACCACTAATGGCCAAGACCAACGCCGGACGCTTTTTCGAAGACTACAAAGTCGGGGATGTCATCCATCACGCCGTGCCGCGCACTGTGTCTGGAGGCGAGCGTGCCATGTATCACGCCTTGTATCCTGCGCGGCATGCGCTTTATTCTTCGGACGAATTTGCGCGGGCGTCTGGTCTTCCGGCGTCACCGATTGATGATCTGGCTGCGTTCCATGTGGTTTTTGGCAAGACTGTGCCGGATGTGTCGCTGAACGCGGTCGCAAACCTTGGTTACGCCGAGGGCCGCTGGTTGAAACCGGTCTATGAAGGCGACACCCTGCGGTCGACCTCTGAGGTGATCGGGGTCAAACAGAACTCCAATGGCAAGTCCGGTGTGGTCTATGTCCGCACGCGCGGTCTCAATCAGCGCGACGAAGTGGTCATGGAATACGTCCGCTGGGTCATGGTGCGCAAAAAGGATCTGGATGCGCCTGCGCCTGAAACCGTAATCCCCGAGCTGTCCAAAGTCATCGACCCCAAGGATTTGGTCATACCAGAAGGGCTTGATTTCACAGGCTACGATTTCACGCTGGCGGGCGAGGCGCATCGCTGGGGCGATTATGAGGTCGGCGAGACCATCGACCACGTGGACGGCGTCACCATTGAAGAAGCCGAACACATGATGGCCACGCGCCTGTGGCAGAACACCGCCAAAGTGCATTTTGACAGCACTGCACGGCCTGATGGCACGCGTCTGATCTATGGCGGTCACGTGATTTCCATGGCGCGGGCGCTGTCCTTCAACGGTCTGGCCAACGCGCAGATGATCGTGGGTCTTAACGGCGGGGTACACGCGAACCCTTGCCTGTCTGGCATGACTGTCCGCGCTTGGTCTGAAGTTCTGGATAAGGCCGAAACCTCGGCCCCTGGCGTTGGGGCGATCCGTCTGCGTCTTGTGGCGACCAAAGGCGGTGCACCGTTTGAGTTGAAGGGCGAAGACGGCAAGTATCTTCCCGACGTGCTTCTAGATCTCGACTATTGGGCCTTGATGCCGATCTAATGGATCACGAAAAGTTTTCGCCGCAAAGTTCGGATGCCCGCTAGGCTCTGATTATGCGGCGAGCTTTGGCGACTTTCATCACCTGCCTTATTGGTTTCACGTCTCAGGCGAAGGCCTGTGATGTGGCGTTGCTTTTGGCGGTGGACGTTTCAGGCAGCGTCGACCCAAGTGAATACCGGATACAGATGGGCGGCCTCAGTGCGGCCTTGCGCGATGGTTTGGTGTCCGAGGCTCTTGTGGTCGGGCAGGCCAACGTTGCCCTCATGCAATGGAGCGGCAGCTCACGGCAGGAAATCTCTCTGCCATGGTTCGCGATCCGTGATTTTGAGGATGTCGAGAGTTTTGCACGCATGGTCGACGAGACCCCACGCCTTTGGCGGAACTACTCCACGGCCATTGGCGAAGCGCTTTTGCTTGGTTTGGAGACGATGCAAACCGCGCCTGACTGCGAGCGGCTGGTCATCGATGTGTCCGGCGATGGAGAGTCAAACGAGGGCGTGGTGCCGCAGGACGTGAAACCTTTGATGGCGCGTGCAGGGATCACGGTGAATGGCTTGGTGATCGACACGCGCAACGAAGGTATCCTTGAGTACTATAGGTCCAATGTCATCACGGGACAGGAGTCTTTCGTTGTGTCCGCCAATAGTTTTGACGAATACCCCGACCGAATCCGCGAGAAACTGATCCGCGAGCTTACAAAACAATTCGCCGCACGGTAGCTCCTTGTTTTGTGATCACATAATTCGCTAAATTGGATGCGTATAAATACTGTTTAAAATATATGAGTTGGCGTTGGTCTCCTGTAGTATTTGTGTCGGGAATTGAGAGCGCGGGCGATTTGTGATCGCATTTAAAATATGCGTGATCACAAAATGACGGATTTCGCGCCTAATTTTGATTTTTTAACCAAACTCTAGCGCTAACCGTTAAAAAACGACGCCTCGAAACGTGACTCCGGCGCAAATTTCGCTAGAACAGTCCCAAAGGACCTGAAAGGAGTCACCATGGCAGATGTGAATCGCGGCAATCGCCCGCTTTCGCCCCACCTTACGATCTATAGACCCCAGCTGACGTCCGTCTCTTCGATCATGGTGCGTATTACCGGCATTATCGCTCTGGGCGCGGCTCTGATTGTTGTGGCGTGGCTCTTGGCAGCGGCAACCTCTGAAAGCGCGTTTGACGTGATGGAAGACCTTCTGGACAGCTGGATCGGCGCTCTGGTTCTTCTGGGGGCCACTTGGTCACTGTTTTACCACATGCTGGGCCGCCTGCGGCACGTGCTCTGGGACTTCGGCTACTGCCTTGAGGTCTCTGTGTCCGAGAAACTGGCAATCGGCATGTTCGCTCTGGCCACCATCCTGACCGCGCTTGTCGCTTTGGTCATCTGCTAAACGAGGGAGACACCATGCGGTATTTGACAGACAGAAAACGCGCGCAGGGTCTTGGTGCTGGTCGTGAAGGCACGCATCACCATTGGCAAGCGATGGTCAGCTCGATCCTTTTGGTCTTTTTGGTTCCAGCTTTCGTAATCACCTTCGCCATGGGGCTCGACAGCGACTACCAAGAGGTCATCGCCTTCTATAGCCAACCTCTGCCAGCCCTGATCACCGGCATCTCGCTGGTCGTCATCGTGTTGCACCTGATGAACGAAGCCAATGTGGCCGTAGAAGACTATGTGCACGGCGTGGCTGAAAAACTAACCCTCATCGCCGTTAAGGCATTCTCTTACACGCTGATCGCGGTGGGCCTTTTCGCCCTCGCTAAGATCGCACTCTAAGTCACCGGAGTTTCAAACGATGGCAGCATATGAATATGAAACCCACGAATATGACGTCGTGGTTGTCGGTGCCGGTGGCGCGGGTCTGCGCGCGACGTTGGGCATGGCAGAACAGGGCCTGCGCACGGCCTGTGTGACCAAGGTTTTCCCAACCCGTTCGCACACCGTTGCGGCGCAGGGTGGTATTGCGGCGTCTTTGGGCAATATGGGCCCAGACAGCTGGCAGTGGCACATGTACGACACGGTCAAAGGCTCTGACTGGCTGGGCGACACCGACGCGATGGAATACCTCGCGCGCGAAGCCCCCAAGGCGGTTTACGAGCTGGATCACTACGGTGTGCCGTTTTCCCGGACTGAGGAAGGCAAGATCTATCAGCGCCCGTTCGGTGGTCACACCACCGAGTTCGGCGAAGGCCCAGCGGTTCAGCGGACCTGTGCGGCAGCCGACCGGACCGGCCACGCGATCTTGCACACGCTTTATGGTCAGTCACTGAAGAACAACGCGGAATTCTATATCGAATATTTCGCGATTGATCTGCTGATGTCTGACGATGGCGAATGTCAGGGTGTTGTCTGCTGGAAGCTGGACGACGGCACCATGCATGTCTTCCGCGCCAAGATGGTTGTTCTAGCGACCGGCGGCTATGGCCGCGCCTATTTCTCGGCGACCTCTGCCCACACCTGCACCGGCGACGGTGGCGGCATGGTGATACGCGCAGGCCTGCCGATGCAGGACCTCGAATTCGTTCAGTTCCACCCGACCGGCATCTATGGCTCTGGCTGTCTGATCACTGAGGGCGCACGCGGCGAAGGCGGTTATTTGACCAACTCTGAAGGCGAGCGTTTCATGGAGCGCTATGCACCAAACTACAAAGACCTCGCGCCACGGGACTACGTCTCACGCTCTATGACCATGGAGATCCGCGAAGGTCGCGGTGTGGGTGCCGAGGGCGATCACATCTTCCTCAACCTCAACCACCTGCCTGCCGATGCGCTGGCGGAACGTCTGCCGGGCATCTCTGAATCGGCCAAGATTTTCGCGGGTGTCGACGTCACCAAAGAACCGATCCCGGTTCTGCCAACGGTGCACTACAATATGGGCGGCATTCCGACCAACTATTGGGGCGAAGTTCTTGACCCAACCGAGGACAACCCAACCAAGATCGTTCCGGGCCTTATGGCCGCGGGCGAAGCGGGCTGTGCGTCCGTTCACGGTGCGAACCGTCTGGGCTCAAACTCCCTCATCGACCTGGTCGTCTTCGGTCGTGCGGCCGCGATCCGCGCAGGCCAAGTGGTCGACCGTGACGCGCCGGTGCCGACGCCGCCGCAACACCAGATCGACAAGGCGTTCGAACGTTTCGACGCGCTGCGTTATGCGAAGGGCGCGATCCCAACCGCAGATCTGCGTCTTGAGATGCAAAAGACCATGCAGCGCGACGCGGCCGTCTTCCGGACCGCTAAGACAATGGCGGAAGGCGTGGAAGCGATGACCGAGATCGCCGGCAAGATGGGAGACCTCAAGGTCACCGATACTTCGCTTGTGTGGAACTCTGACCTCATGGAGACGCTGGAGCTGACCAACCTCATGCCATCCGCGATCTCAACGATTGTCTCGGCTGAGGCGCGCAAGGAAAGCCGCGGTGCGCACGCGCACGAGGACTTCCCTGATCGTGACGATGAAAACTGGCGTGTGCACACTGTCAGCCGCGTCGATGAGAGCGGCACCAAGGTCGACCTGTCCTATCGCCCGGTGATCACCGATCCTCTGACGACCGAGGACGAAGGCGGCATTGAGCTTAAGAAAATCGCGCCGAAAGCGCGGACCTTCTAAGCGAGGCCGACGGACCCCATGCGCGACCACGCGGATATCACCCTCTTTGAAAAGCTTGGCTATACGCCAAGCCGGGTGATCCGCGTGTTTGGCATGCGCCGCTCTGGCAACCATGCGCTGATCAATTGGCTGATGCGTAATGCGCCAGAGGTGTCTGTCTTCATGAACAATTGTGCGCCGGGCAAATGTCCGGCGGACACCGCCAAAGCGCTTGAAATCGGAGAGCTGGGGCTGCCTTTGAGCGAGGCTTCGGTGGCCGAATACTGCGCCGAAGTCGATGACGGCGGCGTGCTGATCATATCGTATGAGGACTTCATGCCCGACCCGCATGAGCCTCTGGCGGCGGTGACCAAAGGGCTGCCAGACGACGTCGAGTGTCTGGATTTGGTCTTGTTCCGAGGCTTTATGAACTGGTCCGCGTCCTTGCTGCGCAAGCTGCAGAACAACGACGTCCACGATATGTTCTCTCGCCTGCGGACGATGATCAATGCGATGGATCGTTACACCGAAGGTCTTGAGCTGGTTCAGGAAACTCCGGCGCGGATCCGTCCGGTCAGCTATGATCGCTGGGTCAGCCGCGCGAAATATCGCGCCAGCATCCTGCGGGCGCTTGGCTTTGAGCAAAAAGACAACAGCCTTGGGGCGGTGCAGCCCTATGGCGGCGGCTCGTCTTTCCAGAAGGACGTGAAGGCGGCCAAAGACCTCGCCCCGCATGAGCGCTGGCATCTGATGGTCAATGACGCTGAATATCAGCTGCTGCTTCTGACCGCGTCTCAGCACGACGAGTTGGTCGAGCTGATGGATGATCTTATGCCGCAGGATGCGGCGCTTCTTAAGGGGTATCTGGCGCAGGCCCGCTTCCCCTATCACGTACAATTGGCCGAAGGTGACGAGACATGATCCCCACCTTGGCATTCCCCCTTTCCACCAACGCGCGTCCCGCGCCGCAGGCAAGCTAAGGAGACGACTGATGGTCGAATTTGCGCTCCCAAAGAACTCCCGGATCACAACAGGGAAAACCTGGCCCAAGCCAGAAGGCGCTAAGAATGTGCGCAAGTTCCAGATTTACCGCTGGAACCCGGATGATGGCAAAAACCCATCGGTCGATACCTATTTCATCGACATGGACAATTGCGGTCCGATGATCCTGGACGCGCTGATCAAGATCAAAAACGAGATCGATCCGACCCTGACCTTCCGTCGTTCCTGCCGCGAAGGCATCTGCGGCTCTTGCGCGATGAACATCGGCGGGATCAACACGCTGGCCTGTATCTATGGCATCGACGAAGTCAAAGGCGGCACGGTCAAGATCTATCCTCTGCCACACATGCCGGTGGTCAAAGACCTGATCCCTGATCTGACGCATTTCTATGCGCAGCACGCGTCCATCATGCCGTGGCTGGAAACCAAGACCAACCGCCCTGCGAAAGAATGGAAGCAGTCGATTGAAGACCGTAAGAAACTCGATGGTCTCTATGAGTGTGTAATGTGCGCGAGCTGCTCGACATCCTGCCCAAGCTACTGGTGGAATGGCGACCGCTACCTCGGCCCAGCGGCTCTGCTGCATGCCTATCGCTGGATCATCGACAGCCGCGACGAGGCGACGGGTGAGCGTCTGGATGAGCTGGAAGATCCGTTCAAGCTTTACCGCTGTCACACCATTATGAACTGCGCGAAAACCTGTCCGAAGGGCCTGAACCCTGCAGGTGCGATTGCGCATATCAAGAAGATGATGGTGGATCGGGCTGTTTAAGGCAGATGCGGGGGCCAGCCCCCGCGCGCCCCCGGGATATTTCTGGCAAGAGAAAATGGGCGCGGCTTAGCGCCCTTTTTTGTGAGGTGAGGGATGCATATCGCGATTGGTTTGATTGTCGCCTTTGTGCTGGTCGCGCTGCTCAGCAATCGCAAAACGCGCGCCTGTCGGTGGCGCGCGGATCGGAGTCAGGATTCAAAGCAGGGCAGCTATTATCGCTGTATGCATTGCGGGGCAGAGACGCGGACGGTGGGTGGGCGCCCGCCGAAAATCTGCTTACGCGAAGGCAGCCTCTAGGGCGATCTCGACCATGTCGCCGAAGGACTTCTCGCGCTGATCGCTGGGCAGGGCGTCATGGGTGATCAGGTGATCTGAGACCGTCAACACAGCCAGAGCGCGGCAGCCGTGGCGGGCTGCGAGGTTGTATAGTTCGGCGGCCTCCATTTCCACGCCAAGGATGCCATGGCGGATCATCTGTTCGTTCAGATCAGGCCGCTCGTCATAGAATACATCGCTGGAATAGATGCCGCCCACATGGGTGGCGGATCCTTTGGAGGCGGCCGCATCCGCGGCCGCGCGCAAGAGGCCGTAGTCCGCGCAAGGCGCGAAGTTGATTTCCTTGAAAATGCCGCGTGAGGGGGTTGAGAGCGTGGTTGCGGTCATCGCTAGGATCACGTCCCGAATGGCGACCTTTTCCTGCATCGCGCCGCAGGAGCCAATACGGATCAGCGTTTTCGCGCCGTAGTCTTTGATCAGCTCGTTCACATAGATCGACAGGCTCGGCATCCCCATGCCAGAGCCATGGATCGTCACGCGGTTGCCCTTCCACATGCCGGTAAAGCCCAGCATCCCACGCACTTCGTTCACGCAGGTGACGTCGGTCAGGAAGGTCTCTGCCGCCCATTTCGCGCGATAGGGGTCGCCGGGCAATAGGACGGTTTCTGCGATCTCGCCGGGCTTGGCGCCGATGTGGATTGTCATGGATGCGCTCCTCTGGTCTTATTGACGCGTATTAGTGCAGGAAGTTTGCCCCATGAAAACCCCCATTCGCGCCGTGATTGGCCTTGCTTTGGCAATAAGTGCTTCGCCTGTTTATGCGGATTCAAAGGCCGAGATTGCCCTGATGAAAAAGGTCTTTGCTGAAATCCAGCCTTTGTCGTTCAAACGCAACCGCGAGTATTGCGGCTATATCGGTTATGATTTTGACGGCAACCTCGTGGCCTCTGAGGCGCGGAGGGGGCGGAAGTCGAGCTGCCGTCCGCGGGATCCGGTCGAGCTTGAGGTGATCATCGCGTCCTATCACACCCACGGGGCCTATAATAACGACGAAGGCTCTGAGGTGCCGAGTGTCGAGGATATGGAGGGTGATGAGGCTGAGGGCATCGACGGCTATGTCGCCACGCCGGGTGGACGTATGTGGTATGTCGATACCGAAGTCATGGAGATCAGCCAGATCTGTGGCGTCGGTTGTCTAGATCAGGATCCCGACTTTGTGCCCTATGGCGATGTGGGGATTGAGACCAGCTACACCTATGACGAGCTGGTCTCTTGGTTTAACGAATAGCTTTTATTCCGCTGCCACCGATTGCGGGTCGGCGAGGGTGACGATGTCGCCCATGATCGTGTTCAACTCGAAGTCCTTCGGCGTATAGACGCGCGCGACGCCCATGGCGCGCAGGCGGTCTGCATCCTCGTCTGGGATAATGCCACCCACGATCACTGGGATATTTCCGAGGCCTTCGTTGCGCATCCGTGCCATGAGGTCTTCGACCAGAGGGATGTGGGATCCTGAGAGGATCGAGAGACCCACCACATGCGCCTCGTCTTCGCGTGCCTTAGAAACGATCTCTTCAGGCGTCAGGCGGATACCATCGTAAGAGATATCCATACCCACATCGCGCGCGCGGCAGGCGATTTGTTCGGCACCGTTTGAGTGCCCATCAAGGCCCGGTTTGCCGATCACGAACTTGAGGCGGCGGCCGAGGCGGTCGCTGACGCTATCGACCGCGTGGCGCAAATCATCAAGACCTTCGGTCATGTTCGACGGGTTCAACGAGACGCCAGTCGGGCCACGGTATTCGCCATGGATCGACCGCATCTGAGCTGCCCATTCACCGGTTGTGACGCCAGCCTTCGCGGCCTCAATGGAGGCTGGCATGATGTTTTTGCCCGCCTTCGCATCTTCGCGTAGCGCAGCCAGCGCTTTTTCAACGCGCTCCGCGTCGCGACCCGCACGCCATTCGTTGAGGCGGTCGATCTGTTCTGCCTCGACCGCGGGATCCACGACCATGATGCCACCGTCTCCGGTCATCAGAGGGCTGGCCTCGCCCTGCTGCCATTTGTTCACACCGACAACGACGGTTTCGCCTGCTTCGATGCGGTTCAGGCGGGCGGAGTTGGATTCCACCAGACGGCCCTTCATATAGTCGATGGCCTCGATGGCACCGCCCATGGATTCTAGGTTCGCGAGCTCGTGACGTGCGCCGTCTTTCAGCTCGGCCACCTTGCGATCCACCGCAGGGTTGTTGTCGAAGAGGTCGTCATATTCCAAGAGGTCAGTCTCATACGCCATGATTTGCTGCATGCGCATAGACCATTGCTGATCCCAGGGGCGCGGCAGGCCTAGAGCCTCGTTCCAAGCAGGCAGCTGCACAGCGCGGGCGCGCGCCTTTTTGGACAGGGTCACGGCCAGCATTTCGATCAGAATACGGTAGACGTTGTTTTCAGGCTGCTGCTCGGTCAGGCCCAGTGAGTTCACCTGAACGCCATAGCGGAAGCGGCGGTGTTTGGGGTTTTCGACGCCGTAGCGCTCCTGACAGATCTCGTCCCAGAGTTCGACGAAAGCGCGCATTTTGCACATCTCGGTGACAAACCGAATGCCGGCGTTCACAAAGAAGGAAATGCGGGCCACCATGGGGCCGAAATCCTCGGCAGGGACGCGCGGTTTCAATGTGTCCAGAACCGCCTGCGCGGTCGCCAAAGCAAAGGCCAATTCCTGTTCCGGCGTCGCGCCTGCCTCTTGCAGGTGATAGGAACAGACGTTCATCGGGTTCCATTTGGGCACGTTGGAATAGCAATATTCCGCGACGTCCGCGATCATCTTAAGTGACGGTTTTGGCGGGCAAATATAGGTGCCGCGGCTCAGGTATTCTTTGATCAGATCATTCTGAACCGTGCCCTGCAACTTGCTGACATCCGCGCCCTGTTCCTCTGCGGTCGCGATGTAGAGCGCCAAGAGCCAGGGGGCCGTGGCGTTGATCGTCATCGAGGTGTTCATTTGTTCCAGAGGGATCTGGTCAAACAGCGTCCGCATATCACCCAGATGGCAGACGGGCACGCCCACTTTCCCGACTTCGCCGCGCGACAGCACGTGGTCGCTGTCATACCCGGTTTGAGTGGGTAGGTCGAAAGCGACGGAAAGGCCGGTTTGGCCTTTCTCAAGGTTCGAGCGATAAAGCGCGTTGGATGCCTTCGCAGTGGAGTGTCCAGCGTAGGTACGGATCAACCATGGGCGGTCGCGGGTGGGTGTCTCAGTCATTTAGGCCTCGGCAATAAAATTGCGTTGCGGACCACTTATGAGAAATTTCGTACCGTTGTCAATCGCTGCATCGCAGCAGAATGCGGCGTCGTGTCATTCGGGTATGTCTACGTCGATCCAGACAAGGCGGTGGTCCGAGGTCGGGTATTCCGCGAGCTTGAAGAGCGGATCCGTGCTGGGCAGCCAGTAGATCCCAGAGTCTACGACTTTGAGCGTTTTGGAGGGGAGAACATAGTCCACACGCAAGTTGCCGGGAGCACGGTCGGTGCCGGGGTTGTCGCGATCAAAGCCGAAGTCTGCCGTGTCAAAGGCCGCGGGGCCACGGTGGCGCTTATTGGCCCCTCCCTGCCGGTCGGCGGCCTCTGCGCTGCCATCGCTTGCTGGGGCTTGGGTCGCGGAAGCCTGGATCAAAGGGTGGTCGAGCAGCTGCAATATGGCTTGATTGGTTGAGTCGCCGTCGAATGGATCTGCGTTGAGGTCGCCTGCGATCACGAAATGCGCGCCATCGCCAAGGCCACCTTTCGTTCCCGCATCGTCATAAATATAGGACGCACCCTCTACATAGTCGGCCCAGAACCGGATCTCATCGTGGTTGCGACGCCCGTTGCGATCTTCTGGCCCATCAAAGACCGGAGGGGTCGGGTGGGCCGCTAATAGATGCACTTCCGTGCCATCAGCATCGAGTGTCAAATCCCAATGGCTCTTAGAAGACAGGCGAAAAATGCCTTCTGCAGCAGGGCTATAGAAACCCTCAGGCATTAGATTGTTTGGCATATCCTTCCAGAGGAAGGTCTGAAACGTCCGCGCATTTGTGATCGGCAGGTTAGACAGCACCGTCATCCCATATTGCCCCGGAAAGAACCCAAACCCATAGGCATCGCCGGGGCCGCCGATCTCTTCGTTGCCATCCAGATCATAGCCAGAGGGCACGCCGGTATTCACAGGCGCGCGAAAGGTTTCGGAATAGGTGATGGGCTGCGCTGCCCCATGCGCCGTCGTGTTCTGCCCGGTCTGCAGAAGTGTCTGGAACAGGGCCAAAGCCGTAGGATCATCGTCAAACTCATTCAGCAATAGAACGTCAGGACGAGCCCGTTGAATGATCTCGGCAACTGCAGCGACCTGAGCGTCACCCGTTTTGATATCCGCAAGCAGATCGCCCGCATTTTGGCGATTGAGAGAGGCGTTGAATGTCGCGATCCGGAGGGTGTCGGCCTGAGCTGATCCTGCGAGTGCCAGCGCGAGGGTTAGGAAAATGGGTTTCATAAAGGGCCTCTCGGTCTTGAAATAATCTTGCGCACCACGTCGCGTCACATGTGACTCGTGCTTTGCAACGACCCGATGAAATTCCGGTAAAGATTTTCTTAACGTACCAAAGATTTCGTTAAGACTTTGAAAAACAAAATACTTTCGTAGATTTTGCGCACGCAGCGACATTTCTGCATTCGCGAAGTAATAAAATTACCCATAATGCAAATATTTGTTTGATATCTTGCGCGCACGATTGTATCTCTCTGGTTAAACGCGATTCTGCATCGCGGCATTTATGAAGCAAGGAGACGAACATGGCTCTGGACACACAAGCCGGCCAGCCGATCTACACGGCGCCTGAGAAAGACCTGTATGAGCTGGGGGAAATCCCTCCGATGGGCTATGTGCCCAAAGAGATGTACGCTTGGGCGATCCGCCGCGAGCGTCACGGCGAGCCTGAGAAATCCTTCCAGGTAGAGGTCGTGGAAACCCCTAAGCTTGATTCCAACGACGTTCTGGTGCTCGTGATGGCAGCAGGCATCAACTACAACGGTGTTTGGGCAGGCCTGGGCAAGCCGATTTCCCCGTTTGATGGCCATGGCGAGCCGTATCATATCGCGGGCTCTGATGCCTCTGGCATCGTTTGGGCCGTTGGCGAAAAGGTTAAGAACTGGAAAGTGGGCGATGAGGTCATCATCCACTGTAACCAGGACGACGGCGACGACGAGGAATGCAACGGCGGCGACCCAATGTACTCCAACAGCCAGCGGATCTGGGGTTACGAGACCCCTGACGGCTCTTTTGCACAGTTCACCCGTGTACAAGCACAACAGCTGCTGCGCCGTCCAAAGCACCTGACCTGGGAAGAGGCGGCGTGCTATACGCTGACGCTGGCGACCGCCTACCGTATGCTGTTTGGCCACGCGCCACATGATCTGAAGCCAGGTCAGAACGTTCTGGTTTGGGGCGCATCCGGCGGTCTGGGTACCTATGCGGTGCAGTTGATCACGGCTGCCGGCGCGAATGCGATTGGTGTGATTTCTGACGAAAGCAAGCGTGACTTTGTCATGGGTCTGGGCGCGAAAGGCGTTATCAACCGCAAGGATTTCTCTTGCTGGGGTCAGCTGCCCACTGTGAACACGCCAGAATATGACGTGTGGTTCAAAGAAGCGCGCCGTTTCGGCAAGGCGATCTGGGACATCACCGGCAAGGGCAACAACGTTGACATCGTCTTTGAACACCCCGGAGAGACCACTTTCCCGGTTTCCAACCTCGTTTGTAAAAAAGGCGGCATGGTCGTGATCTGTGCGGGCACCACCGGCTATAACCTGACCTTTGACGTGCGTTACACTTGGATGCACCAGAAGCGTCTGCAGGGCAGCCACTTTGCGCACCTTAAGCAGGCCGCAGCAGCGAACCAGATGATGATCGAAAAACGCATTCAGCCGTTCCTGTCTGAAACCTTCACATGGGATACCATCCCTGATGCGCATACCATGATGATGAACAACCAGCACCCTCCGGGCAATATGGCGGCTCTGGTTCAGTCCCCTCAAAAAGGTCTGACAACATTGCAAGAAGTTCTGGACGCCGGTCCGAATTCCTAAGGTCTAACGACTTTTCCTCGGAGCTCGCCCGGGTGATCGCAAGATCGCTCGGGCGAGTTTACTTTTAGGAAACCAGTGACCTGCTAGAGTTGTGACGCCAGAGCTTTGTGGCGATCAATTTTGACGCCCCCCTTAAGCAAGGGTCACCAAATGCCACGTATTGCCCCTCCTGTGGATGACAGGACATATGACTGGATCATCGACGTTCTTTCCGACCTAAGGACGTTTTCACATGCCAATGGGCTGCACAAATTGGCGTCTGAACTCGAAGATGTGACGCTCTTGGCCGCTGCGGAAATCTCGACGCGACAGGCCAGTGACATGGGGCGGCGGGTGACCACGCGACACTAGGGCATTTGGCGGTCTGCGGGACGTTGTTGAACGCAAATCTTCACCTGCTGTTAACGGCTTCGCTCTGGCGGTTTCACACAGCAGCGCGTAAGTTCGCGCCATGACCACGACGGCGCTCACGCTTTCTTCCGATCAGGCCGAGGCCTATGATCAGATATCGACCATTCTCAAGGGCGCGGGCGTCGACCTTGATGAGAGTCTGCTGCTGCCTCCGCAGGGCGGCAAACTTTCAGTTGCGGCCGTTATGGGAAAAGCCGGATCTGGCAAAACCCTGTTGCTGGCCGAGCTGGTGAACGCGCTGACCGAGGCAGGCCTCAAGGTCGTCTCTGGCGATTTCGAGGGCCGCAAAAGCAAAGACGCCCGCACCCTTGCGGTCCTCGCGCCGACCAACAAAGCCGCCAGCGTGTTGCGCAACCGCGGCGTGCCCGCGACCACCATTCACCGCATTCTCTACAGCCCGGTCTATGATCCCGAATACGAAAAGATCGCCGAGTGGCTGGCCGAAAATGGCGAACGCCCCCAGATCGAAGGCCTGACAGATGAGGCGCTGGATCGCGCCCATGCCTTCTATCAACAGAACAAATCCATTCCGGGGGCTTTGGCCGCTGCCGGATTGCGTGGATCTGACTTCATTACCGGCTGGAAGCGCCGCGATGATCCGCTGGATGTGGGGCTGGTCGACGAGGCCTCGATGCTGGACGACAAACAGTTCGAAGACCTCAAAGAGATCTTTCCGACCCTCATTATGTTCGGAGATCCCGCCCAGCTCGCCCCGGTCAATCAATCGGGCTCAATGGTTTTTGATAAGCTGCCCGAGAAGGCGAAATTTTCGTTGGAACGGATTCACCGTCAGGACGCGGATAACCCGATCCTCGATCTGGCCCATGCTTTGGCCGATCCCGCTCTAGGCTTTGAAGATTTCGAGCGACTGGTTGAGGAAAAATCCCGCCAAGACGACCGCGTGGTCTATGCCCAAAGGGTCGAGGTCGACCTGATGGCGCGTTCTCCGGTTCTGGTCTGGCGCAACGCCACGCGCGTGCGGTTGATCAACGCTTTCCGCATGGTGCAAGGCGCGCCTGAGGATATGTTGCTGGAAGGCGAGCCGTTGATTTGTGACGGCATTGAGCTGCCGATGAAACACCGCAAAAAGCGGCTGGATCTTGAGGCACGCGGCCTGATCAAGGGCGCGCAGGTTGTCTACCTCGGCCCGGGCCGCAAACCCGGGTTTTCGCGCCTGCATGTGATGGGGGCCGAGGATCCGCAGGTCTCAGCCGCTTCTATCGTGAAAATCGAAAAGCCTGACGAAGAAGAGCCCTTCATTCCCTATGCGGCCCGCATGGGCGCGACCTTTCTGCATGGGGCTGCTGTGACCATTCACAAGGCGCAGGGCTCGCAATGGGAAAACGTGCAAGTCTTTGCGCCAGACCTATTTGTGGCCGCCCGTATGGGGCGGGTTGAGGCTGGCCAACCTTTGTGGAAACGTCTTGCTTATGTTGCGATCACGCGGGCGCAGGAACGGCTCTACTGGGTCGTGAGGAACCGTTTGGCAAAACCTACAGAGGCCCTACGCATTGACGATCTGGCCGTGGCGCCAGCGCCACTGACTTTGGAGGAACAGACATGAAAAGCATCCTGATCACGGGCGCAAGCTCGGGCATTGGTAAGACCACGGCTGAAGCCTTTCTGGAACAGGGCTGGACCGTCGGCATGATCGCTCGGCGCGGCGAGGTTTTGATGGATGTCGCCAAGCGCAACAAACACGCGGTGGCATTGCCTGTGGATGTTACTGATGCTGCAGGCATGAAAGCGGCCGTTGAGCGGTTCGTCAGCTTCACGGGACGCATTGACGTTCTTTTCAACAACGCAGGCACCTTTGGTCCAAGCGGAGAAATCGATAGCGTCGATTTGGATGAGTTCGATCATGTGTTGAACGTCAATGTCCGCGGCATGTTCATTGCGGCCCAACTCGCCTATGCGCAGATGAAATCGCAAAATCCCAAGGGGGGGCGGATCATCAACAACGGCTCTCTCAGCGCCCACAGCCCGCGCCCGGGGTCGGTGTGCTACACGACCAGCAAACATGCTATCACAGGCCTAACGCGGAGCCTCGCTCTGGATGGTCGCGCGCATGACATCACCACCAGCCAGATCGACATCGGCAACGCCCGCACCGAGATGGTCGCTGACCTCAATGCCCGTGCTCAGGCGGAAAATCCGGATTCCGAGGTCATGCCCTCTATGGACCCGCAGGACGCCGCGCGTTTGGTGCTGCATATGGCAGAATTGCCCGCCGAGGCGAATGTGCAGTTCATGACGGTGATGGCCAGCAAGATGCCCTTTATGGGCCGAGGCTAAGCGACTTAGGAGCCTTGCCGCACAAAGCGGAAGAAGGCAGACGCGCCCCAGCCAGCGGCAATCGCAATCGCCAGGGACAACAGACCATAGATCAGCGGTTGCTGGCGCGAGAGGTTATAGAGGAACCGTTCTAGCCCCACTTTGCGCACGTCGATTTTGGTTTCATAGGCCGCCACCACCTGCTTGTCGCGCAATAGGAAGACGCGGGTTGCGTAGTCGCCCTCGGTCAGGTTCGCCGGCATATCAATCGAGGTTCGGAACAGCGTCTGTTCGGCCACATCCACGGTGCCTTCGCGCAGGGAATACAGCCCGTTGTTCTCGCGGATACGGGCAACGGCCTCGGCAAAATCCTGAGCGTCTTTGATGTTCATATCCGCCCCAACAGAGCGGATCGACTCGCGGATCGAGATTTCGTGCCGTAGGTCTTCGACAGAGCTGATGATCTCATCAAACGGCCCGCTGGTGGCCACGGCATAGAAACTGGGTGCTTCGTCCACCGTGACGGAGTCCGTGTTCACCCAGATCCCGAACCGCTTTTCTTTGCGGCGCACCACAATAGGTTCCTTCGGGCCTGAGGCTGTGACAATGACTTCGATGGGTGGGCCGTCCGGGATGGCCTCTTCGCGTTTCACTGCGCCAAATACGAGGATCTCGGACCCGTCGAAATTCGCCGTGATTGCCACGCGGTTCTGGCTGAGGCCCAACACCACGCCTTCTTGCGCCATGGCAGGTAGGGCGAGGCAGATCAAAAGGCTCACAAGACGCAGCATCAGTGACCTCCTGCCACGCCAAGGGTGAAGAGCTCGCTGGGCATGACCAGCAAGTCAAACGCCAGCTTGCCGCAAACCACCAGCACGAGGATCGCCAGAAGGATGCGCAATTGCTCGGCCTTCAGGCGCGTGCCGATGACCGCGCCGATCTGTGCTCCAATGACGCCGCCGATCAGCAAAAGCACCGCCAGAGCCATATCGACCGTGTAGTTCGTGGTGGCATGCAGCAGCGTGGTGAAGGCTGTGACGAAGATGATCTGAAAGAGCGAGGTGCCGATCACAACTTTCGTCGGCATACCCAGTAGATAGATCATCGCAGGCACCATGATGAATCCGCCACCGACGCCCATGATCGCCGACAAAACGCCGACCAGCAGGCCCACCAGTAGCGGCGGGATCACTGAGATATAGAGCCCCGATACACGGAACCGCATCTTAAACGGCAGCCCATGTACCCAAGTGTGGTTCTTGCGTTTGACCGGAGCCGCGTTGCGACTAGAGCGGCGCAGAGCGTTCAGGCTCTCGACAAACATCAGGCTGCCGATGATGCCCAGGAAAATGACATAGCAAAGCTGCACCAGCAGTTCGACCTGCCCCAGCGATTTCAGATAGTTGAAGATCACCACGCCCAAAGCCGCGCCGGTGAGGCCTCCGACCAAGAGCACGCAGCCCATCTTCAAATCCACCGTGCGCCGTTTGAAATGCGCCAGCACGCCCGAGAAGGATGAGGCCACGATCTGGTTGGCTTCGGTCGCCACGGCCACCGCCGGAGGGATGCCTATGAAAAACAAAAGCGGCGTCATCAAGAAGCCGCCGCCTACGCCAAACATTCCGGAAAGCACACCCACCATGCCGCCCAATCCAAGCAGCAGGAAAGCGTTCACCGAGACTTCAGCAATTGGCAGGTAGATTTGCATGGCGCGTGTGTGCGCCTGTGTTCTGGGAAATGCAACCAGCCCGAAAGGAATTTTCGGGCTGGTGCGGTAATTTTAGGAAATTGGCCCTATCTTTCCTTCACATAGGGCTCGCCACCGGCCTTTGGCGGGATCGCGCGGCCGACGAAACCGGCCAGGATCACGACAGTCAGGATATAGGGCAGGGCCTCCATGAACTGAACCGGAATGGTGATTCCCCCCAGATCAATGCTCTGATAGCGGATCGCCACGGCTTGCAGCAGGCCAAAAAGCAGACAGGCCCAGAGCGCATACCAAGGTCGCCATTTCGCAAAGATCAGAGCGGCAAGGGCGATAAAGCCGCGGCCTGCGGTCATGTCCTTGATGAAGCCCGCCTGCAGGCCTGTCGCCAGATAGGCTCCCGCAACACCACAAAGCACGCCACAGATCATCACCGCCGTATAGCGCAGGCGGATGACCGAGATACCGGCAGTATCCACGGACGCAGGGTTTTCCCCCACCGCGCGCAGGCGCAGGCCAAAGCGTGTCCGATAGAGCACCCACCACGTCAGCGGCACAAAGGCAATGGCGACGTAGACCAAAAGGCTGTGACCCGAGATGAGCTCGTCATAAGTCTGACCAAAGAACGGAATGCCCGACAGGCTTTCTGAGAAGGGCAGAGAGATCGGATCCCAACGTCCGCCATCACTCAGCGACGGCGTGCGTCCCCCTTGGCGGAACAGATCCTGCGCGATCAGCACCGTGATCCCTGCCGCCAGCATATTGATCGCCACACCGGAAATCAGCTGATTGCCGCGGAAGGTGATCGAGGCCAAGCCATGCAAAGCCGACATCACCAAAGACGCACCTATGCCTGCTAGCAGACCGACCCAGACGTTGCCGCTGAGCGCCGCGAAAGCGCCAGCCGCCATGGCCGCTGCCAACATCTTGCCCTCTAGGCCGATGTCAAAGATCCCCGCGCGCTCGGAATAGAGACCCGCAAGACAAGCCAACAGAAGTGGGATCGCCAAGCGAACGGTACTATCGAGCACCTGAAGAATGGTCACGAAATCCATCAGTTCGCCTCCTTCTTACCAAGCGCCAGAAAGACGCGTTCCAGTGGCATACGCACCATATTGTCGAGCGCTCCTGTAAAGAGGATCACGAGGGCCTGGATCACCACGATCAGCTCACGCGGGATACTGGTCCAGAGTGCCAGCTCTGCACCGCCTTGCTGCAGGAAACCAAAGAGCAAAGCCGCCACGAGGATGCCCACAGGATGGTTGCGCCCCATCAGGGCCACCGCGATCCCGACAAAGCCCGCTTGTTCGGTAAAGTTCAGAACCAGCCGCTCGCTTTCACCCATCGTGGTATTGATCGCCATCATGCCCGCAAGGCCGCCAGAGATCAGCATCGCGATGACTGTGATTTTAACAGGCGAGATACCTGCGTATTTCGCCGCGGTTTCCGAATGGCCAAAGCTGCGGATCTCGTACCCCAGACGCGTGCGCCAGATCAGCAACCAGACTCCTACACAGGCCGCAAGCGCGAGGAAGAAGCTCACATTCGCAGGGGCCGAGCGGAACAGGCGCGAGCCTTCCGGCGCGAACATATCGTGGAAGCTCGGCAGATGCGTGGCTTCGGGGAAGGTCGCGGAAGCTGGATCCATAGACCCGGCAGGGCGTAGGACTTCGACCAGCAGATAGGCCAGCACAGAAAAGGCGATATAGTTGAACATGATCGTGGTGATCACGATATGGCTGCCGCGCTTGGCTTGCAGGATTGCCGGCACATAAGCCCAAGCCGCGCCGAATGCCGCCGCAAAAAGGCTTGTACCGATGAGCGCCACCGTCCAATGCGGCCACGGGATGTAAAGACACGCCAATGCCACACCCACACCGCCCAGCATTGCCTGACCTTCGCCACCGATATTGAACAGACGCGCATGGAAGGCGACCGCCACGGCAAGGCCGGTAAAGATGTAGTTGGTCGTATAGTAAAGCGTGAAACCCCAACCATCGGAACGCTTTAGCGCCCCATCGACCATCAGATTAAAGGCTTCAATCGGGTTTTCCCCGATCCCCATAATCACCAGCGCACTGACGATCGCCGCCAGCAACAGGCTGAACAGCGGCACCAGAACGGCGTCCGCCCAGAGAGGCATTTTACCCATTACGCGTCCTCCCCGGTCACGCCGGCCATCAACAGGCCCAGCTCGCGTTCATTTGTGTCACTTGCTTTGCGTTCGCCCATGATCTGGCCGTCAAACATCACGGCCACGCGGTCAGACAGCGACAGGATCTCGTCAAGTTCGACCGAGACCAAAAGGATCGCTTTCCCCTGATCGCGCAACTCTACGATTTGTTGGTGGATGAACTCAATCGCGCCGATATCCACGCCACGTGTGGGTTGACCGATCAGCAAAAGGTCGGGGTTACGCTCGATTTCACGCGCCACGACGATCTTTTGCTGGTTGCCACCGGAAAAGTTCTTGGCCGAGAGGTTGGCATTGCGCGGACGCACGTCAAAGCGTTCCATCTGCTCTGCCGCTTTCGCCTGAATGCCTTTGTTGTCCATCAACATGCCGGACTGGAATTCAGGTTCGTTGTGGTAGCCAAAAACCGAGTTTTCCCAGGCCGCAAAGTCCATGATCAAGCCTTCGCGCTGACGATCCTCTGGCACATGAGCAATCCCCGCTGCGCGACGCGCCTGACCGTCAGAGCCTGCGCCCGACAGCGGCAATTCCGTGCCGTTCAGTTTCACAGACCCCGTGCCATCGGCATAGCCGCCCAGCACTTCCAAAAGCTCGGACTGGCCGTTGCCGGCAACGCCCGCGATCCCAAGGATTTCGCCCGCCTTAAGCGTCAGGCTCACGTCTTTCACGCGGCGAACGCCTTGTTCGTCAACCACATTCAGGCCGTCGATCTCCAGCACATTTGCACCAGGCGTCGCGGGTTTCTTATCGACCCGCAACAGCACCTTTCGACCCACCATCAGCTCGGCGAGTTGCTCGGGGTTGGTGTCGGACGTTTTGACAGTCGCCGTCATCTCACCACGGCGCATCACGCTCACCGTGTCGGTATATTCCATGATCTCACGCAGTTTATGCGTGATCAGGATGATCGTTTTGCCCTCAGAGCGCAGACGATCCAGGATGCGGAACAATTGGTCCGCTTCGGCAGGCGTCAGAACTCCGGTGGGTTCGTCCAAAATCAGGATCTCGGCCTGACGATAGAGCGCCTTCAGGATCTCGACACGCTGCTGGTGGCCCACCGAGAGGTTCTCGATCACCTCATCAGGGTCCACGTTCAGTTCATATTCTTTGGCCAGATGGGCCAGTTCCTTGCGCGCTTTGCCAAGGGATGTGTTCAACAGGGCGCCGTCTTCGGCCCCAAGGATGATGTTTTCCAGAACCGAGAAGTTCTCGACCAGCTTAAAGTGCTGAAACACCATGCCGATGCCCGCCGCAATCGCAGCCTGACTGTCTGGAATGACGGTTTGTTTGCCGCCAATAAAAATCTCGCCCTTATCGGCCTTATAGAAGCCGTAAAGGATTGACATCAAAGTGGATTTACCCGCGCCGTTCTCGCCGATGATGCCGTGGATCGTGCCCGGCTGAACGGAAATCGAAATATCTTTGTTCGCTTGAACCGGCCCAAAGGCCTTAGAGATCCCACGCAGTTCCAGCGCAGGGGCTTGATCGGGAAGGGCGGCCAAATCAGGCCGCCCCTTTTGAGTATCAACAGACATGTGAGGAATTAGAATTCCAGAACAGAGCAGGACTCGGACGCTGCATAGTTCTCAACGGTGATGGAGCCGGAAACGATGCCATCGGTTGCCGCTGCAACAGCCATTTTCATGTCGTCATTGACCAGTGGTGCGTTGTGCTCGTCAAAGGCAACGCCAACACCTTCGGATGCCAGATCCATCATGATGAAACCAGTTTCCAGACCGTCTGCGCCTGCTTTCAGGGCGTTGTAAACGGTGTTGTCCACGCGCTTCAGCATCGAGGTCAGAACCTGACCGGAGTGCAGGTAGTTCTGATTGCTGTCCACACCGATGGACAGGATGCCTTCGTCCGCTGCGGTTTGCAGAACACCAACGCCAGTACCGCCTGCCGCTGCGTATACAACGTCCGCGCCTTCAGCGATTTGCGCTTTGGTCAGCTCGGAACCTTTAACAGGGTCGTTCCATGCTGCTGGAGTTGTGCCGGTCATGTTGGAAATGACGGTCGCGTCTGGGTTCACAGATTTCACACCTTGGGCGTAGCCACATGCGAACTTGCGGATCAGAGGGATATCCATGCCGCCGATGAAGCCAACGGTGCCGGACTTGGAAGCTTTCGCTGCCATAACGCCTGCAAGGTACGACCCTTCGTGCTCGGCAAAAGACACGGTCTGAACGTTTGGCAGGTTGGCCCAGCCATCGATGTTCACGAATTTGGTGTCAGGATATTCTGGCGCAACGGTCTCGATTGGAACAGTCATCGCGAAACCCATGGTGATGATTGGGTTTGCGCCCGCTTCTGCGAAACGTCGCAGCGCTTGCTCACGCTGTGCTTCAGAGGACAGCTCGATCTCGCGGTAGGTGCCGCCGGTTTCATCCGCCCAACGCTGCGCGCCATTATAGCCCGCTTCGTTGAAGGATTTGTCGAATTTGCCGCCAAGGTCAAAGATCAAGGCAGGCTCTGCGGAGGCGAGGCCCGCGGTCAGAGCGAGTGCCGCGGCGGCGCCGAAAAGATGTTTCATACTGGTCATGAGGTTCTCCCACTTTTTAATGGTCCAGCGTTTCGCGCATGGACTCGTTGTTAAGTTACCCAAAACTGATCGGACGATTAGGTCTTAAGGTGCAGACTTCGTCAACAGCTGTATTTTCAAACGACAGGTAGGGGAGCTTCAACCTAAACTTGATAGAAAATCCAGAAAAAATCTGACCGAGAGGTCAAAAAATTAGAGATTTGCGAAAGATCAGAGCGTCTCGTCGCGTGCCGTCTGTCGTTTCGTAGTAATTCTTGCGATGTGAGATTTGGGTGTAACCATTTGTTTTGTATAGGCTAATAGCCGGAGTGTTGTCCGCTGCTACTTCGAGGAAGCTCTCTTCTGCACCCCGTATTTGTGCAGCACTTTCAAACTGCTCAAGGCATATGCGCCCCAAACCTTTACCCTGGGTCATAGGGTGGACTGCTAGCGTTAACAGCTCGGCTTCCGGGCCGATAACGCGCCCCAAGGCAAAAGATTCGTCATTTGTGACCAAAAAACAGAGTGGGGATTCGAGAAAACTGCTGAATTCGGAGGCAGACCACGGGCGTGTTTGGGTAAATGCGGCTTCGTGAATCGCTTCAAGCTGTTCGGGAGTCATAGTATTTGTGGCGGTAAATCCCGCGCGGGGGCTGCATCAGCGGCTCGTATATAGAGTGGCGCGGGACGAGGAGTGTCGCTCCCAAACCGCGCTGCCGCAACGCGCGCGATGTTCTGCGCCAGTGTTTCGGGTGCTGGAGGCATGACTATCTCTGTCGCTGCCTCATAGGGCGCTGTGGTCAGAATTGGCCCCTCCGGCTGAGCCGGATCGCAGATGTAGATCTGGTCGCGCGGGGCCGACACGCCTGCGACGGCCGTGTCAGACATGTCAACGCGGCTCGCATCAAACGTAGACACCCCGATGGAGGGATACCCAAGACCCAAGGCCAGCCCTCGCGCGGCAGAGACAGAAATACGTATGCCCGTGAAATTTCCGGGCCCGATCCCGACGCCAATCGCTGAGAGGTCCGCCCAAGCGGCCGCGCCTTCGCCCAAAACCTCTTCGAGCAGCGGCATCAGGTGCTCCGCCTGTCCCCGCGCCATGTCCACGGCGCGCGATGCAATCACAGCGTCCCCACGAACCAAAGCGGCCGCGCAATGCGCGGCCGATGTGTCAAATCCCAGGATCAGAGGCTCAGACGCCAACAGGACGTACCTCTGTCACTTCTGGAATATAGTGGCGCAGCAGGTTCTCGATGCCCATCTTCAGAGTGATGGTCGAGGAGGGGCAGCCTGCGCAAGCCCCCTGCATGTGCAGGTAGACCACGCCTCGGTCAAAACCATGGAAGGTGATGTCGCCACCATCTTGCGCCACGGCCGGGCGCACACGTGTATCCAGCAGCTCTTTGATCTGATCGACGATCTCACCGTCTTCGCCGGTGTGTTCCGCGTGACCGCTGGCAGCAGCGCCGGTGTCGCCCATGACAGGCTGACCGGACTGGAAATGCTCCATAATTGCGCCAAGGATCGACGGCTTCACATGGTCCCATTCAACGTCGGCGCCTTTGGTCACGGTCACAAAGTCATTGCCCAGAAAGACACCCGTCACGCCGCTCAGCGCAAAGACGCGCTTGGCCAAAGGCGAGGCCTCGGCTGCTTCGGCTGAAGGGAAGTCCGCGGTGCCGACCTCAAGTACGGTTTGGCCTGGCAGGAATTTCAGCGTGGCAGGGTTTGGCGTGGATTCAGTCTGAATGAACATGGAACGGTCCTTTTCGTCGTGAAATGGATATGCGCCCGCAGGGGCGCGATGTCAAGTTTTGGAATGATTCTAAATTGCCGCAGCGGGTGCGACGCGCGCCCTAGGTGATGGCTTCGAGCTTTTCCTTAGACAGATCGCCCGGGACGATGGTGATTGGCACGGGTAAGGATCCAGAGCTTTTGGACAGTTTGGTCACCAAGGGACCCGGCCCCTTTTTGTCCGTGCCAGCTCCCAAAACCAAAACGCCGACTTCGCTGTCTTCTTGGATCTGCGCGAGGATTTCCGTGACCGGCTCGCCTTCACGAATGACCAGTTCTGGGTCGACGCCCTGCCGGTCTCGCATCCATTTCGCAAAGACTTCGAAATGCGTGTGAATACGCTCACGCGCCTCTTCGCGCATGATATCTCCGACGCCGATCCAATGGTTGAATTCATCCGGTGGGATCACCGCCAGCACTTCGACCCCGCCCTGTGTGTTCCTGGCACGCATTGCCGCAAACCGCATGGCGTTCAGACATTCTTTGCTGTCATCCAGCACGACCAAAAACTTGCGCATTGGGGTCTCCCTTTCGGGGCGATCATGACGCATGGCGTTGGCAGAGGCAATGCGGGATCGACTGCTCCACTCAAGATCGGGCGTCCGGAAATACCCGAGGGTTGTCGCCCTCGGGGAGGTGCCAGAAATGTATTTTCAGCCTAAGGCCAAATAGGGTGCCTTGCCCGCCACATATCGGGGAGACAGGTCGGGGCAAAGCCTCTTGCGGTGATCAAGAACGTGAAACGCCCAAGACTCATTTTTGTGACTCTTGGGCGTAAGTTTTGTGACAATGTGTCGAGGTTTCGTAGACTACCGCGAAACGCTTTAGCTGCCGACCATGCCCACGATCTCATAGGTGCGTTTCAGCACAGGTGCCGCGATCTCGCGCGCTTGTGCCGCGCCTTTGGCAAGGATCGCGTCGATTTCGTCCTGATGCTGCATGAGCCGCGCCATCTCGCCAGAGATCGGCGCGAGTTTTTCGACCGCCAGTTCAGAGAGCATCGGCTTGAACTCCGAGAACTGCTTGCCGCCCACATCCGCGAGCACCTGATCCACGCTCTGCTCTGCAAGAGCCGCGTAGATATTCACAAGGTTGCGCGCCTCGGGTCGCTCTTCAAGGCCCTTGGCCTCAGAGGGCAGCGCCTCGGGATCGGTTTTCGCCTTGCGGATCTTCTTGGCGATCGTATCCGCGTCATCGGTCATATTGATGCGGCTGGCGTCGCTTGGATCAGATTTCGACATCTTCTTGCTGCCATCGCGCAGCGACATGACACGGGTTGCCGCACCTTCGATCACAGGCTCGGTGACAGGGAAGAAATCCACACCATAGTCATTGTTAAACTTGATCGCGATGTCGCGGGTCAGCTCGAGGTGCTGTTTCTGGTCCTCGCCCACGGGCACATGGGTCGCGTGATAGATCAGAATGTCGGCGGCCATCAGGGCAGGGTAGGCAAAGAGGCCCAGCGAGGCGTTCTGCTGGTTCTTACCCGCTTTGTCCTTCCACTGAGTCATTCGCTGCATCCAACCCATGCGGGCGACGCAGTTAAAGATCCAGCCGAGCTGCGCGTGTTCAGGCACTTGGCTTTGGTTGAATAGAATGGATTTCGCCGGATCCAGCCCCGCCGCAATAAAGCCCGCGCAAAGCTCGCGCGTCGCGTGACGCAGCTTGTCTGGGTCTTGCCAGACGGTGATCGCGTGCAGGTCGACCATGCAATAGAGCGTCTGATACTCTTGCTCCTGCATGTCGACAAAGCGCTTCATCGCGCCGAGATAATTGCCCAGTGTCAGCCCGCCGGAGGGTTGGATGCCCGACAAGACGCGTGGGGTAAAGGAAGAGGACGTTTGGACCGCCTCGGTCATGGTGATGTCTCCGTTCATTGAGGTGGCTGGAAATACAGCCGAGGTTGGAGTAACCGTGAGCCCAAGGGTCGTCAAGGAGCGCGAGACATGAGTGAAGAGCAGAACGTCAGCCCGTTTAACGCGGTGCCGCCGGTTGTGGTGGCTTTGGCGGTGTTCATTCTGGGCATCGAATGCGTGTTTTACTTGGGTTCCGAGGGCTTTGTCGGCGGGCCAACGGCGGTCGGCTGGCGCTTGGCGACGTTTCAGCAATATGCGTTTTCGTCAGAGATCTTTTTCTGGATGGCAGAGACCGGACGTTGGACGCCAGAGCATCTGCTGCGTTTTGTGAGCTATCTGTTTTTGCACGGGAATTTCATTCATGCAGCCTTCGCGGCTGTCATGGTTTTGGCACTGGGCAATATGGTGGGCGAAGTGTTCTCGGGCTTTGCGACTCTGGTTGTGTTTGTGGTGCCGGGGATCGTCGGGGCTCTGGTCTACGCGTTCGTCTGGCCGTCCTCAGTGACGCTAATCGGGGCCTATCCGGGTGTCTACGGCTTTATCGGGGCCTTCAGCTTTCTTTTGTGGGTGCGCCTGCGCAGCACGGGTGACAATCAAATGCGGGCTTTCGCGTTGATTGGCGGTCTGATGTTTATTCAGTTGGTCTTTGGTCTGCTGTTTGGCGGCACTGGCGACTGGATCGCCGATGTGGCTGGTTTTGCCACAGGTTTTGGGTTGTCGTTCTTTCTTGTGCCCGGTGGCTGGGCGCGTATTCGAGAGATGATCCGTCGCGGATAGGGGCGTTGCCCCTCGCAGGCTTTGCCTGCTCACCCCAGAGTATTTCAGGCAAGATGAAATCTACGCGCGCCCGCCGCGGCGAAGTTCTTTGAGGTTGATACCGCCGATGACATGCGCGGTGCCGAAGTAGATCGCCATGCCCGCAAAGACCAATCCTGCAAGCGCCAGATAGCGGATGCCATCCGCGATGAGCGCAGCGCTGAGGGCCTCAGCGAGAGCGAAAAGCGCCACGCCCATGATCAGGGACGCCAGCGCGATCCGCCAGAGTTTGGATTTAAACCGCGCATCAAATCGGGTGACCTCTCCGAAGCGACGCGCGCCCAGAGCCAGTTGCAGCACCATGATCCAAGCGGCGGCGGTGGTCGCGACCGCTGGGGCCATCCAGCCGATGTAAGGATGGAGGCCAAAGGCAAGCGCTGCGTTGATCACCATGGCCCAGACCGCATAGCGGAAGGGGGACTTGGTGTCTTCGCGGGCAAAGAACAGTGGTTGCAGGGTTTTTTGCAGCACAAAAGCGGGCAGGCCGAGGCCGTAGATGGCTGTTGCCCAAGCGATGGCTTGGGTGTCTGCTGGCGTCATCGCACCGCGTTCATACATGACCGAGACCAGTGGCAGAGGGATGACGAGAAGCGCAATGGTGCTTGGCAGGGTTAGGGCCAGCGCGAACTCTGAGGCGCGGGAATAGGCGTTCCGCGCGCCAGTGTCGTCTCCTGATTTCAAACGACGCGATAAATCCGGCAGCAGCACGATGCCAACGGCAATGCCAATCACACCAAGGGGCAATTGGTAAAGGCGGTCTGCCGCGAAAAGCCAGCTCACAGCGCCTTCGGTGCGGGAGGCCACGAGTTGGCCGACCACGAGGTTGATCTGCATGACGCCTGACGCAAGGGCTGCTGGCACCGCGACCTTCACCATCTGAGACATATCCGGCGTCCAGCGCGGCAAGCCGGGGCGGATCTTGATGCCGGCGCGGGACGCCGCTGACCAAACCAGAGCCAATTGAGCGACGCCTGCGATAGGGATCGTCCAGATCAACCAGGTGATGACCTCTTGGCCCAGCGCATAGGCCAGCGCCATCGCAGTTACAGCGAAGATGTTTAACAAAACAGGCGCGGCGGCGGCGACGGCAAAGCGCCCTGTGGCATTCAGAACGCCAGAAAACAGGGCGGCCAGAGACATGAAGACGATGTAGGGAAAGACGATCCGTCCGTAGCCGACAGTGACGTCAAAGCGCGGGTCTCCGTAAAACCCTTCGGCTGTGGCCCAGACCAGTGCAGGCATGAAGATCATCGCCAAGGCGGTCAGGCTGAGGACGGCAAAGGCCAACCCGTTAAAGGCGTCGGTTGCGAATTTGGTTGCGCCTTCGTCCGCCTCATATTTCTTGGAAAACATCGGCACAAAGGCCGCATTAAACGCGCCTTCGGCAAAGAAACGGCGGAACATGTTGGGAAGACGGAAGGCGGCCACAAAAGCGTCCATGCCGCCAGCAGGGCCGATCAGACCGAGGATCAGGATCTCTCGGGCAAAACCCAAAACACGGCTCATGAGGGTCCAGAACCCGACGGTCAGAAACCCGCTTATGAGCCGGATCGGCTTCATGCATTGGCCCTTTCAGAGCCCTTGTCGATCGCGTCCTTCAGGCGTTTCTCAAGCGTCTTTAGTTTGCTTTCGGTGTGGAACTTCAGCCCGAACATGTCTTTGACATAGAAGGTGTCCACGACCTGTTCGCCATAGGTCGCGATGACGGCTGAGGCGATATAGATATTGCTATTGGCCAGAGTGCGCGTCAGGTCGAACAAAAGGCCAGGACGGTCGCGGGTATCGACCTCGATGATGGTGTAAAGTTCCGATCCGTCGTTGTCGAAGGTGATTGTCGTCGGCACCTTAAAGGCCCGCTCACGTTTCTTGAGCACATCGCGGGATTTCATCGCCTCGGAGGTGACCACTTCGCCTTTCAGCGTCTTGTGGATCGTGCGCGACAGGCGGTCCAGGCGGCTCGCTTCATAGGGATGGCCTTCGGCATCCTGAATCCAGAAAGCGGCCGTCGCGTAGCCGTCTTTGGTTGTATAGGTCCGTGCGTCGACCACATTGGCTCCGACTAGCGCCAAAGCCCCCGCGAGGCGCGAGAAAATTCCGGGGTGGTCTGCAATGGCAAAAAGAACACGCGTCGCATCGCGATCGGTGTCAGGGTGCAGATCAATCCGGATCTCATCATCGCCCAGATCCTGCAAGAGGGTGGCAAAGACAGTTTGTGCCTCCAGCGGCAGCCCCTGCCAATAGGCGTCGTAATGGCGTGAGGTTTCCTGTTTGACGACCTTGGGATCCCATCCCGCCAATGCCTTGCGCAGTGCCTTGCGCGCTTCAGCGCCGCGGTTCGTCCGGTTAATCGCTTCCATACCGTCATCCAGCACCGTGCGGGTCAAACCGTAAAGCGAGCGGATCAGCGTGGCTTTCCAGTTGTTCCATGTATTCGGTCCAACGCCGCGAATGTCACAGACGGTCAGAACGGTCAGCAGATCCAATCGCTTGACGCTGCCCACCGCTTTGGCGAAATCACGGATCGTGCGCGGGTCAGAGAGGTCGCGTTTCTGCGCCACGTCCGACATCAACAGATGCGAGCGCACCAGCCATTCCACGGTCTCGCAGTCGTCTTTGTTCAGACCTAGGCGCGGTGCGACTTTCTTGGCAATCTGTGCGCCCAAAATCGAGTGATCTATCTCGCGCCCTTTGCCGATATCATGCAGCAATAGTGCTACGATCATGACCTTGCGGTTGATACCTTGCCGCAGAATGCCGGAACTCAGTGGAAGCTCTTCTTCCAGCATATCCTGCTCTATTTTGGTGAGCTGCGAGATCACCTGGATCGTGTGCTCGTCCACCGTGTAGCTGTGATACATGTTGAACTGCATCATCGCGACAATCGGCTCGAATTCGGGGATGAAGGCCGACAAAACGCCCAGCTCATTCATCCTTCGCAAAGCGCGTTCAGGGTTGCCATGCTTGAGCAGCGTATCCAGAAAGATCTTGGCTGCCCGTTTGTCCTTTCGGAAGGCATCGTCGATCAGATGCAGGTTCGCTGTGACCAATCGCATTGCGTCCGGGTGGATCAAAAGGCCGGTGCGCAACCCTTCTTCAAACAAGCGCAATATATTCAGCTTGTCGGTCAGGAAGGCTTTGTCATTCGCGATCGCAAGACGGTTGTGAATGACCTTATAGCCGTCCTTGACCTTGCGTTTGCGTTTGAAAATCCGCTCCATCAAAGCAGGTGCCTTGGCGTGGCGCGCTTCCAGTTTGGTCAGCAAGATGCGGGTCAGATCGCCTACTGCAGTCGCGTGACGGAAGTACTCCTGCATAAAGATTTCGACGGCACGTCGTCCGGCTTTGTCCTCATATCCCATGCGCTCGGCGACCATGACCTGCATGTCAAAGCTCAGCTGCTCCATCGGGCGTTTCGCCAAAAGATGCAGATGCGCGCGGGTGGCCCAGAGGAAATTCTCGGCGCGGGTAAAGAGTTGAAATTCGTCTTGCGTAAACAGCCCCAATCCAACCAGTTCGCGCACGTCATTCACGTGATAGACATATTTCGCGATCCAAAAGAGCGACTGCAGGTCGCGCAGGCCGCCTTTACCTTCTTTCACATTGGGTTCGACCACATAGCGCGCGCCCTGTTTGACATGACGCGCATCGCGTTCGGCCAGCTTGGCTTCGATGAATTGTCGTTCGCTGCCTTTGAACAGATCAGCTTCCAATTTCGCGGGCAGCTCTTGGCCCAAAGGCGCGAAGCCTGCGAGAAAGCGCTGCTCTAGCAGGGCGGTGCGAATGGTGAAATCTTCGCCGCCAAGGCGCACACAATCTTTGACCGTCCGCGAGCTGTGCCCGACCTTGAGCCGCAAATCCCAGAGCATATAGAGCATCGACTCAATGACGCTCTCAGCCCAGGGCGTGATTTTGTAGGGCGTCAGAAATAGCAGATCGACGTCGGACTGTGGGGCCATTTCGCCACGCCCATAACCACCAACCGCAAACAGAGCGATCTTTTCGCCTTCGGTTGGCGTGGCCAATGGATGCAGGTAGGTGATCGCCACATGATGGGTCGTAGTCACCATGCAATCGGTCAGCCAGGTATAGGCGCGTGTCAGCGGGCGGGCATCAAAAGGGCGGGTCTCAAACCCCGCCTCAATGGCAGCCCGTCCGGTTTTCTGCACGTCGCGCAGCAGAGCAACCACGCCGCTGCGGATCTCTTTTGCGTCTTGCGTTGAGGAACATAAGTCCGCCAAAGCCGCGCCAAGCTTAGCGCGGTCGACGATGAGATCTGGATCGCAGATCAGGTCTTGGGGCGGGTTCGGAAGAAACCCTGCTGATTTAGAAACCTGTTCCGGCGAAACTTCTTGGAGCTGGGTCAAGAATAACAACCTGTTTGTCACGCACCGTGGCCACTGCCAGCCCGCGTTCGTTTGTTCCATCTGCACGCAGACGGAAAATTCCGTTTACACCCTGAAAGCCCGCGCCTTGGGTCAGCGCATCGGTGGTCAGAGCATTGCTGCGTCCCTCTGCCACAAGAGCTCCGATGGCCGCAACACCATCATAGGCCAAACCGCTGATTGCGTGGGGTTTGCCGCCAAATGCGTCCGTGTAACGGCTGTTAAACTGGCTGGTAAGAGCCGGATCAGGCAGAGCGAACCACCCCTCTTGCACGCCTTTCAGCGCCAGAGTCTGCGGTGTCGCATCCCAGCGGGTCAGGCCCATGTACTGGACTTTTTCAGCCGTAATCCCTGCTTCAGGCATAAGTTCCGCGAGGAACGGCAAAGCACCAGAGGCATCGGCGGTCAGGAATAGCGCGTCGGCTGCAGTGTCTTCGACCAGATCGCGCACTTCGTTTACGGCCTGAATCGCACCCTGTTGCGAGAATTGATAGGACACGGCCCCGGAATTGACCGCGCCATTTGCGTTGACCGCATTGATAATCGCATCACGCCCGGCTTCGCCCGCGACGTTCTCGGCGTGCACCGTCACATAGCTGTTCTTGCCATTTCGGGTCGCGAACTCGACCAAACGATCTGCTGTGTTCTGGAAGGTTGCGCCCAAAACAAAGACGTTGCCGCCTGCAATTGAGGGGTTGTTTGAGAAGGACAGCACATTGATGCCTGTGCCTGCCATGGCCAGACCCACGGCATTGGTCGGCGCAGAGCGTACCGGCCCCAGAATGATCTTGGCCCCATCTTCGACCGCTTGACGCGCGGCGTTCTGCGCGGTCTGCACATCGCCTGCGGTGTCATAGACGCGCATATCAATCTGCACACCCTGCAGATCCGCAATCGCCAGACGCGCCGCGTTCTCGAGGCTTTGTGCGAGCGTCGCATCGCCTGCCGCTTCAGAGGTCTTTGGGACCAACAGCGCCACAGGCACAGGCGCCGTGGTATTGATCGAAGGCCCGCCCCCAAAGGCAATTGGTTCGCAGGCAGCGATGCCGACGGCGGTTGCAAGCACAAGTGCCCCTTTCACAAAGCGGCGACGAAGCTTAAAAGCGGAACCCATAGAACTATCCTCATTCCTAGCCTAAGCGGGTAATGTGGCTTGGCTGCCTGTCCCGCCGGATTGGTTGCCCCCAATGAGGCGAATAATAAACGTGCACGCCGGAGGGTCCAGCGTTGAATTATGAAATCAAACGGTTGACCCCGGGTCTCTACTTTGTGGCGATTCCAATTGGCACCGCCCGAGACATCACCCTGCGTGCCCTGGACGTGCTGGCAAGCGCCGATGTCATCGCCGCCGAGGATACGCGATCTTTGCGTAGATTGCTCGAGATCCATGGGGTGCCCTTAAATGGCCGGCAGGTTCTGGCCTATCACGACCATTCCAGCGCGGGTGCACGCGCAAAACTTATGTCTTTTTTGGAGGCCGGGAAATCTGTGGCCTATGCGAGCGAGGCCGGAACGCCTCTGATCGCAGATCCCGGATATCACCTGTCCAAAGAAGCCGCCGACGCGGGCCATCAGGTAACCACGGCGCCGGGCCCCTCGGCCGTGATCAGCGCGCTCACGCTGGCAGGGCTGCCGACGGATGCGTTCTTCTTTGAGGGTTTCCTGCCAAACAGCAAATCGGCACGCCGCAACAAGCTGGACAGTTTGCGCGAAATTCCGGGCACGCTCGTATTTTATGAAAGCCCGAAACGATTGGCGGACATGTTGAAAGATGCCGCAGACGTTTTGGGCGCGACCAGATCTGCAGCCGTGTGCAGAGAAATCACCAAGAAATTTGAAGAAGTTAAACGGGGACCGCTGGGTGATCTGGCTTCGGATTTGGAAAAATCTTCGGTGAAGGGCGAGATCGTGGTCCTGATCGACCGCGCCTCAAAGCAAGAGCTCGGGCAAGACGACATCGAAGCGGCGGTGCGCAAAGCGCTTGAAACCATGTCGGTTCGCGACGCCGCGGAAACGGTGGCCCGAGCCACCGGCCAAAACAAACGGAAAATTTACGCATTGGCCCTAAACCTAAAGTCATCCGTCTAAACCGACTTCAGGAAACCCAATGTTTGTTGACCGATCCAGCCATTTTGCCAATGCAAAGCCTGTTCAACTTGAAATGAATTTTGAGGCAGGATCGGATGAAAATCCCGCCTTGAAAAAACGCCAGATGCGCGGCCGTCGCGCCTATCTTGCGGGGCAAGCCGCTGAGGCAACCGTGGATCGTCTCTATCAGAAAAAGGGCTATGAAATCCTTGCGCGCCGTTGGCGCGGTGGCGGCGGCGAAATCGACCTGATTTATCGCGACGGCGGCGGTTGCGTCTTTGTCGAAGTGAAGCAAAGTTCTGATTTTGATCGCGCGGTTCAGTCATTGCGCCCGGCCCAGATCCGCCGTTTGATGCAAGCGGCAAGTGTGTTTGTGGCGGGTGAACCAAAGGGGCAAATGACGGATATGCGGTTTGACGTGGCTTTGGTGAATGGACGCGGCGAAACAGAAATTCGTGAAAATGCGCTCTGGGCGGCCTAGCTGCCATTGCAAGCTTTAGGCCTCTGCGCCATGTAAAGGGCAGTGAATTTGAGGACTGCCCATGAAAATCGCCTTCCAAATGGACCCGATCACCGGCGTGGACATCAACGCCGACAGCTCGTTTCGCCTTGCAGAAGAGGCGCAGGCGCGGGGGCATGAGTTGTTCTTTTATGGGCCCGATCAGCTTGCCTATGAAGAGGGCCTGATAACCGCCAAGGGCCACCGGATGACTGTGCGGCGCGAGCAGGGCAATCATGTGGATCTTGGGCCGTTGGAACATGTTGATCTGGCGAGTTTCGATGTGATCTGGCTGCGTCAGGATCCTCCATTTGACATGCACTACATCACTTCGACGCATCTGCTTGATCGTCTGAAAGATGACGTGTTGGTGGTCAATGACCCGTTTTGGGTACGCAACTATCCCGAGAAACTGTTGGTTCTTGATTTCCCGCAATTGACGCCGCCGACCACAATTGCGCGGGATCTGGAGACAATCAAAAGCTTCAAGGCCAAGCATGGCGATGTGATTCTCAAGCCGCTTTACGGCAACGGCGGCGCCGGGGTGTTCCGCCTTGACGCCAACGACCGCAACTTGACGTCTTTGCACGAGCTCTTCACGGGGTTCAGTCGTGAGCCGCTTATTGTGCAGAAATTCCTGCCCGACGTAAGCAATGGCGACAAGCGCGTGATCCTGGTGGATGGGGAACCCGTGGGCGCGATCAACCGCGTTCCAGCGGCGGGCGAAACGCGCAGCAATATGCACGTTGGTGGTCGCCCCGAAAAAATCGGCCTTGCAGAACGTGACCTCGAAATCTGCGCTACGATTGGCCCTTTGCTGCGGGAAAAAGGGCAGGTCTTTGTCGGGATCGACGTCATTGGCGACTATCTGACCGAGATCAATGTAACGTCGCCAACAGGCATTCAGGAACTCGAGCGTTTTGACGGCGTGAATATTGCCGAGAAGATCTGGCAAGCGATCGAGGCAAAGCTCTAAGTCTTGTTTGGCTTGCGCCTCCGATTACTCGTTTTCGCGAACAATCCGATAGCTTAGGGCCTCGGCAACATGGGGCCCGAGCACCTCGGGGCTTTCGTCGAGGTCAGCAATGGTGCGCGAAATACGCAGAATGCGGTGATAGCCGCGCGTCGTGATGTTGAATTTTTCGGCCGCCATCAGCATCAGTTCACGCCCCTCCGCATCAGGTGTTGCGACCTCTTCCAGTTGTTTGCCTTGCAAGTCTGCATTTGTGCGTATGTCCCCCGCACCGGCAAATCGCTTGGATTGAAACACGAGGGCGCGGGCGACACGTGCGGCAACGGTGGCCGAGGTCTCGCCGTCTGCGGGTCGGTCGAGGTCCTGGAATTCGACAGGTGGCACTTCGGGGCGCAGGTCGAGGCGATCCATCAAGGGGCCAGAAATGCGGTCGAGGTATTCTTTGCCACAGACCGGCACGCGGGCGCAGGCTTGGGCGGGATCATACATGAACCCGCAGCGACAGGGGTTTGCCGCCGCAATAAGGGAAAATTTGCAGGGATAGCTGACATGGGCATTGGCGCGGGACACCAGCACACGCCCTGTTTCAATCGGTTGCCTCAGGGTTTCCAAAACATTCCGCGTGAATTCTGGAAATTCGTCCATAAAGAGCACACCATTATGCGCGAGGCTGATTTCACCTGGCTGCGCGCGTCGCCCGCCTCCGACAATCGCGGGCATTGAGGCTGTGTGATGCGGTTCACGAAACGGACGCGCCCGGGAGATGCCGCCTTGGTCTAGTAGTCCGGCGATCGAGTGGATCATGCTGGTTTCCAGCGCTTCTTCAGGCGTGAGGGGGGGCAGAATGGAGGGCATGCGCGCCGCCAGCATGGATTTGCCAGACCCCGGCGTGCCGATCAGCAAGAGGTGATGCCGCCCCGCCGCCGCGATCTCGAGCGCCCGTTTGGCGCGATATTGGCTTTTGACGTCCCTGAGGTCTTTGAGCGAGTCGTCTTTAATGACCTCGCCGGGCTGACTAGGGGAAATCGGGGTTTGGCCGGTAAAATGTCGAAGCGCTTCGGTCAGCCCCAGCGGCGCAATGACTTCGGTTGCGCCGACCCATGCGGCTTCTGGACCCGAGGCGGCGGGGCAGAGCAATCTGCGATTTTCGCGCGCGGCTGTCATTGCGGCGGGGAGGGCGCCGGTGACGGGGATCAGGGTGCCATCCAGTGAGAGCTCGCCAAGGGCCAATGTGGTCTCGGCGGCGTCTTTGGGGATGATGTCCAGCACGGCCAGCAAAGCGATCGCGATGGGAAGGTCGAAATGGCTACCTTCCTTTGGAAGATCCGCCGGAGACAGGTTTACGGTGATGCGCTTGGACGGCAAAGCGATGGCGAGCGCATTCATTGCCGCGCGGATCCGCTCGCGTGCCTCAGAGACGGCTTTATCTGGAAGGCCAACGATGGAGAACGCTGGCATGCCCGGGGTGATCGCGCATTGAACTTCGACGAGATGGGCGTCCACGCCCTCAAAGGCGACGGTATAGCTGCGCGCGGACATAGGGCCTCTTACGGTTTTCCTCAGGTTAGGCGCGCTTGGTTAGCAAAGTGTTAAGGCCGCCTGCGTTTGCGAAGCAGGCGGCCTTGGATTTGAGTATTTTGAGCAAGATGAAAGGCTTAGGCGGGCCAGTCTTTGACCGGGTAATCCTTTTTGTACCAAGGTAGGGTTTCGCCGATTTCCAGACCCAAAGCCCGCCATTTTTGAAAGGCGGGGTCGGTGAGATGCGCGGTGACATAGGCTTCGGCCATCTCGCTCATTGGAAGGCTATAGCCCGCGAGGCGTGCCGCAACAGGCGCAAAGAAAGCGTCGGCTGCCGAGTAGTTTCCGCAGAGCCAGGGCGTGTCGCTTTCACATGTCGCGCGGGCCCAGGCCCATATGGTTTCCAGGCGGGCAACATCGGCCAGAACTTCGTCGCGAGGGGCGCTGTCGGCGTAGGCGGTGCGCAGGTTCATCGGGCAATCGCCGCGCAGCGCCGTAAAGCCAGAGTGCATTTCGGCCGCCAAAGTCCGGGCAACTGCGCGATGTTTAGGGTTAGACGGCCAGAGGCCTGCGTCAGGGTGCCGGCTGGCGAGTTCTTCGGCGATGGCAAGGCTGTCGGACACGGGGATGCGGTCCTCGGTAACCAGGGTCGGCACGGTTTTGGCCGGTGCGTGATCGGCCATCTGGGCCGCGACCCCAGCCTCGTCAAAGAAGTCGAGCAAAGTTTCCCTACGCGGAATGCCGAATTTTTCAAACAGCAGCCATCCGCGCAGGGACCAGGAAGAATAGGCGTAGTCGCCGAGGATCAGATGATAGGTCATAACGAGAGCCTATGCGGCTTGCGCGGCTGGGTAAAACGAAGATCTGTCATGCGGCAGATCACGGGGTGTGATTGATCGCCTTGGTGTGCCAGCCGGTCTTAGTGATGTCGATTTCGGTCACTGAAAGGTTGTCGATCTTGTGCCCAAAGGCCTCATAGGCCGTCAGCTTTTCTGAGCGTTGCAGCTGGGTCAGGATCGCGCCGAAATGGGCGACCACAATTAGGTCTTTGTCCGGATGGGCGGCAAGAGCTGCGTCAACGGCTTTGCCAACGCGAGCTTCAAGCTCATGCCATGATTCCCCGTTTGGCGGTTTTACATCGCCCGGATGCTCCCAGAAGGCGCGATAGGTTTCTTGGTCTTCGACCTCGTCAAACCGTTGCAGCTCCCAATCGCCGAAATTCATTTCACGCAAGTCGGGATCATGGGGGAGACGCGTGCGTGCGCCCTGAATTGCATCTGCAGTTGCGACGGCGCGGCTGAGGTCAGAGGAAATCACCAAAGCATCCGCTGGGAGGTGCTCTGCCAGCCTCGCAATCGCGTCATGATCGGAAAGGTCCGCAGGCAGATCACTCCAGCCGACCATGGTTTTGGCATGGGTTGGGCCATGGCGAACAAGGCATAGCCGCCTCATGGCAGGTCGCCCTTCAGAACCTGCGGCAGGCCCGCGATCACGAACACCCCGAGGTTTGCGGTTTCAGCCAGCCGTTGGTTAAGCTTTCCCTGCGCGATGCGAAACCTTCGGGCCAAGGCATTGTCGGGTACGATCCCCATGCCAACTTCGTTGGACACGACGACGACTCGTCCTTTGCATGCGGCAAGCGCCGCAATAAGCGCTTCGGTTTCTACCGCCAGATCGTGCTTTGCCATCATGTGATTGGTCAGCCACATGGAGGCGCAATCCAACAGCACGACCTGATCGTCGCCAACCTGAGAGAGCGCTTTGGCCATATCCAAAGGCTCTTCGATCGTGTGCCAGTCGTTCCCCCGCGCAGCCACGTGATCACGCACCTTTGCGGCCATTTCGTCATCATAGATCTGAGACGTCGCCACATAGACCCGAGGGGCTCCGGTCGCCACCACAAGTCCTTCTGCAAAAGCGGATTTTCCAGAGGACGCCCCGCCCAGTACGAATGTCAGCTTTGGCAGCTCTGCCATGGAATGCCTCAAAAAGTGATCCGTTCCGATGGTCCTTGCGTAACCAACATGAATATCCAGCGCAAGGAGGGGGCCTCATGACGCATATGGACCAAACTTTCATGCGTGGTGCCATGAAAGCGGAACTCTTGGATGCCGAGACGGAAACAGCTCTGGCGATTGCATGGCGCGATGACCGAGATGAACGCGCTCTGCACCGGTTGATCACCGCCTACATGCGGCTTGCCATTTCGATGGCGTCGAAGTTCCGCAGATACGGCGTGCCAATGAACGACCTGGTGCAAGAAGCGGGGCTTGGCCTCATGAAAGCTGCCGACAAATTTGACCCAGATCGTGGTGTGCGCTTTTCGACTTACGCCGTTTGGTGGATCAAAGCCTCGATTCAAGACCATGTGATGCGGAATTGGTCTTTGGTGCGCACCGGCTCGACCTCGGCGCAGAAGTCCCTGTTCTTTAACCTCAAGCGGGTTGAGGCGCAGATTTTGCGGGAAAGCGGTGAGCCCCTAGATTCCCATCAACTGACCGAAAAGATCGCCACGGAAATCGGTGTGTCCGTGCGGGATGTTGAAATGATGCAGGGCCGGCTGTCCGGAGGCGACTATTCCCTGAATGCCCAGCAGGGCGGGGACGAGGACGGCCGCGAATGGATCGATGTGCTCGAAGACGACACGATGCAAGGCTCTGAACAGGTCGACGAGGCGCGGGACTCTGCGGTGCTGAAATCCTGGCTCGAAGAGGCGATGGAAGACCTCAATGACCGTGAAAAGCTGATCGTGCGTCAGCGTCGGCTGTCAGAAAAGGGTCGTACGCTCGAGATGATCGGTCAGGACCTTGGGATCTCTAAAGAACGCGTGCGCCAGCTGGAGGTCGCAGCCCTTGCCAAGATGCGGACCAAGCTGGAACGGCATGGTGCCGAAGTGCGGGCGCTGATCGCCTGATCTTGTAACATCGCGATCAAGTGCATAGTGTCAGCCCACACCGAAGCTCGGAGTGGCCAAATGCTCGACAATAAACGCATTCTCCTGATTATTTCCGGAGGCATCGCAGCCTATAAATCGCTGGATCTGATCCGCCAATTGCGCAAAGCAGGGGCCTGGGTCACGCCGGTGATGACGGGCTCTGCCCGCGAGTTCGTGACTCCTTTGTCGGTCTCTGCTTTGGCCGAGGAAAAGGTCTATCAGGATCTCTTTGATCTGACGGATGAAGCCGAAATGGGCCATATCGAACTCTCTCGTTCTGCCGATCTGATTGTTGTTGCGCCTGCGACGGCCAACTTGATGGCCAAGATGGCGCAGGGGCTGGCCGATGATCTGGCTTCGACGCTCTTGTTGGCCACAGACACGCAGGTTTTGGTCGCCCCAGCGATGAACGTGCGCATGTGGGATCATCCCGCCACTCAACGCAATATCGCGACTCTTCGCGCGGATGGCGTCAGCTTTGTAGGCCCGAACGAAGGCGAAATGGCCTGTGGCGAATTCGGCCCCGGCCGGATGTCCGAGCCGCATGAAATCGTATCCGCCATTCAGGCCGAATTCGAAGAAGGCCCTTTGACCGGCCGTCGCATCCTTGTGACATCTGGGCCGACCCATGAGCCGATTGATCCCGTGCGCTATATCGCCAACCGCAGTTCCGGTGCGCAGGGCACCGCCATTGCGCGGGCGTTGACGGCGCTGGGCGCAGAGGTTGTCTTCGTCACGGGCCCCGCTGATGCGGCACGGCCAGAGCGCGCGCGGATCGTCGAAGTGGAAACCGCGCAAGAGATGCTGGAGGCGGTCGAAGGCGTGATGCCTGTAGACGCCGCCGTCTTCGCCGCCGCTGTTGCCGATTGGCGTGTGGATGGCGCAAGCGAAAGTAAAATCAAGAAGCAAGCGGGCGCACTGCCGACGCTTGGGTTCAAAGAAAACCCAGACATTCTGGCAACCGTGTCTCAGCTGAAACAGGGCCGGCCTGAACTGGTCGTCGGCTTCGCAGCGGAAACCGACGATGTGATCGCCCATGCGACCGCCAAACGAGACCGTAAGGGCTGTGATTGGATCGTCGCCAATGACGTCAGCCCCGAAACCGGCATCATGGGCGGCTCGGAAAACGCGGTGACGCTGATCTCTGACGCTGGCGCGGAAAGCTGGCCGCGCATGGGCAAAGACGCCGTGGCCGAAGAGCTGGCAGCGCGCATCGCCAAGGCTCTGGCGGAATAAACCATGTCAAAACAAGTGAAATTCAAGCGCACAGAGGCCAATGCGGACCTGCCGCTACCAAGCTACGCAACCCCCGGAGCCGCCGCGATGGACCTGCGGGCCTGTCTGCCAGGCGGCGCGGTGACTGTGGAGCCAGCGTCCTTGGTGATGCTCTCCATCGGCTTTTGTGTTGAACTGCCCCAAGGCACCGAAATGCAAATTCGCGCCCGTTCCGGCATGGCGCTAAAGCGGCATCTGATGATCCCCAACGCGCCGGGCACGATCGACAGCGACTATCGCGGCGAGGTGAAAGTCGGGCTCTATAACTATGGCACTGAATCCGTGACCCTGAACCACGGAGACCGTATCGCACAGGCGGTTGTTGCCGATGTCTTGCAGGTCGACTGCTGCGAGGTTTCCGAATTGTCAGACACGGAACGCGGCGCGGGCGGCTTCGGTTCAACAGGCGTGAGTTAGATGTTTGCCGTCCTCGTCGCAGCGGGTGCCATCTGGGGTATTGGCGCTCTGATGAAAACGCCGAAATCCGTGCGTTGGACCATGCTCGGCGTGCTCTATCTGGCGGTTTTGCTGCTGCAGGCGGTCTTCCCGACCGGTCATCCCTTGCGAGAAGCTACCGGTGGATCCGTCGCGCCCTGGCTTTTGATCGGCGGCATCGGGCTTTTGGTGTTTGCTTATCGCAAAGGCCTGCAATGGTTGCGCACCCGCGCCGCAGGACAAGCGGACGCGCAGGCCGAGGCGCCTGCGAAAACCGGAACTTTCTCGGACACGGAACTCAATCGCTACGCCCGTCATATCGTGCTGCGCGAAATTGGTGGACCGGGGCAGAAGAAACTTAAAGAGGCCAAGGTGCTGGTGATCGGAGCAGGGGGGCTGGGGTCTCCGGCGCTGCTCTATCTGGCCGCGGCAGGCGTGGGCACCATCGGTGTTGTGGATGACGATGAGGTCGACAATTCCAACCTTCAGCGCCAGGTCATCCATCAGGATGCTGGCATCGGCATGCCCAAAGTGCATTCCGCCGCCGCCGCCGTGCGCGCACAGAACCCATTTGTCGAGGTGCGTCCTTACAACCGTCGCCTCATTGCCGACGAAGCCGAGACGCTGATTGCCGACTACGATCTGGTTCTGGACGGCACCGACAACTTCGACGCCCGCTATCTGGTCAATGCGGCCTGCGTCGCGCTGGGCAAACCTCTGATCTCAGGCGCTCTGACCCAATGGGAAGGGCAGGTCAGCGTCTTTGACCCCGCCCATGACGCACCCTGCTACCAATGTATCTTCCCTGAGGCGCCTGCCCCGGGGCTCTCACCCAGCTGCGCCGAAGCAGGTGTCATCGGCCCGCTGCCTGGCGTCATCGGGTCGATCATGTCGATGGAGGCCGTCAAGATCATCGCAAATGCTGGCACGGTCCTGCGTGGCGAAATGCTGATCTATGACGGGCTTTACGGCGAAACCCGCAAAATAGGCCTAAAACGCCGCGCCGATTGCCCCTGTTGCGGATCAAAATAACGTTTGCCCATTGCGCGTGGCGCGTCACGGCATAGGTTGATCTCAAAGGAGATCACCGCATGACAAACCCGCTGCTTTCCACTTGGAATACCCCTTTTGAAATCGCGCCCTTTGACCTGATCAAAGACGAAGATTTCTTGCCTGCCTTTGAGGCCGCGCTCGCCGAGGATCTGGCCGAAGTTGAGGCCGTCGCGACTAACCCCGACGCCCCAAGTTTTGCCAATACCATCGAAGGCCTGATGAAGACCGGTCAGGCCTTGGATCGCGTTGCAGGCGCGTTTTACACGGTTGCAGGCGCTGACAGTAACCCGGCGCGAGAAGAAATCATGCGCGAGATGTCTCCGAAACTCGCGGCGCATGGATCCTCGATCTATGGCAATAAACAGCTTTTCGCGCGCATTCAGGCCGTTTGGGATCAGCGCGACCGCCTTGATCTGAGTGATGAACAACAGCGCGTCCTCATGCTGACCCATCGCAATTTCGTCCGGGCGGGTGCCGCGCTGGAAGGCGAGGCCGATGCGCGTATGAAAGAGATCAAATCGCGGCTCGCGGTCTTGGGCACAGAGTTCACTCAGAACCTTCTGGCAGATGAACGGGATTGGTTCATGCCCTTGGCGGAGGACGATCTCGAAGGCCTCCCAGATTTCGCCATAGCCGCCGCCCGCGCGGCCGGCGAAGAAAAGGGGCAGGACGGTCCGGTGGTCACGCTCTCGCGTTCTATCATCGTGCCGTTCCTGCAATTTTCGCCTCGCCGCGATCTGCGCGAAAAGGCCTTTGCCTCCTGGACTGCACGCGGCGCCAACGGAGGCGACACAGACAACCGCGCCATCGCCGCCGAGATCCTGAAACTGCGAGAAGAACGCGCGCAGCTTTTGGGCTATGAAACCTTCGCCGACTACAAGCTCGAAACCGAAATGGCCAAGACGCCTGACGCGGTACGCGGCCTGTTGATGGACGTCTGGGAACCCGCCAAGGCGCAGGCCGACAAAGACGCAGAGGTCCTGACGCAAATGATGCATGACGATGGCATCAACGCGGACCTCGCCCCCTGGGACTGGCGCTATTATGCGGAAAAACGGCGCAAAGCCGAGCATGATCTGGATGAGGCTTTGTTGAAACCCTACCTGCAGCTCGACCGCATGATCGAAGCGCAATTTGCCTGTGCAAACCGCCTGTTTGGCCTTGAGTTCGCACCGCTGGATATTCCGCTCTATCACGCGGATTGTCGCGCTTGGGACGTCACGCGCAATGGCGAACATGTGGCCGTCTTCATCGGCGACTATTTCGCAAGAGGCTCCAAACGTTCGGGCGCGTGGTGCTCGGCCATGCGCGCGCAGGCAAAGTTTCCCGAGGTGCAAGCGCCGGTCGTGATCAACGTCTGCAACTTCGCGAAATCTGACCCTGCGCTTTTATCCTATGACGATGCGCGCACCCTGTTCCATGAATTCGGCCATGCGCTGCACCAGATGCTCTCTAATGTGACCTATGAAAGCGTCTCTGGCACCTCTGTGGCGCGCGATTTCGTTGAACTGCCAAGTCAGCTTTATGAGCATTGGCTTGAGGTGCCCGAAGTGCTGCAAGAATTCGCAACCCACGCGGAAACGGGCGAGGCGATGCCTGCGGAGATGCTGGAAAAGGTGCTTGGCGCCGCCAACTTCGACATGGGTTTTGCGACGGTGGAATATGTGGCCTCAGCCCTTGTAGATCTGGCCTTCCACGAGGGCGCAGCGCCGACTGATCCAATGTCGAAACAGGCCGAAGTCCTTGCCGACCTCGGCATGCCCGCCGCAATCACCATGCGCCACGCGACGCCGCATTTCGCGCATGTCTTTGCGGGCGACGGTTATTCCAGCGGCTACTACAGCTACATGTGGTCCGAGGTTATGGATGCAGACGCGTTTGCTGCCTTTGAGGAGGCAGGCGGGGCCTTTGACCCTGAAATGGCCAAATCGCTTGAGGCCAATATCCTGTCGATGGGTGGTTCGGTTGACGCAGGAGAGCTTTACGAACGGTTCCGGGGGCGGTTGCCGGGGGTAGAGGCTCTGCTGAAAGGGCGCGGGCTAGCGGCTTAAAGAGGAACGCCCAAGCGCCCCATCGAAGGGCCCTTGGGCGTTGCCAAATCTGCGATTTGTCGAGTTTAGGTCGAAATCGGGTTGGCCTTGGCAAGCTGGTCAAACTGCATCAGCGTGTCGATTAGTTTCGGCATCTGGTCCAGATAAATCATGTTTGGCCCGTCAGACGGCGCGTTGTCAGGGTCTTCATGGGTCTCAATAAATACCGAAGCGACGCCCAGTGATACAGCCGCGCGCGCCATGACTGGCGCGAATTCACGCTGTCCGCCCGAGCTGCCGCCCTGTCCGCCGGGTTGCTGCACAGAGTGGGTCGCATCCATCACCACGGGATAGCCCGTTTTCGCCATCCGAGGCAGGCCTCGCATATCAGCCACCAGGGTGTTGTACCCAAAAGAGGTGCCGCGCTCGGTCAGCATGATCCGTTCATTGCCGGTGCTCTCGACCTTGGTCACAACGTTGTCCATGTCCCAAGGCGCAAGAAACTGACCTTTTTTGATGTTGATTACGGCTCCGGTTTTGCCCGCTGCGACCAAGAGGTCGGTTTGGCGGCAAAGAAAGGCTGGGATCTGCATAATGTCCACAACATCGGCCACAGGCGCGCATTGCTCTTCGGTGTGGATGTCCGTCAGGACCGGCACGCCGATCGCGTCTTTCACCGCTCCCAGCACCTTAAGGCCTTCGTCGATTCCAAGCCCACGTTTGCCGGACACGGATGTGCGGTTTGCCTTGTCGTAGCTGGCCTTAAAGACATATTGCGCCCCCGCCGCGTCGCAGGCCTCTTTCATTTTGCCCGCAATCATTTGCGCGTGGTCCAAGCTTTCCAGCTGGCATGGCCCAGCAATCACGGTTAGCGGCTGGTCATTGGCAATCGTCAGATCGCCGACGGAAACATGTTTCATTACGAAGATACCTGTTCGCGAAGGATAGAACCCGTGAGGGAGATCATCAGGTAAATGCCTGAAAACACCAGAAAGGCCAAGATCGTGTTTTCAAACTTGCGCGGATAGCTGGGATCCTCTGACGCAACAGGCGCAACCGAGGTCGTCAGATAGCGCACCTGACGGCTGGCTTCGAGCTCGGTTTGTTTCAATGTCTGCAAGGCAGATTGCATGATTAGATCCGCCGTCGCGAGGTCCGCCAAGGCAATCTGGATCTGGCTGTTTTGACGCGCAAGGGAATCTTCACCACCACGCGCCGCGGTCATGCGTTCCTGCAGTCCCTGCAATACGCCTTCGAGGCGGCGGATCGAGCCGCGCGCGCCATCGACGCGGGCTTGGTTGGGCCGCGCGTTGTCCAACAGCTGCGTCAGTTCCAGCTGCTTTTCCTGCAGTTCCAGCTCGTAGGTCGAAATCTGTTGCCGGAGGCTGGCGATCAGACCCTCTGGGTCAAGCACCGTGCCTTCTTGCAAATCAACCAAAGTGGTCTGGGCCGCGCGGCGATCCGCCTTGGCTTGTTCCAGCGAACGGCGCGCGTCCTTCACTTGGTCTTCGCGTTTGCGTTGGCTGAGCTCATCCACGCGCTCTTCGGCATAGGTGATCAAGGCTTGCGCATAGCGTTGCGAGATCGCCGGATCAGGAGAGGCGACTTCCATGCGGATCACGCCTTCGGTCGGGTCATAGCCGATCTTGACGAACTTTTTGTAGACCGAATAGGCGGCCTCGTTTGAGGGGTTCTCTTCAAGCCGCTGCAAGGGATCTACGGATGGATCAGAAAAGACAGACTTGAACCCTTCATCCGCGTCCAGCCGTAGCATCGCGTCTTTGGATTGCAGATAGGATTGCGTCGCGATGGAATCCTGATTGGTGGCCATCTGCGTACCCGAGAAGAGGCCTCCAAGACCGCCAGCTCCGCCAGAGCTTTCGGATTGGATGATCAGGAATTCGGACTTGGTCGAATACATCGGCGTTGCGACCGAATAGTAATAATAGCCCGCCAGCAACGTCGGCAGCGCCACAAAGGCCAGCAGCCGCGAGAACATCAGGAATGTCTTGCGACGACGCCGTTTGGCGATGTCTTTCTGGATGTCGCCGATCTCGCGCTCGCGGGTGGAGGCGGGCGAGGCCATTTCGGTGGAGGGCATCGTGTTGCCCTGAGGCCGGGTCTGCGGGAGTTGCACGTCGTTTGACACGACTTCCAGCATATTGCGCGTGCTGAACGGGTCGCGCCCGCTTTCGCGCAATAGGCGCACGGCGTCATAGTCGGATGTCGCGGCAAGCCCGTGTTTCTGCGCCAAGCGGCGGGCCATGCGCAATTGGCGTCCGGTCAGGCCTTCTTGTCGGATTGCGGCAATGGCTTGTTCTGGGCTGACGGCTGCGGGCATTGAGGCAGGCGGAGCAGTTGTGCCAGAGGGCGCGGGAGCTGCCGCCGGAGCGGGTGCGCTATCGGCCATGGCGTTTAGGCCGCCCATGTCCTCTTCGGGCGAGGTGGGCATCGGGCTGTCTTCGACAGGAGCGATTTTGGCACGACGCTCGGCAGCCCGCGCCAACCGCGCTTCGCGGCGTGAGGCGCGGTCGCTGGGGGCCGCTGCAGGTTCAGGCGCGGTTTGCGCAACCGGCGTTGTTTCAGGTGTCGCGGCTGGGGCCGCCTCGGGCATCTCTGCCTGAGGCGCTGCCGCAGAGGTGCCTTGGCCACCGCGACGGATGCGGAATTTCTTAGCCTTGGGTTTGGTAGTCATAAAGCTGCTTGGCCTCTTCCAAGGTGTCGAACATATGGAGCTTGCCGTTCCTTAGAACAGCCGCGCTCTTGGCGAATTTTTCCAGCGTCTTCGGCTGGTGGCTGACGATGATCATCGTGGTGGTGCGCAGACGTTCCTTCAGCACCTCGCCTGCCTTGCGGTTAAAGTCCACATCGGTCGAAGACGGCATGCCCTCATCGACGAGATAGATGTCAAAATCCAAGGCCAGCATCAGCGCGAAAGAAAACCGCGCCCGCATGCCCGAGGAATAGGTGCCGAGCGGTTGGTCGAAATATTCGCCCAAGCCACAGAGCCAACGGCAGAAGGCCTCGACATAATCCGGGTCCAGCCCATAGAGCCGCGCGATATAGCGGCTGTTTTCCACCGCCGTGTGTTTGTTTACCACCCCGCCCATGAACCCTAGCGGGAACGAGATACGACAGGTGCGACGGATTTCGCCCTCGTCAGGCTTTTCCAGACCGGCCATCATATTGATGATCGTGGTCTTGCCAGAGCCATTGCGCGCAAGGATGCCAACCGAGGTTCCAAGTTCCACGCGAAAAGAAGCGCGTTCAAGGATGACCTTGCGCTGCTTGCCAGTCCAATAGGACTTACTCACGTTGTCGAACTCGAGCATTACACTGCTCCGGCGCTGCTCTGCCTATATCTCTCCTTAGCGGAGAAGTCTTAATACCCTTTTGGGCTTTGAGGCTCATTATGTCGGATTAGCCCCTCATCTGACAATAACTGACTGCCAATTTATTTGATTTTTAATAAAGAAACCGGCGCTTTGACGCCGGTTTCGGGGGTTTCGTTGCTGAATTGAATCAGTCGTCGGGTTACATCTCGATCTTTTTCACACGCAGAACGCGACCTGCGATGATCGAGATGATCGCGGCCCCAAAGCTCAGGAGCGCACCCATCTTGGCTGCATCCTGTACCGGTCCTGCATCAAAGGCGACCGAGGCCACAAAGAGCGAGACGGTGAAACCGATAGCCGCAACAAAGCCGATAATGACCAGATCGATGATCCTCATGCCCTCTGGCATGCCCAGTCGCATAGGCGAGGCCGCGATCCAGCCAAAGATCAGAATGCCGACAGGTTTACCGATGATCAGACCCGCCAGAACCAGCCAGGTCGCATCGCCAATGGCGCTGAATTCCACGCCCGCGTTCAAGAGGCCAAAGAAGAACAGAATGATCTCGACCGGGTGTTTCAGGGCGTGTTCGATCACGTTCAGCAAGTCATGCAAGTGCTTTTCCGCATCCGAGAATATCCCGAAGGCACGGTCTGCATGAGGGATCGCAGGCACCACTGGCAGCAGACCCAGTGCAGGGTGCAGGCCAGAGCGCATAAAGCCATACCAGCTGATTGCCGCCGCGGCCGCGTAAGGCAGGAAGTGCAGCTTCTTGCGCACCCATGTGGAGTTCGGACGCGCTTGGTTGCCGCGGTCCATGCGACGGGGCAGCCAGTTAAACAGGATATAAACGCCCAGCGCACCGCCAAAGGAGGCCAAGAGCCAAACGGGGGCGAGGTCTCCGGACGGGTAGAAGATCGCGAGGATGATCAGGCCCGCCGCATCATCGGCAATCGCCAACAACAACAAGAAGCGCACAGCCGGGTGGCCCGCGCCAAAGACCAGACGGCCCACAAGATAGGAAAAGGCAATGTCCGTCGCCGTTGGGATCGCCCAGCCATTGGCCACGGCGTTATAGGTGTCGGACCCGAGGAAAGCCGCCAAACCAAGATACACCGCAATCGGTCCAAACATGCCGCCCGCCGTTGCAAACAGGGGCGTCGCCGCCTTTTTGCCCCGCAAAGAGCCGTCTTTCAGAACAACCGCTTCCCAGACTTCTTTCGCAGCAATCGCAAAGAAGAACGCCATCAGCACGTCATTCACGAGGTAATGGAACGACAGAACCTTCGCCGTGCCCGGAGAGCCAAAGGCGTCATAGCCCTTGCCGTAGACTTTCTTCCAATAGTCATAGTCGAGGCCAACCCAGTCGTTGAACCAGACGGGGTATTCCACAAGGTGGTGGTAGCTATGTGCATCTGTGTTTGCCCAGACTAACGCAATCAACGCCCCTATGATCAAAAGCAGGGAATAGTTGGTTAAAAAGTTCCAAACGCGATACATACTTGCTCCTCCAAAGCTTTCAACGGGGATAGCCTAATGGGGCAGGGTCTTCAACGTTTTGGACGCGCGTTTCGCTCAATACCGTATCACTACGGCGTGTTAGCGCCCCCATCTCGAGGGCGTAGGCCCATCGCACGAAAAAGAGGCTGCGCGATTGCACAGCCTCTTTGGTGTGTTGCGTTTAAGAGGTGTCTCAGGCGACCATTTGCCACGCGATGCCAGCGATGAAACTTCCGACCAGCGCAAAGCCAAGATAGGCCACAAACACGCGCGGTTTCACCAAAGCCCAGACCGCAATGGCCGCGGGGATAGAGCTGACGCCGCCTGCGATCATGAAACTCATCGCGGCACCGGCGGCCATGCCTTGCTGCAGCAGTGCATCGACAAGGGCCGGGGCTGCGTAGCCGTTCAGATAGACCGGGGCACCCACAAGCGAACCCAAGAAAATCGGCAGGACTCCGTCGCCACCCAGAACGCTTGCGATCAGATCGGCAGGCACATAGCGCACCATCAGAGCTTCGATTGTGTAAGCCAAGGCCAACCATTTCAGCAGGAAGAGCGCGTTCTCAAGCCCTGTGTCACGGAAGGTTTCACGACGCGCGGACTCGGTCCAGAATTTCCAGACTGGCGTTTCAGAGAAAGGCTTCTTCACACCACAGCAGCCGCCAACCTGCGGTTTTTCCCGCAAAGGTTCGTCAAAGACTGCGGATTTCGCGAAACTCATTGTGACAAAGCCACCAAACAGACCCAGTGACACAGCCGCGATGGTTTTCGCGATGGTGAAGTCCAGACCCAGAGTGCCCGCCGTGATCGAGAACATCGCAGGATCCATCAGTGGCGAGGCCAGCCAGAAAGCCATTACCGCGGACAAAGGCGCACCTGCGGCCAGCAGTGCTGCGATAAACGGAATAACTTCGCAGGAGCAAAACGGCGACAGCCCGCCCAGTAAGGCCGCAAAGATGATCATGCGGCTTTCTCTTCCAATAAAGGCCTTCGCGAGGACGTTCTCTGCGCCGCTTGCTTTCATGTAGGCGATGGCGACGACGGCAAAGAGGATGAAGGGAGCTGTGCCTGCCAGAGCGTCCAGCGCAAAGCTGACTGTCGGGACGAACTCGGCAAAGTCGAGCACAGCCACAGCGATCAATATGACAGCAATAGAAAGCCAAACGCGGTCAATTCGTTTGATCAGCGGCGGGCGGGGGGAGTGGGAGATATCAGCCATGGTTATGGGCCTCGTCAGGTGCATCGGCGCAGCATTCTTTCACTAGGAATTCCGAAAGCGCGCGCAGTTCTTCAAATTCAACGGCCGCGCAGATGATGCTGCGGCCTTCTTTATGCTGCCGGATCAGACCCGATTGCAGCAGGATCTTCAGATGATGAGTCAGCGTAGACCCCGTGACGCCCGTGCGATCCCCGAGCTCTCCGATCGAGAGGCCCTGCGTGCCCGCGCGCGTCAGGCTGCGCAGAACGGCAAGGCGTTGCTCGCTGCCAAGGGCTGCGAAAGTAGAGGCGGCGACTTCAAGGGAGAGGTCATTGGTGTCTGAATGTTTCATATTTCTAGAATTGTCGAAATAACGAGTCGGTGCAAGGTTTATTTTCATATTTTTCGAAATATCGAAATGAGTTGCGAATTTGAACTTTCCCTCTGGGCGTCAATCGGCAGGATAGGGCGATGGATATTCACGACGACATCCACGCCTGCAGGCTTTGTGCCGAGCGGTTCGCAGCCACGCATACTGGGCATGCTCCGCGCCCTGTGGTGTGGTTTCGCCCCTCGGCGCGGCTTTTGATCTGTGGTCAGGCTCCGGGGGCCAAAGTGCATGAAAGCGGCGTGCCGTTTACAGATCCCTCAGGCGTGCGCCTGCGCGACTGGATGGGCATTGATGACGCCGCCTTCTATGACCGCGACCGTATCGGCATCCTGCCGATGGCGTTTTGTTTTCCTGGCTACAACGCCAAAGGCTCGGACCTGCCGCCGCCACCGATTTGTGCCAAAACATGGCGGCAACCGGCGCTGGACATGCTGCCGAACGTCGAGCTGATCCTCTTGGTCGGCGGCCACGCCCAGAAATGGCACCTCGGCACCAAAAACGTCACCGACACCGTGCGGGACTGGCGCGCCCATGGGCCGCGTTTCTTGCCCTTGCCTCATCCGTCCTGGCGCAATACGGCTTGGCTCAAGAAGAATCCCTGGTTTGAAGCAGAGCTATTGCCGGTTCTGCGGGCGAGGGTGAAAGAGGTTTTAGCATGACCGACACCCCTCTGGACCTTGCCCATGCCGCGATGGAGGCCGCGCCCGAAGACGAGCGCGCACGGCTGCGGTTCTATGAACGACTGGCTGATGCAGAGCTGTTCCTGCTCTTGAGCGATGAGGCCACGGGCGAGACGATCAAACCTGAGGTCTTCGAGCTGCAGGACGCGAGCTTTGTTTTGGTCTTTGACACCGAAGAGCGTCTTGCCTCTTTCGTCGGCAAACCCGCGCCTTTCGCAGCCCTGTCAGGCCGCATGATCGCGCAAATGCTTGCGCCCTCGGGCATCGGCATGGGTGTGAACCTCGAGGTCGCGCCGTCGTCGATCCTGATCCCTCCCTCGGCTGTCACGTGGTTGGTTGAAACGCTGGACAATGCGCCCGATGAAGTGGAACAGAAGCTCGCTGAGGTCACCGCGCCCGCAGGCCTGCCTGAGGTTCTGATCGAGGCGCTGGATACCAAGCTCTCAACCGCCATGGGTCTGGCGCGCTGGGCCTATCTGGTGGGGACCGTCTCTGAAGCGGGCGGGCGTGGCCATATGCTGGGCTTTGTCGGCGCCATCCCCGAAGCGCAGGATGCTTTGGCGAAAGCCGTCTCGGAAGCGCTGAGTTTCACCGGTCTTGAGGCGGGCACTTTGGATGTTGGCTTCTTTGATGCGGCGCACCCTGTGGCCGCGCAACTCGCGCAGGTCGGCTTGCGCTTTGATCTGCCGCAGCCAGAGGTTCAGACTGAAATGGTCCCGATGGCCCCCGGCAGAGACCCCGACAAACCGCCGCGTCTGAAATAAGGGAGGGGCGCTGCCCCTCGGCCCTGTGGGCCTCACCCCGGAGTATTTTTGGCAAGATGAATGCGCTCAGTAGCCTGCTGCGCGGTCCACGAGATGCAGGAATGGTTCACCTGCCTCGCCACGACGAATGTTTTCAGCAATCACTTCAGAGGCCGTGATGGCTCGGGTTTCGGCGGCGATATGCGGGGTGACTGTGACTTTTGGGTGTGCCCAATAGGGGTGGTCTGTGGGCAGAGGCTCGATGCGGAAAACGTCGAGGGTGGCGTGGGCGATTTGGCCTGAGTCGAGTGCCGCGAGAAGCGCGTCATCATCGATCAGTGGGCCACGGCCCGGGTTGATAATCCGCGCGCCTTTGGGCAGCAGATCCAGCGTGTTTGCATTTAGCAGGTTGGTTGTGGCGGCCGTATCGGGCAGCAGCAAGATGAGGATTTCAGCTGTAGAAAGCGCATCCTCCAGCCCTTCGGCGTCGTGCAAGCAGGTGATGCCCTCGATCTGTTTCGCTCGCCGCGCCCAGCCGGTGACGTTGAAGCCCAAAGAGGCCAAAGTTTTCGCGCAGGCCGTGCCGAGTTCGCCCAACCCCAAGACCGTGACATTACGCTGAGAGGCTAGCGGTGGACAGGTCGGGGACCATTCTCCGCCTTGGTGATTGATCCAATGATCAATGTCCAAGTGATAGCGCAGCGTATGGCCCGTGACCCATTCCACCATGCCTTGCGTGAGCCCCGGATCCACCATCCGACAGAGCGGCTGGGTCAGGGTCGTATTGCCTGTGATCGCCTCCACGCCAGCCCATAGGTTCAGGACCGCTTTGCAGCGCACAAAGGCCGTGAAGTCCTGCAGGTCGGAATTGGGCGCATAGACGATATAGTCCACATCATCGGGCGCGTGATCCAGACGCAGATCCACTTTCAGATCGAACTTTTCAAAGGCCGCGCGCAGGGGCGCTTCATAGGTCTCCCACCGCTCAGCCAGGGCCGCGAATTGTACGTTGATCATGATGCGAAAACTCCGGAGGCCTCGGCAAAGCCTTTGACCTCGATCGGGTTGCCCGAGGGGTCGCGAAAGAACATAGTGCCCTGCTCACCGGGTTCTCCGGCAAAGCGCACGAAGGGAGCAAGCTCAAACTCCAACCCTTCCTCGGTGAGACGATCCGCCAGCATCTGCCAGTCCTCCATCGGAAGGATCACACCCATATGGGGCATCGGGACCATATGGTCTCCGACTTTGCCGGTGTTGGTGGTCTCAAACGGCTTGCCGAGATGCAGGGAAATCTGGTGGCCAAAGAAATCGAAATCCACCCATGTGTCCGTGCTGCGGCCCTCGGCACAGCCCAAAAGACCTCCGTAAAAGGCACGCGCCTCGTCCAGATCTGTAACGTGATAGGCGAGATGAAAGATCGACATGGAGGCTCCTACTTAGCGGGGGCGGTGCACATGGGCGCTTTGGACGATGCCGAAGGCCATCATTAAGACGAGCATCGACGATCCGCCCCAACTGACCAAAGGCAGCGGTACACCGACGACCGGCGCCATGCCCATGACCATCGACATATTCACCGCAAAGAACAGAAAGAACGTGCCCGCCATGCCCATGGTCATCAGGGACGAGAAGCGGTCCCGATTGGACAAAGCGCTAAGCACGCAAAAGATGATGATGAGCGCATAGAGGCTGAGCAAAGAGACGGCGCCGAGGAAGCCAAATTCCTCAGCCAGCGTTGTGAAGATAAAGTCGGTGTGCTTCTCGGGCAGAAAGTTCAGCCGGCTTTGCGTGCCTTGCATGAACCCACGCCCGGTCCAGCCGCCAGAGCCCAAGGCGATCTTGGATTGGGTGATGTGATACCCCGCGCCCAAAGGATCAGAGGCTGGATCCAGGAACGTATCGATGCGGCGATACTGATAGTCCTGCAAAAGCTGCCAGCCGGTACCGCGGCTTTGAAAGACCGCGGTGATCAACCCGATGCCCGCCGTGATCACCACGGCGAAATAGCCCCAATGGACGCCTGCCATAAAGATCACGGTCGCTCCGCCCATCAACAGCAGAAGCGAGGTGCCAAGATCCGGCTGGCGCAAAACCAGCATGACCGGCACCATGATGATCACAATAGGGATCAAGAGCCACAAAGGATGCGAGGTGCGATTGAGCGGCAGCCAGTCGTAATAGGCGGCCAGAAACATCACGAGGGCAATCTTCATCAATTCCGAGGGCTGCAGGCGCATGAAACCAAGGTCGATCCAGCGCTGGGCCCCCATTTGCACGGTGCCAAAGAACTCGACCCCGACCAGCAAAAGCAATGCGCCGGCGTAGAACACCGCCGAGACATTGCGCCAGAACCAGATGGGCACCATGGCCATGCCGAACATCAGGAAAAGCCCCATCGCAAAGCGTTTCATCTGCGCTTCGGCCCAGGGATTAAACGAGCCGCCCGCGACCGAATAGAGCATCAGAAATCCGACGCTTGAGACGGCGATCAAGAGGATCACCAAGGCCCAGTTGATGTAGAAAATCTTCCGCAGCCCCGTGGGGACATGTTTGACCGTATACTCGAGATAACTCATGCGCGGTCGCGCCCGGTGTTGCGCAGCTGCGGATGGTCGCGTTTCAGACGCGCTTGTTGCAGGCGGATCTTTTCGCGGTCCTTGGTGGGATAGGCCTCAAGCGGTGGATCACCGTCATAGAGCGCCTGCAGCGTGATATCGCGTGCAATGGGCGCGGCTGCGGTGGAACCGCCTCCACCATGTTCCACAACCACGCAGACCGCGATTTTCGGGTCGTCATAGGGCGCGAAATTAACGAAAAGCGCGTGGTCGCGGCGGTTCCACGGCAGGTCTTCGTTTTTGGTCACGCCCGCTTCGCGTTCGGCTGCAGTAATGTTGCGGACCTGACTGGTGCCGGTTTTGCCGGCAAGGCGGAACTCGTCTTCGATAATGCGGCTGGAATAGGCCGTGCCGCGCCGGTGATTGGACACAGCAAACATGGATTTGCGCACCAGACGCAGGTGGTTTTCGTTCACACCCAAGGGCGAAAGACCCCGCACCGGTTGCTCGACACCATCGACGGATTTCACCAAACGCGGCGCAAGCTGAAGGCCTGAGGCCAAACGCGCCGTCATCACCGCCAATTGCAGCGGCGAGGCCAGCACGAATCCCTGCCCAATCGAGGCGTTCACTGTATCGCCTGGCAGCCAAGCGGCATCCCTGTTGCGCAACTTCCAGTCCATCGTCGGCGCAAGCCCCTGCGCGACAGCTGACATCGGAATATTATGGCGCACACCCAGACCCAGACGTCGCGCCATGGCCGAGATCTTTTCGATCCCCACCTTCAGAGCAATCTCATAGAAATAAACGTCACAGCTCTCGCGCAGCGCGGTCTCGAAGTTTACATTCCCATGTCCGCCGCGTTTCCAGCAGTGGAACTTGCGATTGCTGACCTCAAGGTGGCCCGGGCAATAGAAGGTGTCTTCACTGTCGATGAGGCCTTCTTCCAACGCGGCCAGCGCGGTGATCATCTTGAATGTCGAACCGGGCGGATAAGTGCCTTGCACGGACTTCGTCGCAAGCGGGCGGTGATCGTTTTCGGTAAGTTTCGAGTAATCCGCGACCGAAATCCCGCGCACAAAGAGGTTGGGATCAAAGGTGGGGGACGAGTTGATCGACAGAATGTCACCCGTTTTGACATCCATCACAACGGCAGCCGCGCTTTCCTCTCCGAGGCGCGCTTGTGTATAGGTTTGCAGCTTTTGATCTACGGTCAGCTGCATATCAGCACCCGCAAGGCCTTCGCGGCGATCCAGCTCGCGCATCACGCGGCCAACGGCGTTGACTTCAACCCGCTTGGTGCCGGCTTTGCCACGTAGGGACTCTTCGCGTTTGGCCTCTATGCCGACCTTGCCGATCTGGAACCGCGGGATTAGCAAGAGCTGATCGGGGTCTTCGATCTTGGACAGGTCATAGTCCGACACCGGACCCACATAGCCGATCACATGGGCGAAGTCCCCGTCATGCAGATAGCGGCGAGACAGGCCCACCTCTGGTGTGATGCCGGGCAGGGCAGGCGCATTGACCGCCACGCGCGACATCTCTTCCCAGGAAATACGTTCCGCCACAGTGACTGGCAAAAACGGTGGTGAGCGCTTCATCTCTGTCATCGCGCGATTAAGCGCGGTGGCGTCGAGCTCCACCAGATTGGACAGTTTCGCAATCACCGCATCCACATCGCCCGCGTCTTCACGCACGATGGTAATCCGGTAGCTGGGTTCATTCACCGCCAAGGTCCGCCCGTTGCGGTCAAAGATCTCTCCGCGGGCGGGCGGGATTAGACGAATGTTGATCCGGTTTTCTTCGGCCAAAAGGCGGAACTCATCGGCTTGATCCACCTGCAGATGCCGCATGCGCAGACCCAAAACGCCCATAAACGCCAATTGCGCACCGCCCAGAAACAGCGCGCGCCGCGTCATGCGGGCTTGGTTCGCGACGATATCGGCTTGCGTCTTTTTCATACGCGCCCCTGCAGGAGTTCCGGATCCGATGGGTTGATTTTCCGCAAACCAATGAAGACGAAAAGCAGGATTGCCACAAGCGGGTAGGCCAGCACGCTCATAATCAGTTGAATAAGCGTGAGCCCGAGGCTCGCGTGATCCAAAAGGAAGATGGTCTCTAGCAGACGGTTGCCGAGCACAATTGCGGCCATGCCACCTGCCGCCGCCAGCCATTCCACGCTAAAGGGCATGTCACGCACGCCTGTTGAGCGATTGCGCAGGTTCTCGCAGACCAAATAAGTCGCCAAAGCCATCAGGCCAGGGGGACGCAGGAACACAAAATCCGCCAGAAGCATCACGCCTGCAATCGCCACAGGCGGTGCATAGTCCGGACGGCGCAGCACCCAAAGCACGCACATCACCAAGAGCATATCTGGCCCCGTGAAACGACGCGGCACGGTCTCCATCGGCAATAGCTGCCAAAAGATCACCAAAAGCGCGAGCGCCACAAAGGCCGCGCGCATCAGCCAAAGACGGGTGGTGAGGTTCTCACTCATCCTCAACCTCTTCGGCAATAATGGCGGGTTCAGGATCGGCAAGCTGATCTGGCGCGATGAGGCCACCGGTGCCTGTGATGCTTTCTTTGCCGTGGTCACGCAGCACGCGCAGGAACTCGAGCCGTTCATAGTCGGCAGACAGGCGCACGCGCAAACGGCCACCGGGATCAGAGGCCACATGGCCGATCAGCAGACCCGACGGGAAAACTCCGCCATCGCCAGAGGAAACCACGCGATCCCCCGGACGCACCTGATCGGGGTTCTCAAGAAAATCAATTACCGGCGCGACCGAGTTGTCGCCGACCACCAACGCGGTTTCCCCCGAAGGCTGGATCGTCGCCGGAATCCGCGAAGAACTGTCAGACAACAGCATCACGCGGCTCGTGGTATTGCCCACGCCCGAGATCCGACCCACAAGCCCAATCCCGTCCATCGCGGCCCAACCGTCGACGATCCCATCGCGCGCACCGATGTTCAGCAGAACTGACTGCCGGAACGGAGATCCCGCGTCAGCCAAAACAACACCGGTCACAAAGGTCAGTTGCGGATCCAGACGCACATTGTTCAGATCCAGTAGCCGCGCATTTTCTTGTTCCAACTGCAGCGCGGCCTCTTTCCAGGCCTTCATCTGCTGAAGCTCACGACGCAGCTCTTTGTTCTGGTCGACCACGCGCTGATAGCTCTGGAATTCGCGGATCAGATTGATGGAACCCGTGACCGGCGCCATGGCCCAATCCATCGAAGGCACAAAACGATCAATCACCATTGCGCGGAACCGTTCAACGCGCGGACTGTCGATGCGCCACAAAAGAAACGTCAGCAGCAAAATGGCAATCGTAAGCACGTAAAGCAGCCGCTTGAGCGGTGTTACGAAATCCTCCTGATTGCGATCTCGAGCCATTACGTCTCCGGTCTCAGGGCCTTACGCCTTCGGCGCATATGTAGCACGGGGTGCAGATTGGCCCAAAACATCGCTGTTTCAGGCCCTTTTTGTTTAGCTTTCGTAATCAATCGCGTGACGCAGCTGGTTTTCGTACTCCAGCGCTTTACCAGTGCCCAAAGCCACACAGTTGAGGCTCTCGTCCGCGATAGACACGGCCAGACCGGTCTGCTCACGCAGCGCCAGATCCAGATCGCCCAGCAGAGCACCGCCGCCTGTCAACATCACACCACGGTCAACAATATCCGCCGCCAGATCCGGAGGCGTTGCTTCCAGAGCAGTCATCACCGCTTCGCAGATCTGCTGCACAGGTTCCGCGAGCGCTTCGGCCACTTGCGCCTGAGAAATCTCGGTTTCCTTCGGCACGCCGTTCAGCAAGTCACGACCCCGCACCAACATAGAGGCCCCCCGGCCATCATCCGGCATGCGCGCGGTGCCGATCGAGGTCTTGATCCGCTCGGCAGAGCTTTCGCCCACCAGCAAGTTCTGCTGACGACGCAGGTAGGAAATGATGGCTTCGTCCATCCGGTCGCCACCTACGCGGACAGAGCGCGCGTAAACGATGTCACCTAGCGACAGAACCGCGACCTCGGTCGTACCGCCGCCGATGTCCACAACCATGTTGCCGGTCGGATCTGTGATCGGCATGCCCGCGCCAATGGCGGCTGCAATCGGCTCGGCAATCAGACCCGCGCGACGCGCGCCAGCAGACAGAACCGATTGACGGATCGCACGTTTTTCAACGGGGGTCGCGCCATGGGGCACACAGACGATGATCTTGGGCTTAGAGAAAGTCGAGCGCTTATGCACCTTGCGGATGAAGTGTTTGATCATCTCTTCGGCGGTGTCAAAATCCGCGATGACGCCTTCGCGCATCGGGCGGATCGCTTCGATGGATCCAGGCGTCCGGCCCAGCATCAATTTCGCGTCTTCTCCAACGGCCAGAACCTTCTTTACGCCATCCTTAACGTGATAGGCCACAACCGATGGTTCTGACATGACGACACCTTTGCCTTTGACATAGACCAGCGTGTTCGCCGTGCCCAAATCAATCGCCATGTCTGACGAAAACAGCCCGCCCAGATTTCCCAGCATAAAGTCTCGTTCCCCAGTAATGTTTCGGGTCCGCGACTCTGGGACGAGCGCGAACCGCTTTGTTATAGGCGGGCCTTAAGAAATGGGGAAGTGAGTCGCTGCGCAAAATCAGCGCGAATCCGCCGCGAAATGGGGTAGGGATGGTGTTTGACACTGTCTTAGGCGGCAAATCTGGCCTATGTGGGCAGAAAACACGGGGCGCGCGCCATGCTGAGCTATCAACATATCTATCACGCAGGCAATCTGGCGGATGTGCAGAAACATGCGCTGATGGCATGGGTGCTGGACTATATGACCGCCAAGGACAAGCCGCTGAGCTATCTGGAAACCCACGCGGGGCGGGGACTCTATGATCTGGGATCCGAGGAAGCCGCCAAGACCGGAGAGGCAGCGGCAGGGATCGCCATCGCCGAGGCTTGGTTTGACGAGGGCCACCCCTATCGTCGCGCGCTCGCCTCTGTCCGCGCGCAGTTTGGCGAGAACGCCTATGCCGGATCGCCCCTCTTGGCCGCAAATCTCTTGCGCGCTTCAGACAAACTCCACCTTGCAGAGCTCCACCCCGGCGAAGGGGACGCGCTTGAAGACGCGATGGCGATGTTCTCGGTCAAAATCCACCGTCAGGACGGCTTTGCCATGGCGCATGCGGTCTGCCCGCCAGAGCCGCGCCGTGGGGTTTTGCTGATCGATCCAAGCTATGAGATCAAAACCGACTTTGACCGTATACCCGGCATCATCGGCAAGCTGCACAAGAAGTGGAATGTCGGCGTCATCGCGCTCTGGTATCCGATCCTGAAAGACGGGAGCCACTTGCCGATGGTCACCGCGCTGGAATTCCAGAACCTGTCCAAAACCCTGCGCCACGAAGTGCGCTTCCCGCCCGTCAAGGACAAGCATCGGATGATCGGCTCTGGCATGTTCTTTGTGAATGCACCCTGGGGGCTTGAGGCCGAGACCCAAACCCTCAGCGCCAAGTTTGAAGCGCTCTAGGGGCTTTGCCCCTCAGCCCTCGCGGGCTTCACCCCAGGATATTTCCCTCAAGAGAAAAAGTACTCTCATTCTCTTGCTTTAAATATCCTCGTCGAAGGCAATGGCGCTATTGCGCCATGACCAGGCCTAGGTCAGAGACCAAGAGGTCTGCGTCAAAGTCTCGGCCATAGGCCACAAAACCGATTCCGGTTATGTTTTCGGGGGTAAATGTCTGCGGCAATTCCGCGTGCGACGCTGTGAAGGACGCTAAGTCCAGATCTACAATACGCCAGTCCTCTGTCGCTGTGAAACTTGCGCGATAGCTGTGCCACGGGCGCTTGCGGTCTGTGGTACGGACAAAGACATAATAGCTTTCGCCGTTGCCTTTGACCCGCAGTCTAAGGGCCTCTGTCTCTGACGGCAATCCGCCCCGAATGCCCGCGCGAAATTGAATAAAACCGCCGTTGTTGTCGGTGCTGACGCGGCCTTTCAGTCGCGCGAATGAGGCTCCGTCTGCTTCTTCGAATGTAAGATCGCCGTCGGACACGCCGCCCATCACGCCATCTTGCACATAGCTCCAACGCTGTTGCGCCTCCGCGTCGAAGGTCTCGATCCATAGATCGGCGCGCGCCTCGCCCGCGGCGACGGTCAAAAATCCGATCATTGCGCCTGCTTTGAGTGTCATTGTCATCCAGCCACCTCTCTCGCTGAGAGGTAGCTGAATTAGGGTATTCGACAAGCCTGCCGTTTAGGCCATGTCTTTGTAAGACACTTCCCGCGCATCCGCGCCTTCGCCCATTTTGCTGCGCCGCACATGCAGGCGGTTCAGCGCGTGGATATAGGCTTTGGCGGAGGCTACAACGGTGTCGGTATCCGCAGATTCACCGGTCGCGACATTGCCGTCCTCGGTCAGGCGCACAGACACAGTCGCCTGCGCATCGGTGCCTTGAGTGACAGCATGCACTTGATAAAGTTCCAGCCTCGCCGCATTCGGGTGCAGTTTGCGGATCGCTTTGAACGCCGCATCCACGGGGCCGTCACCCTTTTCGATGGCGGTTTTCTCTTCGCCGTCCACCGTCATGACAAGCGTCGCATCCGCCGGGCCGCCGGTGCCGCAGACCACGCGCAGAGTGACCAGTTTCAGCAGATCATTCGCGTCATCTTCACCGATCCGCATCAAGGCGATCAGGTCGTCGTCAAAGACTTCTTTCTTGCGGTCCGCCAGATCTTTGAAACGCACAAACAGATCCTTCAGCTGGTTATCCGCCAGCTCATAGCCCATCTGGTCCAGCTTGTCGCGCAGTGCTGCACGGCCCGAGTGTTTGCCCAGTGGCAGGGATGTGCCCGCGAGGCCCACATCTTCGGGGCGCATGATCTCGAAGGTCTCTTTGTTCTTCAGCATGCCGTCCTGGTGGATGCCCGACTCATGCGCGAACGCGTTCTTGCCGACGATGGCTTTGTTGGGCTGCACCTGGAAGCCAGAGACGGTGGAAACACGGCGCGAGATGGCCATGATCTTGGTGGTGTCGATCTCGGTGCGCCAGGGCATAATGTCGTTGCGGGTTCTCATCGCCATGACGACTTCTTCGAGCGCCGTGTTGCCCGCGCGTTCACCCAAGCCGTTGATTGTACACTCAATTTGTCGTGCGCCACCCGCAACAGCGGCCAGAGAGTTCGCCGTCGCCATGCCAAGGTCGTTGTGGCAGTGAGTCGCGAAGACCACCTCATCCGCACCCGGTACAGTCTCGATCAGACGTTTGATCAGATCGGCGGACTCAACAGGTGCGGTGTAGCCCACAGTGTCTGGAATATTGATCGTGGTCGCGCCTGCTTTGATGGCGATTTCGATGACGCGGCAGAGGTAGTCCCATTCGGTGCGCGTTGCGTCCATCGGAGACCACTGCACGTTCTCAACCAGATTGCGCGCGTGGGTCACGGTCTCGTGGATTTTCTCGGCCATCTCGTCCTTGGTCAGGTTCGGAATGGCGCGGTGCAGAGGCGAGGTGCCGATAAAGGTATGGATGCGGCTGAGGCCTGCGTGTTTCACGGCCTCGGCGCAGCGGTCGATATCGGCGAAATTGGCACGTGCGAGACCGCAGATGCGGGCGTTCTTCGAACGTTTCGCGATCTCGGACACGGCGCGAAAATCGCCTTCGGAAGCAATCGGGAAGCCCGCCTCGATGATGTCGACGCCCATGTCATCGAGCATCTCTGCTATCTCGAGTTTTTCCTCATGGGTCATGGTCGCGCCGGGGCTTTGCTCGCCGTCGCGCAGGGTGGTGTCAAAGATATAGACGCGGTTTTGATCGGTGGTGGTCATGTTGAATTTTCCTGATCAGATATGCGGTTTGGGCGCGGGCGTGACGCCGCTGTCGCCGGTATTGGGTTCGCCGGTAGGTTCGATCAAAAGCACTTTGACCTCCTCGGCGGCGCGGGGGCGGTGGACGACGCCTTTGGGCACGATCACGATCTCTCCGGCCCCGAAGGTAACCGGGGCGTGGTCCTCGTAGTCCATGGTGACTTCGCCTTCGAGTACGAGGAAGAAATCATCGGTGTCATCATGTTTGTGGAAGGGAAATTCGCCTTTGAATTTCACCACCATGACGTCGTTGCCATTGTAGGTGGCGACGACATGCGGGTCCCAATGGCTGTCAAACATCGCCAGTTTTTTGGCGAGGTTTATTGCTGGGGCGGGGTGAGTCATCTGTTGTCTCCTAAATGCGGGTATCTGGGCGCATGTCGCATATCCTCTGAGCGGGTGCGCCGAACCGGCCGCACTCAGAGGCGCGTTAGGAGTAGGTCTAGACCACGCGCAAAAGGCGCCGGAAGGCGCGCGTCAGTTGCGATATGGGTCTTGATAGCCATGTGCCGGACTATAGCTGGGAAATTCGGAATGAAAAGGGAGAAGTTTGGAATGTGTTGCGTGCGCGGGATTTGAGTATTTCTAGCAAAGTGAAATTGCGGTGGTTTGGTTGAATGGGCGCGCTATATCAGGGACATGGAACGCGCATTGATTATAGGGGCTTCGGGTGGCATTGGCACGGCCTTTGCTGACGCGTTGGCGGCGAGAGGTGTGGACGTCGTAGCGCTGTCGCGTCAAACCGAAGGGCTCGATTTCTCGGACCCTCCGGCGGCAGAGGCTTTGCTGGCGCGCGTTGGGGGGCCGTTTGATCTGGTGTTGGTCGTGACAGGGGCGCTGACCTCGACACGTGATCGGCCGGAGAAGAGCCTCGCTGAGCTGAGTGCCGAAGAAATGGCGGCGCAATTTGCGGTGAATACGATTGGGCCAGCGCTGGTTATGAAACACGCCAAGCGGTGGTTGCCGCGCAAGGGGCGCTCGGTTTTCGCCGTCTTGTCCGCACGCGTGGGGTCGATTGGCGACAATCGTTTGGGCGGATGGTATTCCTACCGTGCCTCAAAGGCGGCGCTCAATCAGGTGCTGAAAACGGGATCGATTGAGCTGGCGCGGACCCACAAAGAGGCGCTCTGTGTGGCCTTGCATCCAGGGACTGTATCCACACCATTTACCGAGAATTTCGCGGCACCAAACAAGCTGGCACCCGATGAGTCTGCGCAACATCTGTTGAATGTGCTCGACACTTTTGGCCCCGAGCACAGCGGATCGTTTTATGATTGGAAGGGCGAAGAGATCCCCTGGTAGCGCTTAGTTCTGTTTCAGCGCGCCATTGTCCCATTCACCGGAGGCCTCTTGGCCCGAGGCATATTTCATCAGCCCCGCACCCTGACGTTTGCCCGCGCGGAAGGTGCCTTCATAGACATCGCCGTTTGAATAGGTCGCAACACCCTGACCTTCGATCTCGCCGGCTTTCCATGATCCGGTATAGGTGAAGCCATCGGGCATGGTGATCGTGCCTTGCCCGTCACGCTGACCGTTAAAGAAGGTGCCCGCATAGACTGTGCCGTCAGGATAGGTCGCCGTACCTTGGCCGTGGCGCTGACCGTTTTCCCAATCGCCCTCATAGCGATAGCCATCGGCATAGGTCATCACGCCCTTGCCGTGGTTCTTGGCGTTCACAAAGTCGCCCTCATAGGTCAGCCCGTTCGCATAGGTCGCTTTGCCTGCACCCTGAATGATGCCCTGCGACCAGCCGCCCTCGTAAACGGACCCATCAGGGTAGGTAATCATGCCCTGACCATCTGCGAGATCCGCCATGAAGTCTCCAACGTAGACCGAGCCGTCAGGGTAGGTCACAGTGCCTGCCCCCTCGATGCGGCCTTCGATCCAGGCGCCGTCGTATTTATAGCCATCTGCACCGATAAAGACGCCTTGGCCGTGGCGGCGGTCGCCCGCGAAATCGCCTTCGTAAACGTCTCCATTGGCATAGAACACACGGCCCACGCCCTGACGTTGCCCGCCCACGAGCGTGCCCTCATAAACGTCGCCATTGGGTTGGGTCAGCTTGCCGGTGCCGTCGATTTGACCGGCGCTCCAGAGGCCCTCGTAGATCAGACCGTCAGGCATCGTCAGCGTGCCTTGGCCCTGACGTTGCCCAGCAATGATCGCGCCCACATAGACCGCGCCATCAGGATAGGTGATCTGACCGTCGCCCTCTTTGACGCCATTGACCCAAGAGCCCTCATAGACATAGCCACCGGGGCTTTTCATCATGCCCTGACCGTGGTGCAGCGCATTCACAAAGCCGCCTTCATAGACCACGCCATTGGCATAGATCGCAACGCCTTGACCGGTGATTTTGCCGTCCGCCCATTGGCCCTCATAGGTACCGCCATCGGCGAAGGTGATTTTCCCTGTGCCTTCGGGTTTGCCCTTTGAAAACTCGCCTTGATAGACCGAGCCATTCGGGAACCGCGCCTGACCGATGCCGCGAATTTCGCCATCAATCCAGTCGCCGGAATATTCATAGCCATTCGGCAGACGATAGGTGCCCTTGCCGTGTTGCAAGCCATCCTTGAAGGTGCCCTCATAGATGCCGCCATCGTCGTATTGTTTGGTCAATACGTCGCTGGATTGCGCCATGACCGAACCGGCCGTGCTCAACATGAAAAGAACCGATGCAATCGAGATTGCTGTTCTGCTGGTCATCTATTTGCCCCTGCTTGGGAATTCGCCCTGCCGGGCACAAGCGGCGCGTCCCCCACGCCTTTTCGCGAAATTAGTGCAGGAAATGCGCTCTGACAACGGGTTTTGCGGCTTTGAGCTTTTCCTCGCGCATGTATCTGGTAAATCAATCACATCTGACTGATGAGTGAGGCACCGATATGGCCGACAGATTCCGCGTAACGATTGCTCAGGCGAACCCAACCATGGGCGATTTGGCAGGCAATGCGGCCAAGGCGAAAGCGGCGTGGGACGCGGGAAAATCGGCGGGCTCTGACTTTATCGCGCTGCCCGAAATGTTCATCCTTGGCTATAACGCGCAGGATCTGGTGATGAAACCCGCGCTTCAGGCAGCCTGCCTTGAGCAGATCAAAGCTCTGGCGGCGGAGTGCGCTGATGGTCCCGCGATGGGGATCGGTGGACCGTTTGCCGAGGACGGCAAGCTCTATAACGCCTATTTCATCCTGAACGGCGGGCGGATCGTCAGCAAGCAGCTTAAGCATCACCTCCCGAATTACACCGTTTTTGACGAAGTGCGCCTGTTTGATTCAGGCCCACTGGGCGGCCCTTATGCCGTTGGCAACACCCGCATCGGCAGCCCGATCTGCGAGGACGCCTGGTTCCCGGATGTGGCCGAAACCCTTGAGGAATCCGGCGCGGAATTCCTCGTCGTGCCCAATGGCTCGCCCTATTACCGCGATAAATTCGACCGCCGCATGAGCCATATGGTGGCCCGCGTGATCGAAACCGGCATGCCGCTGATCTATGTGAATATGGTCGGCGGTCAGGACGATCAGGTCTTTGACGGCGGCTCGTTTGTGCTCAATCCCGGTGGGCATCTGGCCGTGCAACTGCCGGTCTTTGACGAGGTCACCGCCCATGTGGATCTGGTCCGCGACGGGGACGGCTGGCGCTGCGAAGAGGGCGAGAAGGCCGTGCTCCCTGCGGGCGAAGAGCAGGACTATCGCGTCTGTGTCGAAGCCCTGCGCGACTATATGGGCAAGACCGGTTTCAAAAAGGTTCTGCTGGGTCTGTCCGGCGGCATTGATTCCGCGATTGTCGCGACGATCGCCGTGGATGCTCTGGGCGCGGAAAACGTGCGCTGCGTGATGCTTCCATCGGAGTATACCTCGCAAGGCTCGCTCGATGACGCCGAAGACATCGCGAAACGGCTCGGCGTGCACTACGACTACGTGCCGATCTCGGAAAGCCGTCAGGCGGTGACCAACACGCTGGCCCCCCTGTTTGAAGGGCTGGACGAAGGCCTCACCGAGGAAAACATCCAATCCCGTCTACGCGGCCTCTTGCTGATGGCCATGTCCAACAAATTCGGCGAGATGCTTCTGACCACCGGCAATAAATCCGAAGTCGCGGTCGGCTATGCCACCATCTATGGCGATATGAACGGCGGCTATAACCCGATCAAAGACATGTATAAAACGCGGGTGTTTGAGACCTGCCGCTGGCGCAACGCCAACCATCGCGACTGGATGAATGGCCCTGCGGGTGAAGTCATTCCGGTCTCGATCATCGAGAAACCGCCGTCAGCCGAGCTGCGCCCTGATCAAAAGGACGAAGACAGCCTGCCGCCCTACGATATCCTCGACGGCATCCTGCATATGCTGGTGGATGAAGAGGCCTCGGTCGCCGATTGCGTCGCCGCCGGATACACGCGCGAAACGGTCAAGCGGGTCGAGCATCTCTTGTACATCAGCGAATACAAGCGCTTCCAATCCGCCCCCGGCGCGCGCCTCAGCCGCCGCGCTTTTTGGATGGACCGCCGCTACCCCATCGTGAACCGGTTCAGGGACGACAGCGGCGCCTAGCGCGCCGCCCGTTTCGCACCCAACACGAGCAACGCGCCCGCCACATAAAACAGCGCGCCCAGGCCGACCATATAGGCGAAGACTCCGAACCAGCCTGTGGTTTCCGGGTTCAGGAAGAAATAGGGGAAACGCCCGTCAAACAGCCCTCGGACCATCGCATAGATGGAATACCCCAGAGGGCAACTGACCCAGACCAGCGGCTGCATAAACGTCAGCCCTGCCTTCGGTGCAAAAGCTACCCAGAAGGCCAATGTGGCAATCGGAACCGCCGTGTGCTGGATCTCGTTGATGACCGCATTGATACCAGTCGGATTGTGATCGGCTGCCAAAAGCGCATGGTAAACGATGCCCACCATGACAATCCATGTCGTCACCGCCGTCATCCACCCAACCGATGCATGGGCGCGTCGCAACACCATCAGCGCAAACGTCACACCCGTCGCGACCACCATCAAAACCGTAAAATACCGCGCCTGACGCCAGAGGGACTCAAGCAAGCCCATCCCTTCGCCAAGATCCAAAACAGTCTGCGTGATCTGCGCCCCAAGCGCCGCAATCGCGATCAAAGCGGCGAAAAGCCTCTGTGTGCTGGTCAAACTCATACTCTCTCCCCTTTGAGGCAGGCTTGCGAGACCCTGATGAGAGGTCAAGACAAGCGTCGCGTCAAGCAGAGGACGCATTGCCATTTGGGAGAAACGCCCGGACCGCGTAAACTGGCCTCAAGGAGCCCGTCATGTCGCAAAACAAAACCACCGCCACTGCCGCCGACCCCCGCGCCTTTGTCGAGGCCATCGAGCACCCCACCCGCCGCGCCGATGGGCTGGTTCTGCTCGACCTCTTCGCCGAAGTCTCGGGATTTCAGCCGGTCATGTGGGGCGGCAGTATCGTGGGCTATGGCCGCTATCACTATCGCTACAAAACGGGGCGCGAAGGGGATTTTCTGGCCACCGGCTTCAGCCCGCGCAAGGCGAACCTGTCGATCTACATCATGCCGGGCTATCAGGATTATGCTGAGATCATGGGGCGGTTGGGCAAGCACAAGCTGGGCAAAAGCTGCCTCTATGCGAACAAGCTCGCGGATATTGATCTGGACGTTCTGCGGGAGTTGGTCGCGGCGGGCTTGAGGAATTTGGATAAGATTTGGAAGGTTGAGGCGGGGTAACAACCCAAATTCTGGACAAACCCCGCCCCTTGTGACAAGAGCGCTCCGTACTCTGGAGACTCTCATGACCACCACCCGTTTCGCCCCATCCCCTACGGGCTATATCCACGTCGGCAACCTGCGGACCGCGCTCATGAACTATCTGATCGCGCGCAAGGCGGGCGGCACGTTCATTCTGCGGATCGATGACACGGATCCTGAACGTTCCAAGCAGGAATATGTGGATGCGATCCAGCAGGATCTGGAGTGGCTGGGCCTGACCTGGGACAAGATCGAACATCAATCCGCACGGCTCGATCGCTATGATGCGGCCGCCGATAAATTGCGCGAGATGGGCCGGTTTTATGAGTGTTTTGAAACCCCGACTGAGCTTGATCTGAAACGTAAGAAGCAGCTCAATATGGGCAAGCCGCCGGTCTACGATCGCGGCGCGCTGGCGCTGTCTGAGGATGAGAAAGCCGCGCTGCGGGCGGAACGTGGCAAAGGCCACTGGCGCTTTAAGCTGGATCAGGAGCGCATCAACTGGGTCGATGGCGTCCTGGGAGAGATCTCGATTGACTCGACCTCTGTGTCCGATCCGGTGCTGATCCGTGGCGATGGGCAGTATCTCTATACGCTGGCTTCTGTGGTGGATGACACCGAGATGGACGTGACCCATGTGGTGCGCGGTTCGGACCACGTGACCAACACGGCGACCCAGATCCAGATGATCGAAGCGCTGGGCGGCACGGTGCCGACCTTCGCGCACCATTCGCTTTTGACCGGCCCGCAAGGCGAGAGCCTGTCCAAACGTCTGGGCACCCTCAGCCTGCGCGACCTGCGCGAGGGTGGGGTGGAGCCAGAGGCTCTGCTTAGCCTGATGGCGCGTCTGGGATCGAGCCAACCGGTTGAGCTGCGCGCGTCCTTGGATGAGATCGCAGAGGGCTTTGATATTGATCAATTCGGCTCTGCACCGACCAAGTTTGACGTCGAAGACCTCTACCCGCTGACCGCCCGTCATCTGGGCGCGCAGCCTTTGGCTGCTGTCTCTGATGACGTCGCATCTGCAGGTGTGGACGCTGCCGAAGCCGAGGCCTTCTGGGCCGTGATCCGCGAAAACATCACCACCCGCAAAGACATCGGCGCTTGGGCCGACCTTTTTGCCAATGGTGCCGATCCAGTGATTGACGATGAAGACAAAGATTTCGTCGCCGAGGCGCTGGCCCTGCTGCCCGAAGGTCCGTTTGACGGAGACACCTGGGGCGTTTGGACCAAGGCCGTCAAAGAAGCGACAGGCCGCAAGGGTCGTGGGTTGTTCATGCCACTGCGCAAGGCGCTGACGGGCCAGAGCCATGGGCCGGATATGTCCGCCGTTCTGCCTCTGCTTAAGGTGATCAAGGCAAAGGGGTAACGGATTTTTCAAAAATCCGTGCCTGCGGCGCGAGTATTTTTCGCAAGATGAAACAGAGGGGGCGCGACCTGCGGTCCCTCTGTGCATTTTTGCAGATTGGCAATCAAAGCTGTGCGTGATTTCCTTACCGCGTGAGTGAGAGGTGAGATCATGGCAGACGCATCTGCAAAATTCCTGACGGGCAATCTGTTCAAACATGTCACGGTGATGTCCCTGACGGCCTCCATCGGCCTGGTCGCGATCTTTTTAGTCGATCTTGTGGACATGATCTTCATCTCGATGCTCGGGCGAGATGAACTCGCCGCTGCGGTCGGTTACGCTGGCGCGATCCTGTTTTTCACCACGGCCTTCAGCATCGGCATGGCGATCTCGGCCGGGGCTTTGGTGGCGCGGGCTTTGGGCGAGGGCGATCAGCATAAAGCGCGCCGTCGGGCGGCGACTTCTACCATCTATGGCTTTGTTATTGCGTCGATTTTCTCGGCCATCGTTTGGTTCAATCTAGAAAGCCTAGCGACCTTGATGGGAGCCTCTGGTCCGACGTTAGAGCTGTCCGTTCACTATATGCAGATCATCGTGCCCAGCCTGCCAATACTTATGCTCGGCATGGTCGGCGGCGCGATCCTGAGGGCGCATGGAGACGCCCGCCGCGCGATGATGGCGACGCTTTTGGGCGGCGTTGTGAATGGTGTGCTTGATCCGATCCTGATCTTTGGCCTGGGGCTTGATCTAACCGGTGCAGCGCTCGCCTCGGTCGCCGCGCGGTTCACCATCGGGTTTTGTTCTATGTATCCGGTGTTCAAACACTATGGCGGCTTTGACAAACCCACGAGCGCCGAGATGCGCGTCGATCTGCCTGACATCGCGGCAATTGCCGGCCCCGCGATCCTGACGCAATTCGCGACCCCCATTGGGCAGGCCTTCGTCACCCGCTCCATGTCGGAATTCGGCGAAGAAGCGGTTGCGGGCATGGCAATCGTCGGCCGTCTGGTCCCCGTGGCCTTTGGCGCGATCTTTGCGCTTTCGGGCGCAGTCGGCCCGATCATTGGCCAGAACTATGGGGCAGGGCAGCACGACCGCGTGCGTGGCGCGTTCCGGGATGCAATGATCTTTACGGCGCTTTGGGTCGTTGGGGCTGCGCTCTTGTTGTTCCTGTTGCGTGCGCCTCTGGCAGGGCTGTTTAACGCCGAAGGCATGGCCGTCACGCTCTTGTTCCTTTTCTGCGGTCCGCTTGCGTTGATGTATGTTTTTGACGGGCTGATCTTTGTGGGCAACGCGTCCTTCAACAACCTCGGCCATCCGTTCTATTCGACCATGATCAACTGGGGGCGTCAGACCCTTGGCACCATCCCTTGCGTCACCATCGGAGCCACGCTTTGGGGTGCGCCGGGTATCCTGATTGGTCAGGCCGTCGGGGGCGCGATTTTTGGTCTGATCTCGCTGTTCTTGGTGCTGCGCGTTATGGGCGTTCGTAAACCGCACGAACAGGGCACCTTCGCCCGCGAGGGCCGGCAGATGAGCCTCTGGCACGGGCGGCGCTAGATCGAAATTCCAAGGCGTTTCAGCTCGGCGTCCACCAGCGCAGTTTCGTGAGGCGAGAGCCTTTGGTGACGCGGATATTTCGGGGCATCCCGGTCATTGTCGATCGGATGATCCCAGCCTGCCGTCGTGTCAAAAAACGCACGCACTCCGCCTTCGCCGAACTCTTTGAGAAATCCCTGAATGACCACGTCCAGATAGCTGAGCAGGATCGGCCCTTTCTCAAGCTGCAACGTAGGCGCAGGCTTTGGCACGACATAGATCGCCAGCTCTGGATCGTCGTTGCGTGCGTGCTTCACGCGATCGGTGCTCAGCCGATCATATCCATATTCCCGCGCATCCAATTGCGCCCAATCGCCGTCGGGCACGTGCGCGATCAGACCCTGGATTACGCAGCCGTCTTGGGGCTCAATCGACAGGAAGGGATGCGGCCTTAGGGGCGTCATTTGCCAGATACGTCGCCAGCCTTGCAGCTCTGCGGTCGAGGTCTCGCCATACGCATGTGTATGGATATTCACGAGGCTGCCATAGCCGAAAAAGAAGGGTCTGCTCATGGGCGAAATGAGGCGGTTTTTGAGGCGCGAGTCAATTGCAAAAACCGGCATGCAGTTGCATGCCAGCCGCATTCGCTCCAGGTCGCTTTCTCGCGTCTGGCTAAGTATCATGAGGGAGATGCGTGCATAATTATTAAGCAGATTCATGATCTTACGAAAAAGTGCCGAATGTCGTTTTTCGCGTCGCATTTTGCCTTGAACCGGTCGGTTTTCCTGCATAACGTTAAGGAACATGGTGACTCGGGAGAACCGATTAACTTCGGTGCCGAAGGAGCAACCGCCCCGGAAACTCTCAGGCCGATGGGACCGAGACCGCCATGAATGAACTCTGGAGAGAGGCGCGAAATGCGTCCGCCGAAGGGATAACGATCTCAGGCGAAAGGACAGAGGGGGCATCGCGCGCATGGGTGACATGCGCTTTGTGATGCCGGGTGCTTTTTCGATGAAATTGCCTCCGGAATGGAGGAACGAGTGATGGTTGAAACCGGTGACCTGCACCGCACGGCTTTGTACGGCATGCACGTTGGCCTTGGGGCCAAAATGGTGCCATTCGCGGGCTATGACATGCCGGTGCAATACCCGATGGGGGTGATGAAAGAACACCTGCATTGCCGCGCCGAGGCTGGTTTGTTTGACGTCAGCCATATGGGTCAGGTGATCCTGCGCGGCGCGAGTTATGAGGCGGTTGCCTCGGCGTTTGAGACGCTGGTGCCGATGGATGTTCTGGGCTTGGGCGAGGGCCGCCAGCGCTATGGGCTGTTTACCAATGAGGCGGGCGGGATCGAGGATGATCTGATGTTTGCCAACCGCGGCGATCATCTGTTTGTGGTCGTGAATGCTGCCTGCAAAGAGGCCGACATCACCCGCATGAAAGCCGCGCTTGAGCCGCAGATCGTGGTCGAGGTCATCACGGATCGCGCTTTGATCGCTTTGCAGGGTCCGGCGGCGGAAACTGCGTTGTCGCGTTTGAACCCTGCGGCAGCTGATATGAAATTCATGGATGTCGCGACACTGGAATTGCAAGGTGTGGACTGTTGGGTCTCACGATCGGGCTACACCGGTGAAGACGGGTATGAAATCTCGGTGCCCGAGGCGGCTGCTCAATCCCTCTGCGAAGCCTTGCTCGCAATGGAAGAGGTCGCGCCCATCGGTCTTGGCGCGCGCGACAGCCTGAGGCTTGAGGCCGGACTTTGCCTTTACGGCAACGACATCGACGCACAAAGCGACCCCGGCGCAGCAGGCCTGACATGGGCCATCCAAAAAGTGCGCCGCGCGGGCGGCGACCGCGCCGGAGGCTTCCCGGGATCGGACCATATCCTCAAAGTTCTCAGCGAAGGTGCCAGCCGCAAACGTGTCGGCTTGTTGCCCGAGGGCCGCGCCCCAATGCGGGCCGGCACACAGATTTTCGCAAGCGAAGACGCAGATACCCCCGTGGGCGCGGTCACGTCAGGCGGCTTTGGCCCCTCGGTCAACGCCCCCGTAGCCATGGGCTATGTCACAGCCGACCTCGCCTCTGAGGGCACGCAACTCTTTGGCGAGGTGCGCAATAAACGCATGCCGCTCAAGGTCGCCAAACTTCCCTTCATCCCCGCCAACTTCAAACGTTAAGCCAACAGGAGACACCCCATGAAATTCACCGAAGAGCACGAATGGCTCCGCGAAGAAGACGGCCTGATCGTCGTCGGCATCACCGAGCACGCGGCCGAGCAATTGGGCGATGTGGTGTTCGTAGAACTGCCTGAAACAGACACTGAGGTCAGCAAGGACGACGAGGTCTGTGTGATCGAATCCGTCAAAGCGGCGTCTGACATCCTCGCGCCCATCGACGGTGAAATCGTCGAGGTCAACGAGGCCCTCGTGGACGAGCCCGGCAAGGTGAACGAAGACCCTCTGGGCGATGCATGGTTCTTCAAAATGAAGGCGGCCGACGCCAGCCAAATGGACGATATGATGGACGAAGCCGCCTACAAAGACTTCATCGGCTAAGGCCACCAAACCTTGCGGGCGTGACGCCCAATCCCCTTGGGGCCACTTGGCCCCGCTCATAACCTGTACCCGTATCCGGAGGCCAATATGCCTTTCAAACCAACAGATTACCTGCCGTATGACTTCGCCAATCGCCGTCACATCGGCCCGTCCCCCGAAGAAATGGACGATATGCTGGCCGTGGTCGGTGCCTCTGATCTGGACGCGCTGATCGACGATACTCTGCCGCAATCAATCCGCCAGAAAGAGCCGCTCGAGATGGGGCGCCCTCTGTCGGAACGCGAGCTGTTGCACCGGATGCGGGAAGTCGCGGGCAAGAACAAACTGATGAAAAGCCTCATCGGTCAGGGGTATCATGGTACCGTCACGCCGCCTGCAATTCAGCGCAATATTCTGGAAAACCCGGCGTGGTACACCGCCTACACGCCCTATCAGCCAGAGATCTCGCAGGGCCGTCTTGAGGCGCTCTTGAACTTTCAGACCATGGTCAGCGATCTGACGGGTCTCGAGATCGCCAACGCTTCCTTGCTCGATGAATCCACCGCCTGCGCCGAGGCGATGACCATGGCGCAGCGGGTCAGCAAATCCAAGGCTAAGGCCTTCTTTGTCGACCGCGACTGTCACCCGCAAAACATTGCCGTCGTGCAAACCCGCGCAGCACCTTTGGGCATCGAGGTGATCGTCGGCAACCCCGACAAGATGAACGCGGACGAGGTCTTTGGCGCGCTGTTCCAATACCCCGGAACATACGGTCACGTACGGGACTTCACCGCCCATATCGAAAAGCTGCATGCCGCCAAAGGCATCGCAGTTGTGGCTGCAGATCCTCTGTCCCTGACCTTGCTCAAAGAACCCGGCGCCATGGGGGCCGATATCGCTGTTGGTTCGACCCAGCGGTTCGGCGTGCCGATGGGCTATGGTGGCCCGCACGCGGCCTATATGGCCACAAAAGAAGCCCACAAACGCGCGATGCCCGGCCGTCTGGTCGGGGTCTCGGTGGATGCGCATGGCAATCGCGCCTACCGCCTGTCCCTTCAAACCCGCGAACAGCATATCCGTCGTGAAAAAGCGACCTCGAATGTATGTACAGCCCAGGCGCTGCTTGCAGTCATGGCGTCGATGTATGCTGTTTTCCATGGGCCAAAGGGGCTTAAGGCGATTGCGCAGCGCATCCACCGTAAGACGGTTCGCATGGCCGAAGGGCTTGAGACCGCGGGCTTTAAAGTCGACCCACAAAGCTTCTTTGACACGATCACCGTGGACGTCGGGCCTCTGCAAGCTGCGGTCATGAAATCAGCACGCGACGAAGGTTTGAACCTGCGTCAGGTTGGCGAGAAACGCGTCGGAATCACGCTGGATGAAACCACGCGTCCGGAAACCATCGAGGCCGTCTGGCGTGCCTTTGGTATCCTCAAAGCCGACGATGATTTCACGCCGAAATACCGCGTGCCGGAAAACATGCACCGCCAGTCAGATTATCTGACCCACCCGATCTTCCACATGAACCGCGCCGAAACCGAGATGATGCGTTACATGCGTCGCTTGGCCGACCGCGACCTCGCGCTTGACCGCGCGATGATCCCGCTTGGGTCCTGCACAATGAAGCTGAATGCGGCCGCAGAAATGATGCCTATCAGCTGGCCCGAGTTCGCCCATATGCACCCCTTCGCGCCGGTCGATCAGGCGGCTGGCTATACGGAAATGGTCACGGATCTATCGGACAAGCTATGCCAGATCACCGGCTATGACGCGATCTCGATGCAGCCGAACTCTGGCGCGCAGGGCGAATACGCGGGCCTTTTGACCATCGCCGCCTATCACCGCGCGCGCGGTGAAGGGCATCGCAACATCTGTCTGATCCCGATGAGCGCCCACGGCACCAACCCGGCCTCCGCTCAGATGGTCGGCTGGAAAGTCGTCCCTGTGGCCTCTGACGAAAAAGGCGACATTGATCTCGATGACTTCCGCGAAAAGGCCGCCAAACACGCCGAGAACCTCGCGGGCTGTATGATCACATACCCCTCCACCCACGGCGTTTTTGAGGAAACCGTGCATGAGGTCTGCCAGATCACCCATGACGCCGGCGGTCAGGTCTATATCGACGGTGCGAATATGAATGCCATGGTCGGCCTTAGCCGTCCCGGAGACCTTGGCGGTGACGTCAGCCACCTCAACCTGCATAAAACCTTCGCCATCCCCCATGGCGGCGGCGGCCCCGGCATGGGTCCGATCGGCGTCAAAGCCCATCTGGAACCGCATCTACCGGGCCACCCGGAAACCGACGGCACCGAAGGCCCGGTCTCGGCCGCGCCCTATGGGTCTGCGTCCATTCTGGCGATCAGTTGGGCCTATTGCTTGCTTATGGGCGGAGACGGCCTCACCCAGGCCACCCGTGTTGCGATCCTCAATGCGAACTACATCGCCAAACGGCTCGAAGGCGCGTTTGACGTGCTTTACAAAGGCCCCTCGGGGCGCGTCGCGCATGAATGTATCCTCGACACGCGACCCTTTGCGGATAGCGCCCACATCACCGTGGACGACATCGCCAAGCGCCTGATCGACAACGGCTTCCACGCGCCAACCATGAGCTGGCCCGTCGCTGGCACGCTGATGATCGAGCCGACCGAGTCCGAAACCAAAGCCGAGCTTGACCGTTTCATCGACGCCATGCTGTCGATCCGCGACGAGATCAAAGCGGTCGAGGACGGCAGGTCAGATGCGGAAAACAACCCGCTCAAGAACGCGCCACACACCATGGAAGACCTCGTGCGAGATTGGGACCGGCCCTATAGCCGCGAACAGGGCTGCTTCCCGCCCGGAGCCTTCCGCGTCGACAAATACTGGCCTCCGGTCAACCGTGTCGACAACGCCTATGGCGACCGCCATCTGGTCTGCACCTGCCCGCCAATGGATGACTACGCCGAGGCGGCGGAATAGGCGCGAATGTAAACCTGACGAAATCTGGGCCAGCTGACCTTTGAAGGTGAGCTGGCTGTTCGTTGTAAGGAACAGACACGAACCAAGGGCAATCCACCTATAGTGTACAACAAAGGGAGTGGACTCTCGTTATTAGGCCATTTTAGCATCCAGATCGACATCGCGCAGAATGCGCGACAGACATCAGAGTAACCGGAAGGCTATGTACAGAAGTCTATATAACCGAAACTGGCGTTTGTTCTTGGCCAACGGCGATGAATTGGCCTTTACGACCTGTGAACTTTACAGTTTTTTGACCTCGCGCCGTTTTCTGTCAGCCCTTGCATTGGTCTTTGTGATCCTTGTGGCAACGGATCCGCCCCTGTTCCAGGAAAGCCTTCCGATTCTTGAACGCGCCGCGTTTTGGCTTTTGACGATCATTTTCTACGTCGTGCTTTTGCTAGCAGGCCTCGCCGGGGTGAAACTCTATAATCTCCGTAGAGATGACAAAGCCATTGTCCTGCCGTTCATCTCCGTGCCCGTCCTGTGCATCACGGCCATGCTTGCCGTGGGTTTCGGAGTTTCTGCCTTTGGTGCGCATGCTCCGGAGGCAAGTGTCACGCGCGCGCCAATCATTCTGGCAACCAGCCTCGTGGCTTCTCAATGTTTCGAATTTGTCATCGCGAAATGGATCTTCGTGGAACACCTCAGAGAGGGCCGCAGCACCTCCGAAGATACACATATTGAGCCGCTTCTGGTCACCAGCGGCGGGTCAATTCCTCTGTCCAGTATCCTCTATCTTGAAGCGCGCGAGCATTATGTCGATATCGTGCAGGTGGATCGGCTGGTGACTGTCAGGTCCACCTTGTCTGCTCTGACAAACCAGCTTCCGGCAGATGCGGGGTTTCGAGTGCACCGCTCGTTCTGGGTTGCCAAATCATCTCTGCAAAGCGCGCAAAACAGTGCCGCTTTCAAGGACGTCCGTGTTTCCGGAGGTCGCTCAATTCCTGTGGCGCGATCGCGGCAAAAGGACTTTCGCGACTGGTATCAGGAAAACTTTCGTTAGAAGGATTGGGGATCGCTTTTTCACCAATCCCAGAACGCTATCACTTCGCGAAACATAGAGAATTCCGTGCTGCATTTCGTGAATCATGATCGGTATTGGCCCGTTTTTCGCGAATTTTTGGACGACACCCACGAGTCCACAGTCGCCTGCAAGCGCTTACAGATGTAGAAAAACCAAGACGGCGGCCAAACCCGCTCCCCAAAGTTAAATCGTTGGTCAGCAAAGTTAATGATCTCGCTGGGGTGCGTAAATTGGTTGCCTCGATCCCCGAATGGCTGACCGCATTCCCCATGGGTCATCCCAAAAGCCGTTCAATTTTATCGCCTATCGCACGCGTCTCCCATAGCGCGTGCGATAGTGCATTTTGGGGGGCTGGACGAAACGGGTCAGTCCGCGCTGCGCAACGTCCGCGCGGGTTTGGTCGCAAGAGGGGCGGCGGCGAATGCAAGTCCAGCCAAAAGCGTGGCGATCACGCCGCCTGCGACAATGGCCAATGCGTTGTTCCAGATGATCTCGTAATCGGTCTCCAGAATATAGAAACTGACCGCCCAGCCGCCGATGATCCCTGCAGTCAGGGCCACCAGACCAGCCGCCGTTCCCAAGAGCGCAGAACGCAAGGCAAAGCTCATCAGAATACGCTGGCGTGTCGCCCCAAGCGTTTTCAGGATCGCCGCCTCATAGGTGCGGTTCTGTTGGCCCGCGGCGGCGGCTCCGATCAGCACAAGGAAGCCCGTCAGCAAGGTGGCTGCCGCGCCGTATGACGTCGCCGCCGCAATCGATCCAAGGATGTTGCTGACGTTGTCGATCGCATCGCGCACCGAGATCGCTGTGATGTTTGGATTGGCGCTTGTGATGTCACGCAGGATCGCGGCTTCGGCCTCTTTCTCTGCATAGACGGTTGCGATGAAACTATGCGGCGCGCCGGCCAGGGCGGCTTCGTTCATGACCAGCACAAAGCCCATGCCTGCAGTCGAGAAATCAACATCGCGGAAGCTCGTGACCGTGCCAGTGATGTCGCGACCCAGAATATTGACGGTCATTGTGTCACCCAGTTTGAGGCCGATCTCTTCGGCCTCTTCTGCGGCGAAACTGATCTGAGGCGCGCCGGTATAATCAGCGCCCCACCATTCCCCCTCTAGGATCTCGGTGGTCTCGGGCAGGGCACCGGCATAGCTGACGCCACGGTCGCCTTGGATGACCCAGTGATCTCCGGCGACCTCAGTGGCTGGCATGCCATTGATCCGCGTGATGACGCCGCGCAGCATGGGGGCGCTTTCGACGTTGCTGACGGCAGGGTCGCTCTCCATCCGGGCAAGGAAGCCGGGCATCTGATCGCGCTGGATGTCTACAAAGAAATAGCTCGGCGCAACGCTCGGCAAGTCCCGCGAAATCGCGCCACGTAGGTTGCCGTCGATCTGGCCGACGGCGGCCAGAACCGACAGGCCAAGCCCCAGCGACAAGACAACAGAGGCCGCCCCTTCTCGTGGGCTGGAAATTGCTGCCAAGGCCCAACGCAGTGCAGGACGCCGACGTGAGCGCCGCGTCGCCCGACGCGAGATCCAACGGATCGCGACAGAGGCCAGCGCCAGCAACAACAGCGCGCCTGCAATGCCACCCGTGGTCCAGAGCGTCAGCGTCAGGTTGCCAGAGAACCACGAGGCCGCAGCGACGAGCAAAGCGAGGAGCGCCCCTGTCGCCAATAGATACCGAACCGCAGGAATACCCGGAGCCGCATTCATCGCGTCTCGGAACAGAGACGCCGCGCGCACATCCTCGGTCCGCGCCAGCGGCCAGAGGGTAAAGATCAACGCGGTCAACGCGCCATAGACCGAAGCCTCCAGCAGGGCCTCTGGATGCACAGCAATCACCGTCGGCAATGGCAAGACCGCCGAAATCACGGGAGCCAAAGCAATCGGGGCCAATGTGCCCAAGGTCAGACCAATCGCGATGCCCAAGATGCTCAGCACACCGATCTGCAGGAAATAGGTCAGAAAGATCGTCGCCCGAGAGGCCCCCAAAGAACGCAAGGTCGCGATCACCTGTGTTTTACTCGCCAGATAGGCGCGGATGGCGGCCGAGACGCCGACGCCGCCAACCGCAAGGCCTGCGAGCCCCACAAGGATCAGGAATGCCCCCAAGCGGTCGACAAATTCCGAGATACCTGGCGCGCCATTGCGGCTGTCGCTCCAACGCATGCCGGTGTCTTCAAACCGCTGGGTGGCGTCAGATTTGGCGACGTCCATGTCGACACCTTCGGCCAAAAGCATCCGGTATTGCGTGTCAAAAAGCGTGCCGGGGGAAAGCAGTGCTGAGTCTGCAAGGTCCTTGGTCAGCACCATTGTGCGCGGCCCAAGCCCGAAGCCGCCGCCCGCGCTGTCGGGCTCGGATTGAAGTAAAGCGGCCACCGTGAATTCCTGCAGGCCGAGCTTGAAGGTATCGCCAATCTCCAGCGCCAATTGCGCTGCCAGTTGCGGGTGGATCACCGCGCCGGGCAGGCCGTTTTGACCTGCGAAAGCGGTGGCCAGATCCATCCTGCCTTCTAGTTTGATCTCACCCACCAGCGGGTAAAGATCATCGACGGCCTTGATCTGGGTCAGGCCGCGTTCGGTGGCGCCATCTCGCTCCACCACGGCCATGGATCTGAAATCCACCACCTCTGAAATCGCGGTGGCCTGTTCTGCCATCCACGCGCGTTCCTCGTCCGAGGCATAGCGATAGGTGAACTGCATTTGCGCGTCCCCGCCCAAAAGCGTCGCGCCCTGATCGGCGATGCCTGCTTCGATCGAAGACCGAACCGACCCGATCCCCGCAATCGCGGCCACGCCAAGCGCCAGACAGGCGAGGAAGATGCGAAACCCTTTCAGGCCTCCGCGCAATTCACGCCGGGCAAAGCGGGCTGCAATCCTCAGGCTCATTCTGCGGCCTCTTGTGCGGTATCCACGCGGCCATCTCGCAGGCGGATCACGCGGTCACACCGCGCAGCCAGCGCACGGGAGTGGGTCACCAGCACCAAGGTCGCCCCATGGCGATCGCGCAGGCCGAACAAGAGATCCATGATCGCCTCGCCATTGGCCCCGTCAAGGTTGCCTGTCGGCTCATCCGCCAGCAAGAGCTTCGGACGCGGTGCCGCCGCGCGGGCCAGCGCGACCCGCTGCTGTTCACCGCCAGACATTTGCGAGGGGTAGTGATCGGCACGATGCCCAAGACCGACGGCCTCAAGTTCCTCCGCCGCGCGGTCAAAGGCATCAGAATGCCCTGCCAGCTCAAGCGGGGTCGCGACGTTCTCAAGCGCTGTCATGGTCGGGATCAGGTGAAAGCTCTGAAACACCACGCCCATGTTTTCGCGCCGAAATCGCGCCAGCCCGTCTTCGTTCATATGGGTCAGATCCTGACCCAAGGCAGTGATTGTCCCGGAGCTCGCGCGCTCAAGCCCGCCCATCAGCATCAACAACGAGGATTTGCCCGATCCCGAAGGCCCGATCAGCCCCAAAGTTTCCCCCGCCGCGACATCCAATGTGATGCCATGCAAGATTTCCACCAATCCGGCGTTGCTTTCCAGCGCCAAACGCACATCTTTGAGAGAGAGAACCGAGGTCATAAGGAGGGCCTGTCTATGAGTATTGCATCGCAATATGGGATCAGCACGTGGCGAAGCAAGGCGCTGGCGCTGGTTTTTGGACTGATCGGTTCAGTTTCTACGGCCGAGACCACGATTGTCGCCTTTGGAGACAGTCTGATCCATGGCTTTGGTCTGCCGCAGGGCGATGGCTTTGTGCCGCAGATGCAGGCCTGGCTGACGGCGCAGGGTCAGGACGTAACCGTGATCAATGGCGGCGTGTCGGGCGACACCACCATGGGAGGCTTGTCCCGCGTGGCCTGGACTCTGACGCCTGAGGTGGATGCAATGATCGTGACGCTTGGCGGCAATGATTTCCTGCGTGGCCTCGATCCTGCGGCGAGCAAGGCCAATATCGCAGGCATCGTTGAGACCGCCAAAGCACAGGGGGTCGAGGTGCTTTTGACGGGCATGCAGGCGCCGGGCAACTACGGGCCTGACTACAAGGCCGCTTTCGATGCTCTTTATGGCGAGGTGGCAGAGGCCAACGACGCGCTGTTGGCGGAGAGTTATTTTGCGGGCCTACCTTCTGAGTACCCCGCCCAGCTTGGGGCCCTCATGCAAGCCGATGGAATTCATCCGAACAGAGAAGGCGTCAGCCTGATCGTTGAGGCTCTTGGCCCGCATGTTCTTGAGCTGATCGCGCGGGTTGAAGACTAGTCGCCACCCTTGGGCGGTTTCATCGCGGGGGCTGTGATCAGCATCACACCGCCCAATGCCAGCAAAAGCAGCAGCGCAGTATGGAGCGAGGTCGCCTCGGCAATAAACCCGATCAGCGGTGGCCCCAACAAAATGCCGCCATAGGCAAAGGTCGCGACGCCGGCCACGGCCATCGCCTTGGGCATGGTCCGTGAGGCACCCGCACGTGCCATGGCCAATGGCATGGCAAGCGCATAGCCCAACCCCAGCGCGACAAAGCCGATTAGGGCCATGGTTTCTGATCCTGCCAAGGCGACGATGGCCGCGCCAAGTCCGGCGAAGCCTGCGCTCACAAACGCGGCCCGCAGGGGGCCCAGGCGACCGATGACAATCGCACCCGACAGACGCATGACCACCATGGCTGTGGCAAAGACAGCCAGACCGATAGGTGCGCGCGCCTCGGAGGTCGCGGTGACCTCGATCAGGTAAAGCGCGCTCCAATCCGCGATGGCGCCTTCGCCCAATGTGGCGCAGAGCGTGAAGAAGCCGACCAGCAAGAGCTTGCCCCTAAGGATCGGCAAGAAAGGGGTCTTTTCTGCGGGTTGCGGGGTGAAAGACCAGGGAATGCGCATGCCCCAGATCGCCAAGGGCAAGGCCAGCATGGCGACAATGGCGAAATGGGTGCCGTGGCTCCAGCCCCAAGGGATAACGACCAGTCCGCTGAGCGCACCCAGAACGGACCCAAGGCTCCACATGGCATGAAAGCTCGGCATCCAGATCTTGCCTGTGTCGTCCTCGGCTTCAGTCGCCCAGACGTTCATCGCCACATCCATGCCACCTCCGCTTAGGCCAAAGCAGATGATGGCGAGCGCCAGAAGCCAGATGCTTGGGGCCAGAGCAAGCCCCAACATCGACAGCACCATAAGCGCCCAAAGGATGCGCGTGATCCGTGCGCCGCCGTGACGATCCGCGAGTTTGCCTGCGATAGGAAAGCCGCAAATGGCCCCGGCCGCCATCAGCAAGAGCAGAAGGCCTAAAGCATCATGGCTTAGATCAAAGCTCTGTTTGATCGCGGGCAGCCGAGCGGCCCATGTGCCAAAGAGGATGCTATTGGCCAGAAAGGCTGCCGCGATGGCGATCCAAACTCTTTTGGGGGCAAGGTCTGTGTTTGGCATGAGAGGTCCGGTCATGAAGGGCTCGGGGGCACTATGACCGACGGCGCAGACCACGCAACACAAAACGCGGCAAACTGAGGCCGGATTTGAGCAAGAGGGCAGGGTATTCCTGTTTGCCGGCCAGGACGTTCAGATATTCGTGTCGCAAGCGGCCCGACTGGGCCATCTTCTGGAAAAAGGCATCCTTGAAGCGTCCGGAAAACACAAGCTTGCGCAGCGTTCGCGCAATGCGAAGGTTGCGGTGGATCGGCTTCAGCTTGCGCAGATAGATCGCGAAGGCACGGTCTGGGGTGTTCGCCTTGAGGGCTTCGATTACGGCCTCAGCGGCCAAATGGCCCGACTTGATCGCATAGGCGATGCCTTCGCCCGTGATCGGGTCGACGAGCCCTGCAGCGTCCCCCGCCAAGAGCGTTGCGCCGCGGCCGGGCTGTGTTTTGAAGTGGCCAAAGGGCAGGAAATGGCCTTTGAGTTTAGGTATGCTGTTTAGGTTGAGCAGATCCGTATAGCTCTGCATCCGCGCCTTCATGTCGGGGTTATGCGAGGTGAGACCGCCGACGCCGACGGTGACGTTTTCTTGCTTGGGGAAACGCCAGCCATAGCCCCAATCGGCGGCGTTGAAATCAATCCGAAGCGCGGCGCTGTCGTCTTCTTTGGGGGCTTCAACTTCGAGGGCGAAACCGATCTGGTCGTGATCGAAGGCGGCGCCAAAGAGGTGGCGGGCGACCTGGCTGTTCACCCCATCCGCGCCGATCAAAACTTTGGCTTCAAGGGACGTCCCGCCCGCGAGCTCAAGGCTAGTGCCGTTGATGTACGTGACCCGATGACCCGAATAGTCGAGCGCGCCCAACGACAGGGCATGTCGAAACATCTGATCGTCAAACGACAGACGCATGGCGAGGTGAATCGGGGCCTCGGCCTGCATGTGCGACAGCCGCTGACCGGCATGCCAGAATTCAACCTCTTGGGTGCTGAGGATATCGTCGAACTGGATGTCGTACCCAAATGCGTCTTTGAAGTAGGCTCGACTGCGCTCGGTGACACCGCCCCCACAAAGTTTGTCCCTGGGGAAGCTGGCCTTGTCCACCAAAGCCACCGAAAGGCCTGCGCGCGCAGCCACGGCCGCCGCAGCACTTCCAGCTGGGCCCGCGCCCAGAACAATCACATCAACCTGCGGCATGACTGCGCCACGTCCCATTTAACACGCCCTATCTGAGGGTGCCTTTGATGTGAGGTCAATGGGAGAGTGAGGCGTGCCTAAAAATCCAGCGGTGAAAATGAAATCGCGCCCGGAGCCTTTGGAGGGAAGAGAGGCTCCGGACGCGATGAATGGCGCTGATTAGTCAGTAGGTTCGACCCCCACGCGCCCTAGAGAAACTGGTGGCGCTTAGGCGCGGCGGTTTGCGCGCATGGCGAGCAGGGTCACCATCGGCAGTCCGACTGAAAGAAATGCGTATGTGTTCAGGGCAACCGTGAAATCAAATCCAAGGGCCAGTTGGGTGACGGCACCGGTCAAGCCGAGTGCGCTTCCAAAAAGAAACATAACGAGAGCCATAGCAATCTCCTCTATCTTCTGAACGTTACCGGCCGCATTCTGCTTGCCAAAGTTCCCGAGTGACGGGTGCTATAGTCGCTTAATTCCATTAAACCCTGAAATGGGGCGCAAATTGGGCAAGGCTGTGGCAAGACAAGGAAACTGCCTGTCTGACATCAGTTTGCGAGGCAAAATGTTAAGAATTCATTGCAAGCTTGAGTATTTCTCGAAGGGTGAGTGGACAAGGAAATCGCAGCGCGTAGTCTGGGAAAAATTGAGGAAGATCCCATGACCGACCAATCAGAGCCTTCGGGCGAACTTACTTTGCGCACATTGGCGATGCCCTCGGATGTCAATGTGAACGGTGATATCTTTGGCGGTTGGGTGCTGAGCCAGATGGACATCGCCGCAGGGATTGTGTCCCGTGAAACCAGTCGGGGACGTGCTGCGACCATTGCGGTGGATGCGATGAAGTTCATCCGTCCCGTAAAGGTCGGCGACGTGCTTTGTGTCTACGCAAGTTTGGCGCGGGTTGGCAGGACGTCGATGGCGATTGAAGTCGAAGCCTGGGTGCGGCGCGGCACCATCGGCACGCGGGAGAAAGTGACCGAAGCGGTCTTTACCTTTGTAGCGATTGACGAAGAGGGGCGGCCGCGGGTTGTGCCGCAGCCTGAGGGTTAGGCCTTGGTCAAAGACCCTTTCCGAGAGTTGGATGACGAAGCCCGTGCGGTGATGAATGGGCTGCTAGCGGCCGCGACCCATGCGGCATTGGCGGTGGTGCGCGAGGATGGGACGCCCTCGGTGACGCGGGTTGCCTTCTCCGTGGATAAGGACAGGGTTCCTGTCACTTTAATCTCTGATTTATCTTTACATACAAAGGCTTTACGCAACGGTCGGGCCTGTTCGTTGTTGATTGGGGAGCCGGGTGAAAAGGGCGATCCCCTGACACATCCGAGGCTGACGTTGCATTGCCTGCCGCAGTTCGTGACGCGAGAGGATGCGGTGTATGCGGATTTGCGCGCGTGGTATTTAGAACGGCGGCCCAAGGCGAAGCTATATGCGGACTTCGCGGATTTCAATTTTGTGCGGTTTGAGGTTTTGGATGGCCTTCTCAACGCTGGGTTTGGGAAGGCCTATAAAATCGGGTAGCCGAGGTTAGTTCACCAACATCCGGTAGATTTCATCTTTCAATGCGGCGCGTTTCTTGCGCAGTTCGATGGTTTCCATGTCTCCCATCGGTTCCACATTGGTTTCGACCCGATGCACGGTGCGATTCAAGTCGTGATAGTCTTCGGCCAGCCGCGCGAAATGTGCGTCGGTTTGTTTCAGAGCCGAGATTTTGGCGACATGTTCCGGAAACTCTGTGGCCAGTTCGTGCGGGGTGTTGCCCATGATGTCTCTCCGTTTTGTGGTTTCAGGGGGAGACTAACGCGCTGGTGCAGGGTTGGATTTGATCGGGATCAAATTTGGAAAGGTTTTGAGCGCGGAACAAGGCCGTCTAGCCGCTGCGCCAGCGCCGACCCGCCGGACTGTCCGGGCTCCGCTTCAAGGCAGAGCGTAGGGTGGGGTTATACCCCACCGTTCCGAGTAATGGTGACCGGGGATGGTGGGTTGGAAACCCACCCTACGGTGTGCAATTACCGCGTAAACTTCTTATGCTTCAACCGTTTTGGCTCCAGTGCATCCGGTCCCAAACGCCGCTTCTTGTCTTCTTCGTAGTCCTCAAAGTTGCCCTCAAACCACTCCACATGCGCGTCGCCCTCAAAGGCCAAAATATGCGTGCAGATCCGGTCGAGGAAGAAACGGTCGTGCGAGATCACCACCGCGCAGCCGGCGAAATCGACAAGCGCGTCTTCCAAAGCCCGCAGGGTCTCGACGTCCAGATCGTTGGTCGGTTCGTCGAGCAACAGAACGTTGCCGCCCTCTTTCAACAGACGCGCCATGTGGACGCGGTTGCGTTCACCGCCTGAGAGGAGGTTGAGCTTCTTCTGCTGGTCTCCGCCTTTGAAGTTGAAGGACGAGCAATAGGCGCGGGAGTTGACCTGCGCGTCGCCGAGTTCAATGATCTCGGCCCCACCGGAAATCGCTTCCCAGACGGTGTCGCCATCGTTCAGGTCATCGCGGCTTTGGTCCACGTAAGAGAGCTGCACCGTGTCGCCATAGGTGACCGCGCCGCTGTCGGGCTGTTCTTGACCGGTCAGCATTTTGAATAGCGTCGATTTGCCGGCGCCGTTGGGACCGATGACGCCGACGATGCCGCCGGGCGGCAGGCTGAATTCGAGGTTTTCGATCAGTTGCTTGTCGCCGTAGTGCTTGGACAGGCCTTCGACCTCGATCACTTTAGAGCCGAGGCGTGGGCCGTTCGGGATGACGATCTGGGCGCGGGTGATCTTTTCGCGCTCGGACTGGCTGGCGAGGTCGTTATAGGCCGCGATCCGGGCCTTGGACTTCGCCTGACGCGCTTTTTGGCCCTGCTGCATCCATTCGAGTTCGCGTTCCAGCGTTTTCTGCTTGGCCTTATCTTCGCGCGCTTCTTGCGCGAGACGTTTGGCTTTTTGCTCAAGCCAGCTGGAATAGTTGCCCTCGTAAGGAATGCCACGGCCGCGGTCGAGTTCCAGGATCCAGCCGGTGATGTCATCCAGGAAATAACGGTCGTGGGTGACGCAGAGGATGGTGCCCTTGTAGTCGATCAGGTGCTGTTGCAGCCAGGCGATGGTTTCCGCATCCAGGTGGTTGGTCGGTTCGTCGAGTAGCAGCATATCCGGCGCTTCGAGCAGCAGTTTGCAGAGCGCCACGCGGCGTTTTTCACCGCCAGACAGATCGGCGATATTGGCGTCGTCGGGCGGGCAGCGCAGGGCCTCCATCGCGACGTCGATCTGGCTGTCCAGATCCCAGAGGTTCTCCGCGTCGATGCCGTCTTGCAGCTCGGTCATCTCTTCCATGAGCTCGTCGGTGTAGTTCTCGGCGATCTCCATGGCGATGGCGTTAAAGCGATCCACTTTGGCCTTTTTCTCGGCGACGCCCAGCATGACGTTTTCGCGCACGGAAAGGCTTTCGTCGAGCTGAGGCTCCTGCGGCAGGTAGCCGACCTTGGCGCCCTCAGCAGACCAGGCCTCGCCGGTGAAGTCTTTGTCCAGCCCCGCCATGATCTTCATCAGGGTCGATTTACCCGCGCCATTGACGCCGACGACGCCGATTTTCACGCCGGGCAGGAAGCTTAGGTGGATGTTTTCAAAGCATTTCTTGCCGCCGGGGTAGGTCTTGGACACACCCTGCATGTGATAGACGTATTGATAGGCTGCCATGGGTCGGGCTCCGCTTTAGGGGAATCTTTGGGCGCTTTCGCGCGTCAGAGGGGGTGATAGCGGATGGGGTGGGGGATGGCAATTCTGCCGTTTGCTCTATGTGATGCGAAAGGGCCATGTTTCGGGTTTGTTTGTGAGGCCATGTTTGACAGGGTTGTGCCAGCAGTATTCGGCGCAGGCGTCGAAATCGTTTTGATCTCGAATGTGGTGTTCCCAGAAACGTCGTTGCCAAATGCCTTGTTCACGTTTGTTGACCCGTAGGCCGGGCTTCAGCCCGGCGTAGCGCCCTGATGTAACGATTGGGAGGTTTGGAGGCGGGCTGAAGCCTGCCCTACGGATGGTCATTGTGAATTGTGCTTTGATGGAGGCGACGCGGGTGTAGAAGTCGTGATCGTTTGATGGGAGTGTCCAAAGGCAATGCATATGATTTGGCAGAACGACCCATTGGTGGATTGTGACCGGCCTGCTTTTGAGTGTGGACAAGGTAATCGAGGATAGAGCGTCAAAATGGTCTGTGAGCAGAGTCTGCTCCCGATGCGCCAAGTTGACCGTCAGAAAGACAGTTGCTCCGGGGATTTTGGGGCGGATGTAGTTTGGCACATATACGATGGTGCAGGGTTTTGGTTAACCATTGATGAATGGCCGTAGGGCGGGCTTCAGCCCGCCTTGTTTTTGATTTTTTCAAGTTGGCGGGCTGAAGCCCGCCCTACAGACGCTTCTCAAAAAACAAATCCGGATAGGGATCGTCGTTGAACCGCTCGATCTCGACCCAGCCGAGCTTTTCATAAAGCCGTGCCGCCTCGGGCAAGGCGGAATTTGTATCTAGCCGCAAGACCTTGATCCCTAAGTCCCGCGCAGCCGTGTCGCAGAACCCCATCAGGCGGGTTGCGAGGCCCAAACCCCGTGCGGCCTCAGACACCCAGAGCCGTTTGATCTCTGCCTGTCCGTCACCCCAGCCTTTGAGGCCGACGCAGCCTAAGGCGCCTCCGTCTGACATCGCCACAAAGAACGCGCCTTTGGGGTGGATCATGTCGCTGGCCTCGGGGTCGCGGGAGAGGTTGACGTCAAAGCCACGGTCAAAGCGGCGTTCGAGTTCGGCGTAGTACTGGCCCAAGCACCAGACGGCGGCGTCGTCGCGGGGGTCGCATTGGATCAGGGTGACGGAATTTGGGTCGATCATGGGCGCAGGCTACGGGCGTCGCAGGCGCGAGAAAAGCCCTAATGTCCTGATTATCGACTGGACAATCTGGGTGGTGAACTTTCTACTTGGCGACCATGAGGAAACGCGTGACATATCTGACGGCGGGCATGACCGTCGGGCTGCTTGGCGGATCGTTTGACCCGCCGCATGCGGGGCATGTGCATATCACGCGCGAGGCTTTGAAGCGGTTCGGGCTGGATCGGGTTTGGTGGCTGGTGAGCCCGGGCAATCCGCTGAAAGAGCGTGGCCCCGCGGCGATGGAACGGCGGATGGCGGCGGCGCGGGCGATCATGCGGCATCCGCGTGTAACGATCAGCGATTTTGAAGCGCGCAGTGGTACGACCTATACGGCAGAGACGCTGGCGGCATTGCAGGCGTGCTATCCGGGGGTGCGGTTTGTCTGGCTGATGGGGGCGGATAACCTCGCGCAGTTTCATCGCTGGAAGGACTGGCGGTTCATTATGGAGAACTTCCATGTGGGCGTCTTGGCGCGTCCCGGCGACCGGATCCCGGCCAAGACGGCCAAGGCTGCAGCGGTCTATGATTTCGCCAAGGTCCCCGGCAAGCAGAGTCGGCGCTTGGTGAAGGCGCAGACTCCGGCTTGGTGTTTCACCAATGTGCCCATGGTGGATCTGAGCTCGACCGAGATCCGTGCCCAAGGCAAATGGGCGTCACGCTGAGATCACATTCCCTTTTGTAATGGTTAACCGCACTTGTTTGGTCAGGTGAACTATGGCTTGTTTTGATCTGGGGAATTTGACTGCCAGGTTATGTTGACGCAATTTTCACGACGCGCGTTTTTGACGAGTATGTTTGGGTTTGCCGCGACCGCCGGTGTGGCGGAGGCGCCCAAGTCGTCTTTGCGCCCGAAACTGCGCCCCATTTCTGTGAAAATCCAAGGCGATGTGCCGATCCCTGCAGCGATCGAGCAAGCCAAGCTGGGTGGGAAAACCGGCGTGGCTGTGGTGGATTTGGCCTCTGGCAAACTGCTCGAAAGCCATGGGGGCAAAGAGAAACTGCCACCCGCGAGTGTCGCGAAATCGATCACGGCGCTATATGCGTTGGATACTTTGGGTGCGGATTTCCGCTTCCAGACGCGGGTTGTCGCGAATGGGTCGATTGAGAACGGGACGTTGGATGGCGACCTGATCCTTGTCGGCGGCGGCGACCCGACGCTGGATACCGATGATCTGAACGCCTTGGCCAAAGCAACGGCGGCGCGGGGGATCAAGAAGGTCACCGGGCGGCTGCTGGTCTATGGCGGCGCATTGCCGTCGGTTGAGAGCATTGATGGCGGGCAGCCGGTGCATGTGGGCTATTCTCCTGCTATCTCGGGTATCTGCCTGAATTTCAATCGCGTGTTCTTTGAGTGGCGCAATGGATCTGAGGGGCTCTCGGTCACATTGGATGCGCGCAGCGAGCGGGTGCGGCCTCCGGTCAAGTCGGTGAAGGTGGTGTTGGATCCGCGGGCGGCGCCGATTTATGAATATCGCAAACGTGGTGGCATTGAGGAATGGTCTGTGTCGCGCCCTGCGCTGGGGGGCAATGGGGGGCGGTGGTTGCCAGTCCGCCAGCCTGAGGTCTATGCGGGTGAAGTCTTTCGATGGTTGGCCGCTCAGCATGGGCTTTATTTGCCAACGGCCAAGAAGACCTCTTCGCGTCCCAAGGGCACGGTGCTTGCGCAACATCAGAGTGCGCCCTTGTCGGTGATGCTGCAACGCATGCTGAAGTTTTCGACGAACCTGACGGCGGAAACCATTGGCCTGACGGCGACGTCAAAACGCGGGGTCTTTGCCGCGAACCTGCGCGCCTCGGGGCGCGAGATGGAGAAATGGGCGCGTAAGTCTCTGGGCATCAAGAGTTCGAAATTTGTGGATCACTCTGGACTTGGGGATGCGTCGCGGATGTTGGCGGGGGAAACCGCTTTGGGGTTGGCGCGGGCGGCGAGTTCAGATCGGCTGCGGCCGTTGCTGAAAGAGATCATTCTGAAAGACGCTAAAGGCAAGCCTGATAAAGCCCATCCGATTAAGGTGCATGCCAAAACGGGCACGCTGAATTTCGTGAGCGGTCTGGCGGGATATATGCAGGCGTCAGATGGCCGCGTTATGGCATTTGCGGTGTTTTCCGCCAACGAGGGCGTGCGTCGCAAGCTGTCGCGGGCGCAGCGTGAGCGGCCCGAGGGGGCGCGGGGCTGGAACCGCCGTGCGCGGCAGCTTCAGCAGGTGATGATCGAGCGATGGGGGCGGATCTATTCCGGTTAAGGGATTGTTCGGCTTTTTCAGCAAAAGTCTTAAGCGAAATTGATCCTTTGCAAGGCGCGCGGGCTTTGGTACACCCCGCCCGTTCGGGATGGTCCCGGATACCGGTCGCAGCCTACCCGGTTTTCTAAAACAAGGATCAGTCATGAAGACACTTGTTATCTGCTCTGGCGGATTGGATTCAGTCACGCTCGCCTACAAGGTCGCGAAGGAACGCGAGCTGGTGGGGCTCTTGTCGTTTGATTATGGCCAGCGTCACAAGAAAGAAACTGACTATGCCGCCCGCGCGGGCGAAGCGCTTGGCGTGCCGCATGATCTGATTGATATGCGCGCCATCGGAGGCTTTTTGTCGGGCTCGGCGCTCACTGATGATGTGGATGTGCCCGACGGGCATTACGCCGAAGAGAATATGAAAGTCACCGTGGTTCCTAACCGCAATGCGATCATGTTGGCGGTGGCGTTTGGGGTTGCGGCGGCGAAGGGTGCTGACGCTGTGGCGACGGCTGTGCATGGCGGGGATCACTTTATTTACCCTGACTGCCGTCCGGGCTTCATCGACGCGTTCCAAACCATGCAGAATGCGGCGCTTGAGGGCTATGCGGATGTGACGCTTTACACGCCGTTTGTGAATATTTCGAAGGCGGATATCGTCACTGAGGGGGTTCAGGCCGGTGCGCCGTTTGCAGATACGTGGTCCTGCTACAAAGGCGGCGAGACCCATTGCGGGCGCTGCGGCACCTGTGTCGAGCGTCGCGAGGCCTTTCATCTGGCAGGGGTTGAGGATCCGACAGTCTACGCCGACCCGGACTATTGGAAATCTGTTGTGGAGGCCCACTGATGTATCGCATTGGCAAAGAGTTCCATTTCTCGGCCTCGCATAACCTGCGGGACCTGCCCGAGGGGCATCCCTGTACACGCGTTCACGGGCACAACTATATTGTGACGCTGGAGCTGGCGTCTGAAGAATTGGACGCGACTGGCTTTATTGTGGATTTCAAAGAGCTGAACGCGTTGCGGGATTGGATCGATGAAAACCTTGATCACCGGCATCTGAATGACGTGTTTGATCATCCGAATGTCACGACAGAATGGCTCTGTAAGGTGATCTATGACTGGTGCAAAGAGCGTTGGCACCAGACCAGTGCCGTAAAGATCCAGGAAACGCCAAAGCTCTGGGCCGAGTACCGCCCGTAATGCTGCGGATCTCTGAGATCTTTGGCCCCACCATCCAAGGTGAAGGCGCGGTGATCGGCCAGCCGACGGTTTTTGTGCGGGCCGGTGGCTGTGATTATCGCTGTGAGTGGTGCGATACGCTGCATGCGGTAGACACAGAATTCCGCCACACTTGGGCGAAGATGACCTCTGCTGATGTCATGGCCGAGATCGAGCGCCTGTCGGGAGGTGTGCCTCTGACGGTGAGCCTTTCAGGCGGCAATCCGGCGATCCAGCAATTCGGAGAGCTGATTGAGATGGGCAAGGCCAAAGGCTATCGCTTTGCCTGTGAAACGCAGGGATCGGTGGCGAAGGATTGGTTTGCTAAATTGGATCCGCTGATCCTGTCACCTAAACCGCCGTCGTCCAAACAAATGGTCGATTGGGATCAGTTTGACGCTTGCATCGACGCTGCGGGCGATGCGCCGCGTGTGCTAAAAATGGTGATCTTTGATGATCGCGATTATGATTGGGCGCGGGATGTGGCACGGCGCTATCCCGATATGCCGCTCTATATTCAGCCCGGCAACCACACGCCACCGCCGCCTGATGATGACGACGCAGAGGTCGATATCGACGGCATCATTACCCGCTATGAGTGGCTGATCGACAAGACCCTCGCCGACCATTGGTACACACCTACAATCCTGCCGCAGCTGCATGTCCTGATCTGGGGCAACAAGCGCGGCGTATGACGGAGACGCAGATGTCTGATAAATCCATCTATGAAAACCTGACGCAACTTGGCAGCAAAACCGAACTGCCCCAAACCCCCGAAGAGGCGGTGATGGAGCGGGTGCCGAACCCTCAGAAGGGCACGGACTACGCGGTGCGCTTTACAGCGCCTGAGTTCACGTCGCTCTGCCCCCTGACAGCCGCGCCGGATTTTGCACATATCGTGATTGATTATGTGCCGGGGGATTGGCTGGTGGAGAGCAAGTCTCTGAAGCTCTTCCTCGGGTCGTTCCGTAACCATGGGGCCTTCCACGAGGATTGCTCTGTCACCATCGGCAAACGCATCGAAGAGCTTTTGGAGCCGAAATGGCTGCGTGTTGGAGCCTATTGGTACCCACGTGGTGGCATTCCGATTGATGTCTTCTATCAAACCGGCCCCGAGCTGCCCGGAGTCTGGATCCCAGACCAAGGCGTGCCGACTTATCGCGGACGCGGCTAGGTCTTTCTCTTGCCTAAAGTATCCCGGGGTTTAAGGGGCAGAGCCCCTTAGCTCACATGCGCGAGCGTCATGTGGCGTGCGCGGGAACCACGTTCGATAGCAGCAGCATGCAAGCGGTCGATTTGCAGCTCATAGCGCATTTCTTCCAGAAGACGCAGCTCGCCCTCGTAGATGTGACCATCTGAGGCCGCCACGTCGCAGGCCAGCGCATAGGCCGTTTCGTTCAGACCTTCGGGCAGGTTGTCACGGATCAGGCCAAAGAGCGCGGCGATGCCGTCCTCTTGTTCGAAGAGGTCATAGACCGTCTGGCTGACCGTGGTGATCCGGTCGATGTCGTAATCGGCAAAGATCGGCAGGTTGTTCACCGCGTTTTGGATGTTGATGAGTTCAGCGGTGCGGATCGTGGCATCCGAGGCCGAGACCGCCACCATCATGGCGACAAGGCTGTCTTGTGGGGTCAACGGGTGTGGGGTCGCTTCGGTCATGGTCTGGCCTTTGGATGTCTTTGTTACATTTGAGAATAGGGAGCGGGTTAGCCAAGAGCAAGATGCGAAAGCCTTCGATTGCGACGGTCGGATTTTGAGTATTTTTGGCAAGATGAATGCGAGCGGGCCGTGTTTTCGTTGACCTTCGCGGCGCTAAGACCTAGGAAGCCGCGTCGCCCTTTTCTGAGTCTTGGGCGCTTATGATTTTCGGAGAAACACATGTCTGATCTGCGCGATGCTGCGATGAGTTCAAAAGCCTGGCCCTTTGAAGAAGCGCGCCGCTTGCTCAAACGCTATCAAAAGGGCGCGCCGGAGAAGGGCTATGTGTTGTTTCAGACGGGTTATGGTCCCTCGGGTCTGCCGCATATTGGCACTTTTGGCGAGGTGGCGCGTACGACGATGGTGCGTCGTGCTTTTGAGCGGATCAGCGATATTCCCACCAAACTGATCTGTTTTTCCGATGATATGGATGGGTTCCGCAAGGTGCCGTCTAATTTGCCAAATCAAGAGGGCTTGGCTGAGGATCTGCATCTGCCATTGACCCAAGTGCGCGATCCTTTCGGCACGCATGAGGGGTTTGCGCAGCACAACAACGCGCGGCTTTGCGCATTTCTGGACAGCTTTGGCTTTGAGTATGAGTTCGCAAGCGCGACGGATTACTACAAGAGCGGTAAGTTTGACGACATGTTGCTGACCGCGCTGGCGCGGTTTGACAAGATCCAAGAGATCATGCTGCCCACCTTGGGTGCGGAACGTCAGGCGACCTATTCTTGTTTCCTGCCTGTGAGCCCGAAAACCGGTCACGTGCTGCAGGTGCCGACGCTGGAGCGCAACGTGGAGAAGGGCACCATTGTCTATCAGGAACCTGATGGCGAGAAGGTCGAGATCCCTGTGACTGGCGGCAACGTCAAGATGCAGTGGAAGCCCGATTGGGCGATGCGCTGGGCGGCTTTAGAAGTCGATTATGAGATGTCGGGCAAGGATCTGATCGACTCGGTCACGCAGTCGTCAAAGATTTGTCGTGCGCTGGGTGTGCGTCCGCCGGAATCCCTAAGCTATGAGCTGTTCAACGACGAGCAGGGCCAAAAGATTTCCAAGTCCAAGGGCAATGGTCTGTCGATGGAAGAATGGCTGACCTATGCGGCGCCGGAGTCTCTGCAGTATTTCATGTATCAAAAGCCAAAGACCGCGAAGCGGCTTTATTTTGATGTGATCCCGAAGGCAGTGGATGAGTATCATCAGCAGCTGCGGGCCTATCCGGGGCAGGATCTGAAGGGGCAGCTCAATAACCCTGTGTATCACATCCATGGTGCGGATGTGCCTCAATCCGATATGATTGTGCCTTTCGCGATGCTTTTGAACATCGCGTCGGTGTCTTCGGCTGAGGACAAGGATACGCTTTGGGGCTTTATCAATAAATATGCGCCGGATGCGACGCCTGAAACCCATCCGAACATGGATGATGCGGCGGGCTTTGCGGTGCGGTATTTCAATGACTTTGTGAAGCCGACCAAGACCTATCGCGCGCCGACCGATAAAGAGCGGGCAGCGCTTGAGGCCTTGGCCGATGCGCTCCGGTCTGAAGAGGCGGCGCTGGCGGCCATTGCGGCCAAGAACGAGAAGATGGGACGGGATGACCCTCTGCCAGAGGTCGATTTTGGCGATGATGAGTTCCTGCAGTCCGTGGTTTTTGCCATTGGTAAGCTGCATGATTTCGAGCCGCTTCGGGATTGGTTCACTGCGATCTATGAGGTTCTGCTGGGCGCGAGCCAGGGGCCGCGTTTTGGAGGTTTCATCGCGCTTTATGGCGTCGGAGAGACCATCGCTCTGATCGACAGCGCCTTGAAGGGCGAGCTGGTTTAGAGGGGCTTTTGGCCCCTCTTTTTCCTTAGCAGCAACGGGCGCTTGCGCCGCAACAGCTGGCCGTTGTTCCACTGAAGGCAGCGGCTTTACATTGCGCGCCATCTTCGGTCAGCCGCATTTCGACGTGGCCTTCTGCCCAGATCGGTTGGGTTGGGATATAGCGACGTAACCCGTTGTTGCCGGGCGCATATTCAAAGGACAATTCACCCTCGGCCAGGTCTGGAATGGCTTTGAGGCTATGTTCCAGGATCTTGGCGCTTTTGCCTGCCGAGAGATGCGACCGGCCTGCGCCGTCGAGCAGCTGGATCTGCACTTCGGTCCAGTCCGAGGTGCGCCCACCGCAGTCTATGCTCTTGATATCAAGAGATTTCAGCTCGGTGATGTGATAGCCCGCGCCGATGGGACCCTCAGAGGTGGTAAAGACCAAAGGGGCCTCGGCGGGTTGCTCATGTAGGGCGTTTAGGAAGTCATTTAGGGTCATGGCTCTCTTCCATTTCAATGATTCTTGAAATATAGGATGAAAGCGATCTATATTTCAAGAGGTGTTGAAATATGAATGAGGAACAGGTGATCGAGGCCTTTGGGGCTTTGTCCAATCAGACCCGTTTGCAGGTGTTGCGCAAGCTGGTGGAGGCGGGGCCAGCGGGTATGTTGGCGGGCGATGTGGCGGAGGCTTTGGGCGCGAGCCCGTCGCGGATGTCGTTTCATTTGTCGACCTTGCAGGCGGCTGGCATCGTCACGTCGGAACGCCAGAGCCGGCAGATGATTTATCGCGTGAACTTTCAGGCCATCGGCGAGGTGATGCGGTTTTTGCTGCAGGATTGCTGTAAGGGGAATGCGACGGTGCAGAGCTGTTGTGGGCCTTAGGCTGGTCGTGATCTGATAACGCGCTAAGTTTGAGGCAGGAGGATACGTCATGCGGATAGTCTATGCTTTGCTACTGAGCCTTTGGGCCAGTGTTTCTGTAGCGCAGGAGCGCGACATTCAGGCGGTGATCACGCAACAGATCGAAGCCTTTCAGGTGGATGATTTTGCGCAGGCTTTCACCTATGCCAGCCCGAATATTCAGGGCTTTTTCGGCACGTCCGAACGTTTTGGTCAGATGGTCATGAGCGGCTATCCGATGGTGCATCGGCCAGATGCGGTGCGCTATCTGGAGTTGCGGGAGATTGCCGGGAACCTGTGGCAGCGTGTGATGATCACGGATCCCGCGGGCGTCATCCACATACTTGATTATCAAATGAAAATGATTGACGGCATGTGGCGCATCAACGGCGTTCAGATCCTGCCAGCGCCGGGCGATACGGCCTAGGGTGCAACATCTGCGCGCGCTGGTTTGAGCGCGCTTTAACCTTGAGCGACGAGCTTTCCAGCCAACGGGCCGCGGCCCATTGGCTTTGGGAAAGGGACGTCGATGAACAAGGCAATCACCGAGGGTTTGCAATTGATGCCACCGCCATTTGCGGAGGGGCTTGGGGTGTGGTCGAGCGGCGATGGAACGCCGGGATCGGACACCTATGAGGGCGCGGCCAATGCGGCTTTTGTGCCTGCGGATGCGGATTTCGCGGGCTGCCTTGAGATGCAAAAGACCTCGGGTACCCAGCAGTTGCGGTACATGGGTCAGACGCCGTTGCAGGCGGGCTGTTATCTGCAGATCAAGGCGCGGGTGAAGGCGATTTCGGGGAACCTGCCGACGGTGCGGATGGCCGCCTGGGCGGGGGCTTCGGGCGGAGCGCGTGTGACGGGGCTGACGGAGTTTGGGTCCTCGGTGACGTTGTCGAGCTATGGCGAGGTTGTCGAGGTTACGGCCATCATTGGCGCGGGGCAGCGTGGTGGTGTGGATATGGTTTGGGGCACGGCGCCGACCTATGCGCATGTGGGGCTGGATCTGACGGGGCCGAGTGGGGGCGTTATCAGGATTGATGACCTTGAGGTCGTCGACATCACCTCGGCCTTTCTGCGGGACATGATGTCGATGGTGGATGTGCGTGATTTCGGCGCGATGGGCGATGGGATCACGGATGACACGGCGGCTTTTCAGGCGGCCAATGCGGCCGCCGATGGGCGCACTGTGTTGGTGCCTGCGGGGATCTATTTGCTGAGCGGCGGCATGACCTTCACCGAGAAGGTGCAGTTTGAGGGCAATGTAACCATGCCGCAGGCGGCGATCTTTTCGCTGACCAAGAATTTCGACTTGCCGAATTACATCGAAGCTTTTGGCAATGAGCAGCTGGCGTTTGAGAAGGCGTTTCAGGCGTTGTTTAACAACTCAGACCACGAGTCACTGGATCTGGGTGGCCGCCGGATCACGATTTCCGAGCCGATGGATCTGCAGGCGATTGTGCCCAATATCACGAGCTTTGCGCAGCGGCGGCATATTCTGAACGGGCAGTTTCAGGTCACGGGCGATACGGCCTGGGAGAGCGATGTTGTGACCTCGTCAGCGACCTATTCGGCGAGCAATTCGAGGACCCTGACAGCGGTCGGGAATATCGCCAATATCGAGCCGGGTGCGCGGGTGACGGGGAATGGGGTGGGTCGCGAGATCTATGTTCAAAGCGTCAATCTGGCGACGCAGGAGATCACTCTGTCAAAGCCGCTTTTCGATGCGGAAGGCACGCAGGTCTTTACCTTCACGCGGCACAAATATGTGCTGGATTTCTCGGGCTTTACCAAGCTGACACGCTTTGTGATGTCGAACATCGAGATCATCTGTTCCGCCGTTGCGAGCGGGGTTTTGTTGCCGCCATCGGGCCTCATCTTTCATATGAAGGATTGCTGGATCAATCGGCCTCGGGACAAGGGGATCACCAGCCACGGCACGGGCTGTCAGGGTATGTTGATTGATCGTTGCAATTTCCTCAGTGATGAGGGGCAGAGCTTGGCGCAGGATCGGATTGGGATCGTTGTGAATGCCAACGCCAATGACGTGAAGCTGCGCAACAATCGGGCGACGCAGTTTCGGCATTTTGCGGTTCTGGGTGGGTCGAATTCCACAATTATCGGCAATCACTTTTTCCAGGGGGATACCGCGACGGCAGGGCTGCGGACCGCGGGGATCCTGATCACCACGAGCTATTGTTCGACCACGATCACGGGGAACTACGTGGACAATTGCTCGATTGAGTGGAGCAATGAGCATTCGGCCACGCCTGATTTCACCACTGGCTTTTCTTTTGCGGCGATGAACATCACGGACAATGTGTTCCTCTGCAGCAATGTGGCTCCGTGGTTTGGGTTTATCTCGATCAAGCCTTTCGGCACGGGGCATTTCATTGGCGGGTTGTCTGTGACGGGCAATAAATTCCGCGCGTTAGAAAGCAATATTGATCAGGTGGATGTGGTCGACACAACCTTTGCGCCGCTGGATATGACGCGGGGCAAGGATGTAATTTTTGAGGGCAATACATTCCACCGGATCAATGTGCCGAGCTACAACCCTCTGGTGCTGGAGCATGCTCAGAACACCGCGGCGAGCACCTGGGTTGTGGAGACAGGTGGGCAATTGCCATTCGGGGGCCGTGCGCGCGTCTGTTCTTCTGTGGTTGCGACTTCGCGCTTGCGCACGGGCGCGAATGTGACGCGTTGGGCGACGCCCTATGTGGATCTAGAGCAGGGCAGCAGCGGCGATCAGCTGCATTTGAATTGGGAAGAGCCGCTATATGGGGATGTGACGGTGAACGTCTCGATGACCTGAGGCGCTATCGCCAGAAGGCGACCCATTCAATCAGTTGGGTGAACTCGCGGGCGAGAAACAAAGTCGTTGCGCCACCAAGCCAGATTTGATCGGCGATCAGCAAAAGAGTGATGATCACGCCCAGCACCAGTGCAATCGTATTGGTCATGAAACGAAAACGCCCTCGGGTTTGCCTGCATCTTGTCTATGCAATAGCGAACCCGAGGGCGCAAGTTTTCTAAACGGGGTGGGCTTAGCCCAGCTGACCCATTTTCGCGGCGACATCTGCCATACGTGCAGAGAAGCCCCATTCGTTGTCATACCACGCCAGAACCCGCACGGTGCGGCCGCCGATGACTTTGGTCTGATCCGGCGCGTAGATCGAGCTTTCGGTGGTGTGGTTGAAGTCGATGGAGACCTTTGGCTCTGGATCGTATGCCAGAACGCCTTTCATCGCGCCTTCAGCGGCTTCGCGGACCACTTCGTTAACGTCATCGACGGTGACGTCTTTGGAGGCGACGAAGGTCAGGTCGACGGCGGAAACATTTGGGGTTGGAACACGCATGGCTGTGCCGTCCAGTTTGCCCTTCAGATCCGGCAGCACTTCGCCCAGAGCTTTGGCCGCGCCGGTGGAAGTTGGGATCATCGCCATTGCGGCGGAACGCGCGCGGTATAGGTCAGAGTGGCGACGGTCGAGCGTTGGCTGGTCGCCGGTGTAGCTGTGGATCGTGGTCATCAGGCCGTTTTCGATGCCGATGCCTTGGTGCAGCGCCTTCGCGAGAGGGGCGAGGCAGTTGGTGGTGCAAGAGCCGTTAGAGATGACGTTGTCGTTGGCTTCAAGCAGCTCGTCGTTCACGCCGAAGACGATGGTCTTCTGAACGTTCTTGGCGGGTGCCGAGATCAGGACTTTCTTGGCGCCGCGCTCGCGGTGTTTGACCGCTTTGTTGCCGTCGTTGAATTTGCCGGTGCATTCCAGAACAACGTCAACGCCGGTCCAGTCCAGCTCGTCCATGTCGTAGGTCGAGAACATGCGGATCGGGCCTTGGCCCACATCCATGGTGCCGTTCTGGACAACAACGTCATTGGCGAAACGTCCGTGGACTGAGTCATAGCGGATCAAATGCGCTGCGGTTTCGATGGGGCCGGTTGCGTTGATCTTGACCACTTGCACGTCGTCGCGCGCAGCTTCTGCGATGTGCATCAATGTGCAGCGCCCGATACGGCCAAATCCGTTGATACCTACGGTGACGGTCATGCCTAGTCCTCTCGAAATTTTAGCAGCTTGGGGCCGGATATAAGCCCAGCATGCCATAGGGGAAAGTTAAATAGCGTTGAAATTCTGGATGTTAGCGATAAATATCGGTCGCCCCTGCGTGGTGGCGCTAACGTTAACCCTAACGGTTCCGCTAACCTGCGCAGACTTAGGTGCCTGCACCGCAAAGGGGTGAAACGATTCCATTTTTCTCGGCCTACTGTTTGACGTGAGGCGTGGATATCAAACAGAGGGCATGACGTGAGTGGAGCGGGCGGATAGAAGGTTGCCCTTTGGGAGTAGTGGGCTGTCCGAAGGGTCGCGGTTCTTGGGACTAGGCGCCCTTAAGAAAAGATAAGTAAGCCGCGTGGGTGTCGTCCCACAGTGTCTGGGTCGTCTGGATCCAAAGCTGCAGGTCCTGCGGGTCTCCGAGTTCCATGGCTTCGGCGCGGATCAGGTGTTTGCGCAGTTTCGCCATGCCCATGACGCCGGTGGATCCGGTGAGCCTGTGGATTTCTTCGAGATCAAGGTCTTCGGCAGAGGAGCAGCTCGACAAACGGCTTAGAAGTGCCTGCATGTCCCGTTCGAGTTCTTTCAGGTTTGCCTCGGCCTGAATATGGCCCAATCCTCGCATCACGCTTTCGGCAACTTCTTCGTCCAATAGGGCTGAGCTGGTCGAGGACACGATGTGGCTCGAGGTCTTTAGGAACATATCCCCCATGACTTTCAAAATCATCGTCTCAAGCGCGCTTTCAGAGGTTGGTTTTGTGAGTATATGATGGATGCCCGCGGCTTTAACGCGCCCCAGATCTTCGTCTCGGGAATAGGCGGTAAGGGCGACAATCGGGGTCGCGCTGGACAGACCATTGTCGGCCCGAATTCTTTGCGCGGTTTCGATGCCGTCCATTCCAGGCATGCTGATGTCCATCAGGATCAGGTCATAGGCAGTCTGCTCGGCCATCCTTGCCCCGGCGGTGCCGTCTTCGGCAAGGTCGACAAAATGACCGGCTTCAATGAGCATCTGCCGGGTGATCATACGGTTGATCGCGTTGTCTTCGACCAAGAGGATGGACAGGGATGTGTCGTTTGGCTCTTGGTCGGCGGTGGCTTCGACCTTAGTGGTTTCCGTCGGCAGGGGCAGCCGCACCCAGAATAGGCTGCCTTCGCCCAACACGCTTTCCGCGCCAACATCGCCGCCCATGGCCTCGACAATACGTTTCACAATGCCAAGGCCCAAGCCGCTGCCTTCGCGGCGGCGGGCATAGGTGCTGTCGGCGGTGAAGAAGTCCTCAAAGATGTTCTCAAGCTGGCGGGATTCGATCCCAGCGCCCGTGTCCATGATGCGAAATTCAACGATTGGGCCGTCGCCGATCAATTCGACTTCCACGATCACCGAGCCTTCGTCGGTGAATTTGATCGCATTGCCGATGAGGTTCAGCAAAATCTGACGGATCTTCTGGGCGTCGCCCATAACCGAGGGCGGGAGATCCTCGGCTATATCTGCCAATAGTGTGAGGTCACTTTGCGTGGCGCGCGCCTGCTGGCTTTCCATGACGTCGCGGATCAATTGTCGCAGGTCGAACTGAGCCACGCGCAGGTCGTCTTGGCCAGCATCCATCCGCGAGACGTCGAGAACGTTGTTCACATGGTGCAACAGCAGTTTGGCAGAGGTTTCAATCGCAGCCACAAGGCGCAAGTGCTTATCACTGCGCATGGATTTTTTCAAAAGCTCTGATGCGCCGAGAATGCCGTTTAGCGGCGTGCGGGTTTCATGGCTCATGACAGCAAGCAGATCGGACTTGGCCTTCTCGCTGGCTTTGGCTTCGTCATGAGCCTCGCGCAAAGCCCGTTGTGAATTTACGCGACGCGAAATGTCTCGGACGTGAGCCACATAGAGCGCGGTCTCCGTGTCGGTCTTAACCTGCGTGAGGGACACAGCCACGGGGAAACGGGTGCCATCCGCGCGCGTGGCCTGTGTTTCGACACGCTCCTTGTGCAGAAAGCCTGAATCGCGGGGGTCAGAGAAGTCTTTTGCAGGCGAGGTGGCTTGCAAAAGGTCGTGCAGATCAAGGCCCTCTTCGGCAGCTTCGGCAATGCCAAACATGGCATGGCCCGGTTCATTCATTTCCTGAACCTTGCCATTGTGAGAGCAAACGATGACCGCATCGGTGTTGCTTTTAAGGATCGCTTCGATGCGGGCTTTGGTGCGAGACACTTCCTGCAGAGCACGGCGACGCCCAGAGTCCTGCCGGTAAAATCCTGCGGCCATCAATAACAGCAGCAGGAAGAGTAACCCGGTTTGTGCGGAGTTCCAGAAGATCAGCCGGCGGGCGTCCATCTCGCGCGCGTCTGCCTGTGCCCAGTTTATCTGAAATCCCATCAGAGCAACTTTGCGAACGTCAGGCCCGACCGCTTGAGTGCGCCTCGCCAAAGCAGGCAGGTCTTTGCGCAGCCCGTCATCGCCATTCGCAAAATACCTAACTGTGTCGCCGAGATAGGCTTCTATATTTTCAAGGGGTGTCAAAAACCGGGGGTCGTCTCGGTGGCTGGCAAAGGATTTGCTTTCGACGAGCACGGTGACCCGGCTAGAAAAAATGTCATAGAGAAGGCGGATTTGCGTGGTGTCGAGCGGGGCGCCAAAATCTGACCGGAGGCTCGCGTTGAGGCGATGATATTCCGCTTCGAGCTGACCAAGCGCCCAAGGTGCCTGATCCGGACGCGGCCCAGTCAGGGTCGAAATCCGGTTGGTCATATTGTAGGCAAAAAGGCCGACCTGGAACAGGCACACAATCGCAGCCGCAGCCAACAAGAGTGCTTTTGCGAAGCGACTTTTGAACATGTCCCAGCTTTCCGGCCTATTTACGCCGCTGGTAGGTTATCCGCCGCTGTTGGAAACAGCAATTCGATTCAATTGCCAGATGCTGCGCGAATAAATTGTTTCGCTTTGGAAGTCTGACGAAGAGTCGAATGGATAGACGATCCAAAGCGGCCCCTTGTCGCGCAGCGGCATCGGGTTACCGTTACGCATGTAGGCGATCATGGCCCGACCTGGTGCTGCGTCTGCAATTGGGATTTCAATTGTGTAGTCATTCACGGCACTCGCACTAAGCGTGTCTCCCTCAAAGCCGACAAGGTCCGCGATGACGCTTAGTTCGACTCCCTCGAAAGATTGGGCACCATCAGTCCAAATTGTTGATGTCACGAAAGAATGCGACGGTAGGGCTTGCAGCATCTCGAGATCAAACTGCGCGGTCTCAGCAACGTTTTTGCTCGAGATTTCTCCTGAAATTTCCAAGATAACTTCACCTTTGGGTTGCGAGATTTCCGCGACGGAAGCCGCTGCTGAACAAACGATCAGAAGGGCGATTGCGAAGAGATTTTTCAATTTTTTGGTGCTCCGGAATAAATGGGCTCTACGATATTGAAGTCTCGGGTGATAAACGATTTTTGTCCATATTTTATGTGGGAAATTAAACACAAAACTTGAACGAGGTAGAAACTTATACTTCTCAAGTTGCTGTGCAATCGTTTAATTCTGAGTGCGGGAGCGAGACCGTGTCAAAAAAATTGGTTCTCCGCTAGCGTTTAAGCGGTAATCCATGCTCGACACGGTCAGGGGAAAGAGAAAACGCGTATGCGAATACTAATTGCCGATGACCATGATTTGGTCCGGGATACGATTAGTGAGTACCTTATGAAAGAAGGTGCCACTGAAGTGAAAAGTGCCAGTTCATTGGATGAAGCCTTGACGATCTGCGAAGAAGATAAGGCCTTCGACCTCTTGGTGTTGGATTACAATATGCCGGGGATGGAGGGCCTTTCAGGCCTGTCCAAGGCCATCGAAAATAATCAGGGCACTCCGGTTGCGATCCTATCAGGAAATGCGCCGCACTCTGTGGCGCAAGAGGCGATCGATCGCGGGGCGATCGGGTTTCTGCCCAAGACCATGACCGCTCAAAGCCTGGTGCATGCCGTGCGCTTTATGATGGCGGGCGAGACGTTTTTTCCGGTGTCGCATTTTGCGGACCAGAAAAAGGACAATCCGGTTTCCAAGCAACTGAGCAAGCGTGAGGTCGAGGTTCTGAATGGGTTGTGCAAGGGGCAATCCAACAAAGAAATCGCGTCTGAACTCGGTTTGCAGGAAGTGACCATCAAGCTGCATGTGCGCACGTTGTGCCGCAAGCTGGATGCAAAAAACCGGACCCATGCAGCTATGATCGCCAAGGAAGCGGGCCTTTACTGATCCGTCACCTAAAGTTGTTGAGCTGTTCTATACACCCATAGGCTGTTGAATCCGCGACGGTTTCTGCTTTGCAGGCTGATTCGTTTCTGGTATCCTGCCAAAAAAATGAGGCAGGAAACGAGCAATGGGAACGGGCTTTTTGGGCACGTTCGTCATCTCCTGGTCGCAAACAGAGCTGGATGGTCTTCGGGCTGCACCCATAAGTGCCGTGCAAAAAGGCGCAGTGTGGTCCTGGAACGGAGAGACAGTCCGCGTTGATGGCCCATCGGGCCTATTGCGCTTGGAGCAAGGCGAAGGTGAGGCGATGTTACGCCGCAGGGCCGCGCGCATGGTGCGCAAGATGGTCGGTGCGGCTTTGACGCATACCTCTGATCTGAACAAGGTTGATATCGAAGAGCCGATGCTGGACGACAGTTTCGTCGTCACCGATGGCTCAGAGACCTATACAGTCACCTTGATTGAGGTCGCTGGCAAACAGCCGCTTTTGATGTTCATCGATGAGATCCCGCCGAAGGGCCGCGATCTTTGGGTCGTGTATCATGCGCTCAACCGTGGTCGTGATGCGCAGCCCGGCGATGATCCCTCGCAGATGATTTGTTTCGCACCCGGCACTCTGATCTCGACGCCCTATGGCGCACGCCCGATTGAAAGCCTGCATGAAGGCGATCTGGTGCATACCAAAGACAATGGCACGCAAGAGGTGCAATGGATCGGCTCGCGCCGCATGACCGGTGCGCGTCTGTTCACATTTCCCAAGCTGCGCCCGATCCGCGTGAAGTCAGGCGCCTTGGGGTCTGGTGAACCGCAGGGCGATCTTATTGTGTCTCCGGACCACAAATTTGTGGTGCGCGGGGACGTGGCCCGCGATCTGTTCAACACGCCCGAGGTTCTGGTCTCGGCCAGTGAATTGGTCAATGGCACCAGCATCGCGACAGATTTCGCGATGCGCGAGGTCACCTATATGCACCTGATGCTGGAGCGTCATGAGATCATCTTTGCCAATGGCGTGGAAACCGAGAGCTTCCATCCGGCAGACGCCAATATGAGCGTTCTGGATGAAACGGATCGCAGGCGTCTCGAGGCGCTGGATCCGGCCCTTGTGGATCAGCCTTATGCCTTTGGAGACCACGCGCGGCGTCAGCTTTCTGCAAGTGAAGCGGCAATTCTGCGTCACGACGTGGCATAAAGCCTGCTCACCCCTGTTGACTCCCAATAAATCAGGCGTATAAGCCGCCATTCATTGGTGTTGGTGGCCCTCGCAAGAGGATCCCTGTCATCCCGGCAAAATCCGGGAAGAGGACAACGCCCTTCGAAAACCTGAACGAAGGAGATCAGCAGATGACAAAAAGAACTGCTGCCAAGTACAAAATTGACCGCCGGATGGGCGAAAACATCTGGGGTCGTCCAAAATCCCCAGTAAACCGTCGTGAATACGGCCCAGGCCAGCACGGTCAGCGCCGCAAAGGCAAAATGTCTGACTTCGGCCTGCAGCTGCGCGCAAAGCAGAAGCTGAAAGGCTACTACGGCGACCTGACTGAAAAGCAATTCCGTCGCATCTACGGCGAAGCTGAGCGTGTAAAAGGCGATACCGGTGAAAACCTGATCGGTCTGCTGGAGCGGCGTCTGGACGCGGTTGTTTACCGCGCGAAATTCGTTCCTACCGTTTTCGCGGCACGTCAGTTCGTGAACCACGGCCACGTCGAAGTGAACGGCAAGAAAGTGAACATCGCATCTTACCGTGTTAAAGAAGGCGACGTGATCTCTGTGCGTGACAAGTCCAAGCAACTCGCAGTCCTGCTGGAAGCGGTTCAGCTGCCAGAGCGCGACGTGCCTGACTACATCGACGCGGACCACTCCAAAATGACCGCGACCTTCGTACGCGCACCAGGCCTGTCTGACGTTCCATACCCAGTGATGATGGAACCAAACCTGGTTGTTGAATATTACGCGAAGAACTAATCCTTCGCATATATCAGAAAAAAGAAACCGCGCTGGGATGCCAGCGCGGTTTTTTTCGTTTTTGGATGCGTATGTTTTACGCGGCAGCTTTGACCGGCTTCGGGGCCATGCTGCGCAGGACCACAAAGCCAAGGATGCCCGAGAGCACAGAGCCAAAGATCACGCCCAGACGTACAGCGTTCATCGCGTCATCTGCACCAAAGGCCAGCGAGCCGACAAAGAGGCTCATGGTAAAGCCGATACCGGTCAGGCAGGCGACGCCATAAAGATGCAGCCAGTTGATGCCTTCGGGCAGCTTCGCAATGCCGCTTTTCACAGCGATCCACGTCGCGGCCACAACGCCGATCTGCTTACCAAGGAAGAGGCCAGCCGCGATGCCGAAGGTCAGAGGCTGGGTCAGGTCGCTGACCGACAGACCGGTGAGGCTCACACCCGCGTTGGCAAAGGCAAAGATCGGCAGGATCATGTATGCCACCCAAGGGTGCAGCGCGTGCTCGACTTTATAAAGCAGCGCCTTGTCGCCGTTCTTTTCCTTGAGCGGAATGGTGAGGGCGATCAAAACGCCTGCCAAGGTCGCGTGGACGCCTGATTTCAGCACAAAGACCCACATGATCACGCCTATGATGATGTAGGGGGCAATCCTTTGGATCCCCATGCGGTTCAGGGCAACCGCTGCCGCAAAGCCCAGCATCGAGAAGGTTAGCGCGTTGGTCGAGAGTTCCGACGTATAAAAGATCGCGATGATGATGATTGCACCAAGGTCGTCGATGATCGCTACTGCCAGCAGGAACACCTTGAGTGCGACCGGTGCGCGGGTGCCCAGAAGGGCCAATACACCCAGTGCAAAGGCAATGTCTGTCGCCGCAGGGATCGCCCAGCCCACAAGGTTCTCTGGTGTGCCCCAGTTGATCGCTACATAGACCAGACCGGGTACGGCCATACCGCCGATAGCGGCAAAAATCGGCAGGATCGCTTTGTCAAAACTCGAGAGCTCGCCAAGCAGGACCTCTCGTTTGATTTCAAGACCAATGAGGAAGAAGAAGATCGCCATAAGGCCATCGTTGATCCACAGAAGAGCGGGTTTTGAGATCTCAAACGACCCGATCCCAACGCGGATATTGGTGTCCAACACCGAGGTATAGAGCCCCGCCAAACCGGTGTTTGCAAAGATCATCGCAAGCACCGCGACGCCCATCAATACCAGTCCCGCACTGGCCTCCATTTGCATGAATTTTTGAATACGAGAGAGTGCCTTTTCCATGTCCATCCCAAGTTGAGTTTCCTAGGGGTGATATGGGTCAAAAAGGCAGGTTTTCAAAAGAAATCGGGGTAAAAACCGCAGTTTCCGACAGTTTTTGTCATAAACGGGGCTGTTTCATCATCTCAGAGCCTAAGGAATGGGCACTTGCGGGCGAAATCTTTCAATTTGTGTCATTCAGTTGACCGGCGGGTGTATTAAGTTTGCCGCAAAAAATGTCGCAGAGCTTCTCTTCACGCCGAATTGGCATTTCCTATGTCTCGGCTGCGCTCTACAACAAGGGCGAATGTGAGGACGTGTTATGACACAGATCAACGTGCAGCCTGGGATCATGGAAATCGCGCTTTATCAGGGCGGTCAGTCGGCGCTTGCCGGCGTCACCGAGGTGGTAAAGCTCTCCAGCAACGAAAACCCATATGGACCAAGCGAGGCGACCAAAGCAGCTTTCGCGCAGTCCGGTCTGGCGTTGCATCGATATCCTGGCACGGATCACGCGGGGCTCAGGGCTGCGATTGCCGAAGTGCATGGGCTGGATGCCGAGCGGATCGTCTGTGGCGTGGGCTCGGATGAGGTGCTGCAATTCGTGGCACAAAGCTTTGCGGGCCCCGGTGATGAGATCATTTACACCGAGCATGGGTTTTCCATGTATCCGATCCTGGCGCATGCCTGTGGCGCGACCCCGGTGAAGGTGGCCGAGAAAGAGCGCGTCGTAGATGTGGATGCGATCCTCGCGGCCTGTAACGCCAAGACGCGGATCGTTTTTATCGCGAACCCCGGCAACCCGACCGCGACGATGTTGGCGGCGGATGAGGTTGCGCGGTTGGCGGATGGGCTCCCTGCGGGCGCCCTGTTGGTGCTGGACGGCGCCTATGCCGAGTTCGTCGAGGGCTATGATGGCGGCGCGGCTTTGGTTGAAGCGCGGTGTAACGTGATCATGACGCGGACGTTCTCCAAGATCTACGGTCTTGGCGGTTTGCGGATCGGTTGGGGCTATGCGCCAAAAGAGATCATTGATGTGCTAAATCGCGTGCGTCAGCCTTTCAACCTCTCGGACGTACAACTGCAAACCGCAGAGGCCGCTGTGCGCGACCAAGAGTTCATGCGCTGGTGCCGAAGCGAAAACACGCGTCTTGGCGCGTGGCTGAGCGAGGCTTTGCGCGCGGCAGGCTTAGAGGTCGATGAAAGCTACACGAACTTCATTCTGGCGCGCTTTGCGTCACCCGAAGAAGCGGACGCCTGCGATGAAGCCTTGAAAGCCGAGGGCATTCTGGTGCGCAAGGTCGCAGGTTACGGTCTGCCGAATTGTCTGCGCATCACCATTGGCGATGAGCGCGCCTGTCGGCGTGTGGCCCATACCGTGAAGCAATTCAAGGGGGTGGATGCATGACACAGATTTACAATCGTGTTGCGCTGATTGGATTGGGTCTTATTGCGTCCTCCATGGCTTGGGGGATCAAACGTGGTGGTCTGGCGGCCGAGGTGACAGGCTATGCCCGCTCGGCCGAAACGCGTGAGACGGCGCGGGAGATCGGCCTGTGCGATCAGGTTTTTGACAGCGCTGCCGAGGCGGTCAAAGACGCCGATCTGGTGGTGCTCTGTGTGCCTGTGGGTGTCATGGGCCAAGTCGCCGCCGAGATTGCTCCGCATCTGAAGGATGGGGCGACTGTGTCCGACGTAGGTTCTGTGAAACGGCAGGTGATCGCAGATGTTGCGCCGCATTTGCCAGATTCCGTTCATTTTGTTCCAGCCCACCCGCTAGCGGGGACTGAGCATTCTGGCCCGACGTCTGGGTTTGCCGAGCTCTTTGACAATCGCTGGTCGCTGATCGTGCCGCCAGCGGAGGCGGATCGCGCCGCGGTCGATAAGGTGATCGCCTTTTGGGAAGGGCTTGGCTCAAATGTCGAGGAGATGGATCCAGATCACCATGATCTCGTTCTGGCCGTAACCTCGCATACGCCGCACCTCATCGCGTACACGATGGTCGGCGTTGCCGATGACCTGCGTCGAGTGAGCGAAAGCGAAGTCATCAAATACTCAGCCTCTGGTTTCCGCGATTTCACGCGGATTGCGGCCTCGGACCCGACGATGTGGCGGGATGTGTTCCTGAACAACAAGGACGCCACGCTAGAGATCCTTGGGCGTTTCACCGAAGAGCTCTTTGCATTGCAGCGTGCGATCCGTCGGGGCGACGGGGATCACCTTCACGACTATTTTACACGCACGCGGTCTATTCGCCGTGGTATTATCGAAGCTGGGCAAGACACCGATGCGCCGGATTTTGGGCGCGGAAAGGCAACTTAAATGCGCGTAAAGACAGGGCTTTTGGCCTTGTTGGTGACAGTGACAATGGCGCAGGCCAATGCGCCATATACGTCTCTGCGTCCTGTCGCGCGGGAGGATGTGTTTCCGGTGGCTTTGCCGACTTTCGCGCCAGATCGCTCGCTCAGGCCGATGCTTCGGCCGGGGTCCGCCTATGTGGCGAAACGCCCGTCGGTGAAAGAGCCTGAGGCGCCAAAGCGCGCGACCTCGACGCGGGTTGGGCGCGTTTGTGGGGATCGCAAGATCCAAGGGCTAGAGATCGGCAATGTGCCCGGGAAATTGCCGGGCTGTGGCATTCGTAATGCGGTGAAGGTCTATGAGGTTGCGGGGGTGAAACTCAGCACACCTGCCTCGATGAATTGCGATACGGCCAAGACGTTTAGGTCCTGGGTCGAAGGCGGTATGGCGCGGGCGGTGCGGCCGATGCGATCTGAAGTCGAGGAACTCAAGATCGTGGCGGGCTATTCCTGCCGGACGCGGAACCATAAGCCGGGGGCGAAGATTTCCGAGCATGGCAAGGGCAAGGCCATCGATATCGCAGAGTTCCGCTTTGAGAATGGCGAGGTGATTTCGCTGATCGAACATTGGGGTTCCGGGCGTAAAGGGCGGGTTCTGCGGGACCTGCATAAATCGGCCTGTGGGCCCTTTGGGACGGTTCTGGGGCCAGAGTCAGATCGCCACCACCGCGATCATTTCCATTTTGACACAGCGAACCATCGGGGTGGGGCTTACTGTCGGTAAGCCCATGGCACGGCTTAGCGCAATGTCAGCTTGGGGGCTGTGCCGACGGGGATGATGCCAACCAAGGCCGCGCCATTGGCGAACCTCAGCGTTACATCGATGTCATCGCGCGATCCCGAGAGGCTGGCGAGCAGCGCCATGACCGGTTCAGCCGTGTCCAGCGACGCCGAGGCCACCTGACCACTCTCGCGCAGCATCGCCATCATGTCGCGCCAGTTGTTCAGCCTAAGAGTGGCCTCGCCAGTCGGTGAGCCGACCTCATCCATTGTCAGGTCGGCAGCCATCTGGAAGGACAGGTCTCCCCACGCGGCCTTCGCAGTGCGGATCGTGAGGGTGGTTGGTTGTGGGCGACGGTCCTCCAGGGCGCGCAGGTCCCATGGGCGGTCAAACCCGACCTGCATGTCCAGATCCATGGCGCTCATCTTGGCCGGCAGAACCGAGGTTTTGAGGAAGCTCGGCGGGGCGACGCCCTCTGCTTGATAAGCGAAGTCATAGAGGTTTTCAGCCCCTTCGACCGCGCGCACAGCCATGCGCAGGCTATCGGCTTGCATGCTCCAACCGGCATCGGACGAGATCGCCAATGTCTCGCTTGCAAAGTTGCTGCGCTCTACAGGCAATGAGGCCTCAGGCGCGACCACCAAGGACGCCTGCATCTTGGCAGAGGTCACGGTCAGCTTTTCCTGCGGCGTCGAAATCACCTGCTCGTTTGGCCAGACCGCAATCACATGATTGGGCCGATAGCTGAGCGCCAAAAGTTGAAAGAACGGCGCGGTCCAGGCTAGACCGGTGTCTGGATCGGCCAAAGCGATTTCGGTGAAGCTGGCATCAACGCGGTTGGGGAAACCGCCGACGGACAAATCGCTATAGTCCGCCTGCCAGCCCTCGATCTCGCGCGCCTGAAACCAGGACTCAAGCCCTGCTTTCGTCCCTGACGAGGCCACGAACCAATAGCCCGACCACGCCAATGTCAGGGTCACGATCAGGTAAAGCAATGGTCTCATGTCGGCGGCCTTTTCTCTTCGTCGCTTTGGTGTTTAAACACGCAGATAGGAATAGGCCAGTGATGGGGCAAGAATGACGCTTTGGGTTTTCGGGTATGGGTCGCTTTTGTGGAACCCAGGCATTGATGTGGCCGAGCAGGTCGTGGCGACGTTGCCCGACTGGCACCGCAGCTTTTGCATGTCCTCGATCCACCATCGTGGCACCGATGAGCATCCGGGGCTGGTCCTGGCGCTGGACGCCGCGGACGGCGCGGTCTGTCACGGGGTGGCGTTTCGGGTGACCCCCGGGAGCGAAGAGGCCGCGCTGGCGGAATTGCGGGAACGGGAACTCGTGTCTTCGGCCTATCTGGAAACCAATCTGATGATTGATCTCGCCGATGGGCGGCGCGTGCAGGCCGTGACCTATGTGATCGACCCAAACCATGTGCAATATGTGCATTTGGATCTGGAAGAGCAGGCGCAGATTATCTCGACCGCTGTCGGGGGACGCGGTCCCAACACGGAATATCTTTACAATACCGCCGCGCATTTGACCGATCTGGGCATTGAGGACGCAGATTTGAACTGGTTGTCGACCCGTGTGCGTCAGTTGGCCAGTTAATTGCGCAATAAACCAATAATCCTTGGCAGGATGCTGCGCGCGCAGTAGGGTGTCGGCAGAAAAGAAACAGTGTCAGGAGCCGCCTCTATGGAGCTGCCAGACCGCGAGGCCGAGCCACAATTCTCGCAACCGATTAGCCAGATCTTCTCGATGCTGGCCGTTTTGGCGTTAACTGCTGTCGGCAGCTACATCGCCCTGCCGCGGGTATTGCCGGTCTTTATCGCCAATCCCTGGTTTAACGGGGTCATCGTTTTTGTCTTTCTGATCGGGGTGTTCGCTTGTTTTTGGCAAGTGATTTCAATGATTTCCTCGGTGCGCTGGATCGAAGGCTTTGCGGCGCAGATCCCCGGACACGATATGTTCCAACCGCCTCGACTGCTCGCGCCTCTGGCGTCTTTGCTGCGGGCGCGTGGGGCGCAGAGCCAGATCTCGACGGCCTCGACACGGTCTATTTTGGACTCGGTCGGCACGCGGGTCGATGAGGCGCGGGAAATCACGCGTTATATTACCGGCTTGCTGATTTTCCTGGGGCTTTTGGGCACGTTTTACGGTCTCGCGACCTCGGTTCCGGCGATTGTGGAAACCATCCGCAGCCTGACGCCCAAGGATGGCGAGACCGGTGCGGATGTTTTTGTGCGCCTTCAAAGTGGCCTTGAAGAACAAATGGGCGGCATGGGGATTGCCTTTGCCTCGTCCCTGCTGGGTCTGGCGGGGTCGCTGATTGTTGGGCTGCTTGAACTCTTCGCGGGCCACGCACAGAACCGCTTTTACCAAGAGATGGAAGAGTGGCTGTCGACGATCACCCGCGTCGGCTTTTCTTCGGGCGACATGGACGGCTCTGGTGAGGCGTCGATTTTTGGCGAGGCGCTCGAGCATATGATCCTGCAGATGGATCGGCTTCAGACGACCTTCGCGGAATCTGAAGAGCGGCGCACTGTCATCGAAAATCAGATCGGAGACCTTGCGAATTCGCTGAACCAACTGACCGCGCAGATGAGCCGTGACGGTGGTGCGGGTACGGCGATGATCCGCGTGGCTGAGGGGCAGGAACGCTTGATCGCGACCTTGTCTGAGATGCATCAGGGCGAAGGTGTGGATGCCGAAAGCCGGATGCGTCTGCGGTCGATCGACGTTCAGATGTTGCGTATTCTGGAAGAAATCAGCGCGGGTCGCCAGGAAAGCATGTCCGAGATCCGTCAGGACCTGAATGCATTGACACAGGCCATCGGCGTCTTGTCGCAGTCGAGCAAAGGCCGACGCCGGATCCACCCGGGGCAGGACGACTAAGTCATGGCTCTGTCGCGGCGCACTGGTCAACGTTTTCAGGCTCAGATCTGGCCCGGCTTTGTGGATGCGATGACGGGGCTGTTGCTGGTCCTGATGTTCGTTCTGACGATTTTTATGGTGCTGCAATATGTGCTGCGGGAAACCATCACAGGGCAGGAAAACCAGCTTGGCGAGCTTTCGGCGGAACTCTCAGCCTTAGCGCAGCAATTGGGTCTGGCGCGGGATCGCAACCGCGATTTGGAAGCGCAGATTGGTACGCTGGAATCCACGCTGTCGGATGCACAGGCTGAGGCCGAAACCAACGCATTGCTCATTGCGTCCCTGATTTCGGAACGCAACGACGCGCGCGACCAACAGGTGGCCTATGAGGCGCAGATCACGGCCTTTGAAGCGCAGGTCGCCGCCCTCATTGCGCAGCAGAACGAAGCCAATATCGCGATTGAAACGCTTGAAGGCGAAAAGGCCGAATTGCTGACCCAGCAAGAGGCGATGAACCTTGCATTGGCGCAGGCGCGCGATGAGATTGACGCGCAAGCGGAAGCCGCGCGACTGGCGGCGGCACAGCGTGAGGCGCTGGAGACGTTGATTGCGCAGCTCGAGGCCGAGGCTTCGCAGGATGCGGACGCAAGTGCGGCATTGGCGGCGCGGATCGAGGAATTGCAGGCCGAGCTAAGCCAAGAGGAAATCGCGAAGCTAGCCGAGGCCGCGGCTGCAGAGGAATTGCGCAAACGGCTGGAGGAGGCGGATGCCGAGCTGACCTCGCTGACGCTCGCGTTGGAAGAACAACGTAAGGCGGCGGAAGATACTCTGACCCTTTTGGCAGCGGCTGAAAAGGCGCGCGAAGATCTGGATCTGAAACTGGCGGCGGCGCTGGTGAAGGAAGAAGATCTGGAAAGTCAGCTGACCAAGGCTTTGCTGACGCTTGAGACAACGCAAGGGGAATCCGAGAAGACGCTTGAGGAACTGGCGGCGACATTGCTGCGCCTTGAGCAGGCCGATCAGACGGGCGAGTCTCTGACGCAGGATGTGGCGCGGTTGCAGACGGATTTGACGGCGGCGTTGGCCAATCTGGAGCAGGCGCGGAATGACCGGCTATCGACGGAAAATGAGCTGGCATCCGCGACGGCGCAATTGACGGCGGCCTTGCTGCAGGTCGATCAGAACACGGTCACGATAGAGGATCTTGAGGCGCGGTTGGCAGCAGTGACGGCGAGCCTTGCGGCATCCGAAGCCAATGAAAGCGTCAGCCAAGAGCAACTGGCCGCGACCCGTCAGGCTTTGGCCGAAACACAGGCGCAATTGGCGCGGACAGAGACACAATCCACAGACACGCGCACGGAATTGGAAGGTCGGCTCGCGGATTTGAACGCGCGCTTGGCGGCGCTTGAGGCATCAGCGGCGGCGCGCGATGCGGAACTGACGGCGGTGAACGCGGATCTGGAAACGCGCCTGCAAGAGGCCTTGGCCGCCCAGCTGGCTGCGGAAAATCGCGCGACGGCGGCGGAGCGCAGTGGTGAGACTTTGGCGGGGCAGGTGGCGTCGCTTGAGGAACAGTTGACGGCGGCTTTGGTGGCGCAGCAATCGGCGCAGGACGCGGGGCAGACTTCGGATGATCTGCGCAAGGCGTTGGAAGAGGCGATTGCGCAACGGCTGGCGTCTCAGAACACGGTCGAGAATCTTGAGGACCGTCTGGCGGCAGCTTTGGCGGAACGGATTGCGATTGAGCAAAACATCGAGCTGTTGACCAATGAGCAGGCCGATCTGAAAGAACAGCTCGCGCGCGCCTTGGCGGCACAGGAAGCGGCTGAACAAGCGGCGTTGGATCAGGAAGAGATACAGCGTCAGCTCGCAGCGGCGATTGCAGCGCGTGAAGCCGCTGAGAATGCGGCGGATACCACTCTGACGGCAGCAGAGGAGCGTGAACGTCTGTTGGCGCTTGCGAACCAGGCGCTGGAGGATGAGCGCGCGCGGGCCACGGAGGGCGAGAAACAAGTGGCCCTGTTGAACCAGCAGGTTCTGGAGCTGCGCCGTCAGTTGAACCAGTTGCAGGGTCTATTGGATGAAAGCCTTGAGCGCGATGCTGAGGCTCAGGTGCAACTGGACACGCTTGGGCGCGATTTGAACGCAGCGCTGGCGCGCGCGGCGGCCGAAGAGCGCCGTCGTCGTCAGCTTGAGGAAGCAGAGCGTAAGCGGTTGGAAGAAGAAGCCGCGCGTCTGGCGGCTGAGGCCGAGGATCTGGAACGCTATCGGTCTGAGTTCTTTGGCCGGATGCGTGATCTCTTGGGCAACCGCCAAGGGGTTCAGATCGTGGGCGACCGCTTTGTGTTCTCGTCCGAGGTTCTGTTCCCACCCGGTGGCGCTGAGATGAGCGGCGAGGGTGTGGCGCAGATTGCCCGCGTGGCGAGCCTGTTGCAGGATGTGGCGGATCAGATCCCGCCGGAAATCGACTGGGTTTTGCAGGTCGATGGTCACACCGACGATATTCCGATCCGCAATAACCCTGAGTTCGCGGACAACTGGGAACTGTCACAGGCGCGCGCTTTGTCTGTGGTGCGCCTTCTGTCTGAGCAAATGGGCCTGCCGCCGAGCCGCCTGTCGGCCAACGGGTTTGGGGAATATCAGCCGATTGATACGGCCAATACCCGCGAGGCGCGGGCCAAGAACCGCCGCATCGAGCTGAAGTTTACTGAGAAATGATTATTGATATTTGGCGGATGTGATGAATTCGCCAAAGCTCTCGCACCAGACGACAACGGTGGTGTAGTCGCTGACGTTCACGCCCTGCGGAACGTCCACGAGAAAGCCGCCAAAGCTTTTGATGTCGCCAACGAGGGCCGCTTCGGATTTGATCGGATTAAACTCGTCTTCGTGTTCAACGAAATCCTTGGTCAGATAGAGTTTATAGTCCGGTCCCGGCGCCATTTTGCCTTCGTGAACGATGCTTTCTGCCGTCACGGATACTTTGCCTTCGCCCCAATGTAGGAAGTCGCTGCCGCGCAGATCGCGGGTGAATTCCGCCGAGAAGAGTGCCGCTTGGGCCTTTTCCTCAAGCATATCCGCGTCGGGCGAGGGCGGGGCAGTCAGGATGGGGAGCAGGTATATACCAAGTGCAAAGCCGACGGCCAGAGCTCCGGCGTGGGTGAATAGCAATAGTAGTCTTTTGAACATGGTAATCCCTCGTGACTGATATGAAGTGAGGGTGGGCGAGATGCTGCGATCTGTCCAGTGTTTTGCGTCGGGTATCGGGGGGCTCGCAAAGCAAAGCCGCGCAGCTCTTGCGAGCTGCGCGGCGGTTGCGTTTTGTGTCTGGCGTTACTCCGCCGTCAAAAGCGGTGGCTTGTCGCCTGCGATGCGCGGTTTTTCCGGGCCATCGAGTTTCAGGTGCAATTCGCCTGCTTTGACCGTGACTTTCACCAGACCACCTTTGGCCAGCTTGCCAAAGAGCAGCTCTTCGGCGAGTGGCTTTTTGATGTGTTCCTGGATCACACGGCCCAGCGGACGCGCGCCCATCTTGTCGTCATAGCCCTTGTCCGCCAGCCATTCGGCGGCTTTTGGCGTGAGCTCGATATGGACGTTGCGGTCCATGAGCTGGGCTTCAAGCTGCAGCACGAATTTCTCGACCACCTGCAGGATCACCGACTTTGGCAGAGGTGCAAAGCTGATGACCGCATCCAGACGGTTGCGGAATTCCGGCGTGAAGGTGCGTTCGATGGCCGCCGTATCCTCGCCTTCGCGACGGTCGCGGCCAAAGCCGATGGCCGCCTTGGCTTGCTCGGTCGCACCCGCGTTGGAGGTCATGATCAGGATCACATTGCGGAAATCCACCGTGCGCCCGTTGTGGTCGGTCAGCGTGCCGTGGTCCATCACTTGCAGGAGGATGTTGTAGACGTCTGGGTGTGCTTTCTCGATCTCATCGAGCAGCAGAACACAATGCGGATGCTGATCCACGCCGTCGGTCAACTGACCACCCTGATCGAACCCAACATAGCCCGGAGGCGCGCCGATCAGGCGAGAAACCGCGTGTTTCTCCATGTATTCGGACATGTCAAAGCGCAGCAGCTCTACACCCAGCGTGTCCGCCAGTTGTTTCGCGACCTCGGTTTTACCTACACCGGTTGGACCGGCGAAGAGGTAGTTGCCGATGGGCTTTTCAGGCTCGCGCAGGCCCGCCCGCGCCAGTTTGATGGCAGAGGACAGCGCCTCGATGGCGGTGTCCTGACCAAAGACCACGCGTTTGAGCGTTTTCTCGAGATCCTTGAGCACCTCGGCATCGTCCTTAGAGACATTCTTCGGCGGGATGCGGGCGATTTTCGCCACAACCGCTTCGATTTCCTTGGTGCCGATGGTCTTGCGCCGTTTGGAGGCCGGGACCAGATGCTGCGCCGCGCCCGCTTCGTCGATGACGTCGATGGCTTTGTCGGGCAGCTTGCGGTCGTTGATATAGCGATCAGACAGCTCGACGGCGGTTTTGATCGCGTCGGCTGTGTATTTCACCGCGTGGTGATCCTCGAAGTATTCCTTCAGACCTTTCAGGATCTTGATGGTGTCGGGCACAGAGGGCTCGTTCACGTCGATCTTTTGGAAACGACGGGACAGGGCGCGGTCTTTCTCAAAGTGCTGGCGGAACTCTTTATAAGTGGTGGAGCCCATGGTGCGCAGCTTGCCGCCCTGCAGCGCAGGTTTCAGCAGGTTGGAGGCATCCATCGCGCCGCCAGAGGTGGCGCCCGCACCGATCACCGTGTGGATTTCGTCGATGAACAGAACGGAATCTGGGTGATCCTCAAGCTCCGTCACCACGGCCTTCAGGCGTTCCTCAAAATCA